>NZ_QPIP01000237.1 GCF_003344345.1 Wolbachia endosymbiont of Cylisticus convexus | reverse complement strand
ATCAAGGTACACTAGCCCTATCTCTCGATACGTTTGAATAGTTGTGTGGGACATACATATGCACCCGTTTACAATCTTAAATTAACTAAAACTAATCGAGGTTATTATGATTACATCTTATCAAAATTTTATTGGCATTGATATCGGAAAATTTAAAAATGTTGCTGCAGTTCACAACCAAAAGAACACTATCAAGTTTGATAATAATGCTGCTGGTTGGCAACAATTGTTTCAAAATTTTTCAAATATTCTACCTAATTCTTTTGTAACTTTGGAAAATACAGGAAAATATGAGCTTGGCTTAGCACACTTTCTGGTTGATAAGAATGTTGCTGTACATCGAGCTAATACTCGCAAAGTAAAAAGCTTTACCTTATCTCATGGAATTTTAGCAAAGTCTGATCAATCAGATGCAAGAGCCCTTGCTCAATATGGATTTGAGCGTTATAGTACTCTATCTCTATTTGTGCCTATGTCAAAAGAACAAACAGCCTTAGCTGCACTTTGTCAACGTCGTGATGACCTTACACAAATAAGAGCTCAAGAGAAATGTAGACTGAAAGCACCTGAAAACGACTATATAAAAGAAAGTTGCCAAAAAACTATTGACTTTTTTAACAGTCAAATAGATGAGCTCAATGATGCCATACAAAAAATTATCGATGAGAATCCAGAGTTAAAAAAGCGCCAAAAAATCATAAGAACAGTACCAGGAATAGGTAAAAAGTTATCACAAGATTTTGTATGCTTGATGCCAGAACTTGGCTACTTAAGCAGGCAAGAAGTTGCTAGTCTTGCTGGAGTTGCCCCGCATCCAAAAGAAAGTGGTAAAGCTATTGGTTATCGCAGAATAAGTGGTGGCAGAAGGAACGTTCGTGAAAAGCTTTTTACATCTGCGATGGCTGCTTCAAGGACTAAATCTGCACTTGGTGCTTTTTATTCTGCTCTCATTGGTAGAGGTAAAAAGAAGATGGTAGTCATAACAGCTCTAATGCGCAAAATTATAGTGATTGCTAATGCAAGGCTTAAAGAAGCAATTAACGCAAATTTTTAAAATCTGCATAAGAAAATAGGTTAATGAATATGCGCGCCACACAAATTTAAAGCACATATTCATTAATCATAAGATCTAAGCAGTGGTAGTTGTTTGATATAAATTTCTTTCTGTAATGAACTAGGGTTTTTATTGCCAAAAATACGTTTTTCAATTGAATAAGAATACAAAACTATAAATAAGAGTTGTAATAAGACTAAATTCAAAAAATTTTAAAAAACATAGTTGATGAGAACTATGAATATGGTATTAAAAAATGGAAGAAAAAAGTTAAGTATGGAACACGGTCTTACATTGAAGCATTTTTCTATAGATTAAAGCAAATATTTGGATTTAGTTTCAAAAATAAATCTGAGATAAATCGAGAAAAAGAATTGCTAATAAAATGCTAATTGCTCAATAAATTTACTGATATTGGCATAACTAAATTTGAAATAGTTACATGAATTTGTCGTAAACCACCACCACATGAAGTGCTATGCAACAAAACCATCCCAGTGCCAAGCACTGGGATAACAAGAAAGGGAGCACTGCGTTTCACATGCATCTGAATGGATACTAAAACTTCATCCTAATCTAAATTAGAATACTGATTCTTCTAGAAGTTGTTCGTGTTCCTCTTCTATTGCGATAGAATCATCGTGATTTTTAAATAAATCCCTGATTTTTGTTTCTATTTCATATGCAATTTCTTTGTTTGCCTTAAGGTAATTTTTTACATTTTCCCTTCCTTGCCCAAGACGCGTATTGTTATATGAATAATAAGCACCTGCCTTTTCAAGCACACCAAGTTTTGCTCCTATATCTATTATTTCTCCAAGTTTTGATATGCCTTCATTGTACATTATATCAAATTTTGCTTCTCTAAATGGAGGAGCAACTTTATTTTTTACAACTTTAACTCTCGTTTCATTACCCGTGATATTCTCTTTATCCTTTATTGCACCAACTTTCCTTATATCAAGTCTTATAGAAGTATAGAATTTTAACGCATTTCCACCGGTGGTAGTTTCAGGGTTTCCATATACTACTCCTATTTTCATACGAATTTGGTTAATAAATATCAATATACAGTTTGCTTTTGAAACTGCAGAGGTTAGCTTCCTGAGCCCATGACTTAGAAGTCTTGCTTGCAATCCCATGTGCTGATCGCCCATATCCCCTTCAATTTCAGCTTTTGGAGTTAATGCTGCAACAGAGTCAATAACTATTACATCAACTGCACCAGAACATACTAAATACTCAACAATATGCAACGCTTGTTCTCCAGTGTCTGGTTGTGAAATCACTAAATCATCGGTATTCACCCCAAGTTTACGAGCATATATAACATCCAACGCATGCTCCGCATCAATAAATGCACATAATCCTCCTTTTTTCTGTGCTTCAGCAATTACATGTAAAGCAAGGGTGGTTTTACCAGAACTCTCAGGGCCAAATATCTCAATTATACGTCCTTTTGGCAGTCCCCCAACACCCAGAGCTGAATCAAGTGCAATCGACCCTGTGGATATCGTGTCTATTTTTTCTACAGGGTTTTGCTTCAGCTTCATTATTGCACCTTTACCGAATGCTTTTTCAATTTGACTTATTGCATTATCTAGTGCTTTTTGCTTATCATTATTTCTTTCTTCTGGGTTGTTTGCCATGGATCATTTATTAACTTGTATAATCTCCATGGTAATTGAACGCGAACAATCTGCCAAGGGTTTTTTAATAACGAAGAACGTTAGTGACCTAAATTATATTAAGATAGATAGACTTTGTAGTGCGATACAAAATAACGATAGAATACAATGGTAGTGGTTTCTCTGGTTGGCAGAAGCAACAACACCCTGCTAACTCAATTCAGGAGACCATAGAAAACGCTATATTTAATTTTAGCGGTGAGAAAGTCACTTTGAATTGTGGTGGCAGAACTGACGCAGGGGTTCATGCTTTAGGGCAAGTTGCTCATTTTGATATGGAAAGGCAATTTGAGCTTTACAGAATAAGAAATGGAATAAACTATCACTTAAAAGCGATTCCTATAGTTGTGCTTGGTGCAGAAGTTGCAGATGATGCATTTCATGCACGCTTCTCAGCAAAAAAAAGATATTATGAATATAGAATAATTAATCGCTACGCTCCTGCAGCTCTGGAAATCGGTTATGTGTGGCAAGTATTTAACCCACTTGACGTAAACATCATGCGTGAAGCTGCTAGACACCTGCTTGGAAAACATGATCTTTCAAGCTTCCGCTCAAAAGATTGTCAAGCTACAAATCCGGTCAGAACAATCGATGATATTGATATAGTACAAAATGGAAGTCATATACACATCAAAATATCTGCTATTTCCTTTTTACATAACCAAGTGAGGATCATTGTTGGCACTTTAGTTGAATTTGGAAAAAACAGAACTAATCCACAAGAAATGCTAAACATATTAAGTCAATGTAAAAGAAATGCCGCTGGAATAACTGCACCACCTTACGGCTTATACTTAGTAAAGATAGATTACTAGCTTAAGTTCTCATTGGCATCACTATATATAGTGCGCTTGAATCATCTTCATCAGTGATAATTGTAGCACTATTACCATCTGACAAGCTAAATTTACACTTATTTTTTATACAGGATAAAACATCAAGCAAATAACGAGAATTAAATCCTACTTCTACAAGAGCTCCATCGTAATCCACCTCTATAGACTCAGTTGCATCACTACACTCTTGGGAGTTTGAATGTAGAGTTAATAAATTCTTTTGCAATGAAAATTTAATGGATTTTATTTTATCGGACACAACAACAGAAACTCGATCTATAACACTAGCAAGCTTACTACTCTCAACAATCATTTGTTTATCTTGAGACGTTGGGATAACGGCTTTATAATCTGGAAAAGTCCCATCTATCAATTTTGATATTAGAATATACTCACCGCATGTGAATTTGATTTTTCTATCTGAAAGTTTTACATTAACCTCATTACAATCACCCAATACTTTCAACAATTCCATGATAGTTTTACGTGGAATGATCACACCAAATTCGCCGTTGATATCTTTAGGCTTATGGCTCTTCATACGTGATAAACGGTGGCCATCAGTTGCAACGCAGTACAGAAATTGCTCATCTGTATGTATATATATCCCATTTAAATTATACCTTGTATCATCTAGCGACACAGCAAACCTTGTTTTAGTCAATAAGTCTACCAAATCTGCACTTAGTAGAGTGAAATTGTATCGATGACCATCTTCTTCAAGGACAGGAAAGTTATTTGAAACTACATTCGGTAAAGAAAAATTTGCATTTCCACAGGATATCAATAATTTTCCTTGATTATTCATTTCGAAATTGACATCCAAATCAGTTGGCAACTTCTTCACTATGTCATATAAAGTATGTGCTGAGATTTTCACTTCTCCTTCAGTTGATACATCTGCAGCAAGTGAGGCAAATACTGAAATATCAAGATCAGTAGCCTTCAGTTTTATGCTGCCATACTGTGCTTTGATATTTATACATGCCAAAACATCTATCGCGTTGCGCCTTTCAACCACTCCACTTACTTTCGATAACGTGCTTAAAAGACTTGCACGACTTACACTAAAACGCATTTGTTCACACACAGTACTTTGTTCTTTGATTCCTACATCTGCAATTTCTGACATATTAATTCTCAAAAATATATTTTAAATGATATTCATATTCTATGTAAAGTGATATCCATATTTTTGTCTGAGAGACAAAACAGCCTATATTATACTTTAGTGATCAATAATTTACTTTGTATGGCATAAGTCATGCATTTTTTGGTACGCTTTTTGAAACCCAAGCAAGGAATAAGTATCATCAACATTTGCTGTTTTTACTTTTCCATTAACTATCATTGATAATCCCTGCTTCATTCTTAGAATCAAATCTTGGTCCGTTTTTGTATTATCTGACCACGCAAGACTTCCCTGTATTATCGGCAATTGATATTTAGCTTTTTTATCAATATTGAGAATTACAGGCTCCTTATTATATTGAAAGCCAGAAGTGACGCTTACCTCATCTGCTTTTTTATCAACGTAACTGATCATTACATACGGTTTGCGATCGGCTGTATAATGTTCACTTTTTTTCTTAGGGTAGGATACAATGTAACACACTTTTTCACCATCTTCCAATGCAGTATACACAAACCAATCTTTATATTTTTCGTTCAGTTGTACGTTACTAACCGATGCAAAGGTGCCTATTGAAAAAAATATTAGAAATACGAAAAGACTACGCATGTAAACCAAGTTTCAAACTCTCTGATTTTATATGTTGTTTTACCTTACTCATCGCTTGCTCAGCCAACTGTCTTATTCTTTCTCTTGAAACACAATATTTTTTGCTAAGCTCGTCCAAAGTTTGAGTACTCTCAGACAAATATCTGCTAATAAAAATGTCTCTTGATCTTTCGTTAAGAGTTGTCAATGCATTGCTTAAAATTGTTTCTTTTAATGCCTTTTCTTCATGATTCTGGTAAGCTACTTCTTGACTGACTAAATTACACGGAATCATATCTTGTAACTCCTTTTTAGAGTCGTCACCTATTTTTATACAATTATTTAACGACTGATCCTTACAAGCCAAACGATAGTTCATTTGTACAACATCTTCTTCAGATACAGAAAGCTCACTTGATATTGCTTTTATTTCTTCGTTACTCAAAGTTTCTCTGTTTGTGTATTGTAAAATTCTTTTTTTCATTTTACGTAAACTAAAAAATAATCTCCTTTGCGCTTGCGTTGTACCTATTTTCACAAGTGACCAAGATTTCAATATAAAGTCTTTTATTGAAGCTTCAATCCACCATACTGCATAAGTTGAAAAACGAAATCCCAAGTCAGGATTAAACTTTTTCACTGCATGCATTAAACCCATATTTCCTTCCATGACCAAGTCCATCAACAATAGCCCGTAGTTCTTAAATTTCATTGCAATTTTTACTACTAAATTCAAATGGCTGGTAATCAACTTGTGAGCAGAAGAAATATCCTTATGTTCTTGCCAATTTTTTGCTAATCGCACTTCCTCTTCTTGGGAAAGCATAGGAAATTTTCGCACTTCAGCAATATATTGCATAAGATTAGTGCTACTATTAACACATAAATTCGCTACTGGGGTCAACATAATAACTTAAATTAAAACTCCATGTATATAATATATTGATTTTTAGTAAAAAATTCAAGCTTTAATTAAAAAAAGCACAACTTTCCATCTAATTGAGATCTTAGTAGCAGTACACTTCAGTATCAGCTACCTGATTAAAATCACTAGCGTGTAACGATAAACGCTATAGTTTAAATAAACAATGTGTCATTCCAGTGTTCAAACACTGGAAATTCACATGTTTTTTTCTAAACCCCAGCACCATAAGCTGGGACAACAAGAAAAAACTGATACAAAACAATAAGAGTAGACTAGAAATTAAATGCTACTCCAGCTTCTGCACCAATAGTACTGTAAAAGACTTTGTGTGCGCCTTTATCAGCAACCTTTTTGCTTGAATCGTCAGGATCTTGTTTTTCTCCATCAAAGCTAGCGCCATAAGAACCAAAATAGCGAGCGCCAGCGTAAAGTTTGATTTCTGGAGTTACGTCATAACTGACACCAGCTTTCGCTTGATAAGCAAAACCAAATCCAGAGTCTTTATCACCAGCAATTTTTGTTGCTAAAGGATTGCTTACATATGCTGCACCAACACCAACACCAACGTATGGAGTGATAGGCATATCTTCGATTGCTACATCATAATAAACATTAACTAATCCTGAAAACGCTGTCACACTGTCTGCAACAGTTACTGGAGTAAATGCTGCACCACTAACGTCGTTTTTGTTTAGTTGTGAGTAAAGTCCCTCAACATCAACTCTGATGTCATCCATTTTATAACCAAATGCACCACTACCAGCCATAAAAGATGCTTTTAAAGGATCTTGAGCGTCGTTATTTTTTTTATACTCAATACCATCAATCTTTGTTTTAAAAGGTAAAACTTCACCATTATATTGCAAACGAACGTAGTAGCTAGTTTCTTCATCACTTATTGGACCAATAGGATCTGATGAAAAAGCAGAGTTTGATAGGCTTAGCAACGTCACTAAAGCAGCTGCTGAAAAAAACTTTTTATAATGCATAATTGCCCTCGTTAAAAAAATTAAAATTCCACTTTAGCAGTCTAAATGATAACTAAAGTTAAGTCAAGTGCTAACTTAATAACACAAAATATTCTATATCTTAACTTCTTTTCAGAAGAATACAAAGGCTTTATTAATAAATAAATAGAATTATATGACTTTTTTCGTTCTTGGTTTTCACTTCACTAGTCTTTTTATCTTCTGCTTTGTTTTTACCACTGTAACTTGCTTCATGTTCATGCAGTAATGCAAATATGCTATATTAAGAAATACTAGCACTAGAAATAGTAAAAAGAAAATACTTAGTTATTACATCAAGAGAAATTTCAGTAATACAGATTAAAAAGGAAGTTTAAATCCAGGTGGTAAACCCATCATACCTGCAAGATCAGAAGTTGCATTTGCCATATCCTCTTCTGCTTTTTTAATAGCATCATTAAACGCTGCTGTCACTAAATCTTCTACTATATCTTTTTCTTCATTTCTCATAAGCTCTAAGTCTATGTTTACCTTTTTAGCTTTATAGCTACCTATTTTTATAACTTCCACTAATATAGAAACTTTGCCACCACCAGAAATACCTTGAAACTCTTTTCCAATATATTTTTCTTGAGCTTCCGCAAGCTTTTTTTGCATTTCTTGCGCTTGCTTCATTATTTGACTGAAATCCACAACTTACTCCTTATTCTCTACATTAACCACCTTTGCACCTTTAAACGCATCCAGTATACCCTTAACTGCAGGTGCATAATTTAAATTGCTCACTTCCCTGTTCATATAACTCGTATCAACTATAATAACCCACTCCTGCTTAGTAGCTTGATTTAAGTAATTTTTCAAGTCATTACAAAAATTACTATTCAACTTAGATACAGCTTTTAATTTTAAATACCCAAGTCTACAATCTATTAATTGTAGATTACTACACAGTTGTTTGTAAAGATAAATTTGGTTACTCTGCCTTAATAACTGCAAAACCTTATTAAAATCATAATTTTGTTGCTGTTCACTTCCTATATTACGCGTATTTCCCTGCTGTATACTCTGCGAAAGAACTTTCTTGATCACCTGTTCCGGAGAAGGCAAATCAGAAAGATAACAAAGGCTAATTAACATCATTTCAGCAGCAACCTCATTGCATGTTGAAACTTTTATATCTTGAATACTTTTAAGCAACACCTTCCACAATCTCGAAAAAATATTAAAGACTTCTTTGTACTCAAGTCTTTTACTCTGCTCTTCTCACATTCTGTATCAATCTCTTTTGTAATTAAAAAACGGCACACTAACTGGATTGTTTGCAGCAGATCTTCAAAAATATTGAGTGAGTTTGCTGTCTTTACCGCGTTGTCGAATACTGACAAAGCCTTCTGTAAATCACTATCTAATACTGCTTCCAGTAGATCAAATATAACGTTTCTGTCTACTAGACCAAGTATGTCTGTAACACTTTGAGTGGATATTGTACCATCTTTGCTATATAGCACTGCTTGATTCATCAAAAATAAAGCGTTACGCATTGAATTACTACAGTGGTGAGCAATTAATTCCGATGCTTCTTTTTCAATAAAATAATTTTCTTTTTGTGCAATATCATTTAAACGCCCCACTATCTTAGCTGCAGGAATGTTATGTAAGTCAAACCTTTGACAACGTGCAATAATAGTTATTGGTATCTTTTTTATTTCTGTAGTTGCCAGAATAAACTTTACGCTAGATGGTGGTTCTTCTAGAGTTTTAAGTAATGCATTAAATGCACTACTAGATAACATGTGTACTTCATCTATAATGTAAACTTTGAATTTAGAACTTATGGGTAAATAGCAAATATCTCCTAAGATCACTCTAACGTCCTCAATGCTAGTGTGACTTGCTGCATCGATTTCAACTACATCTGGATGACTTGAATTTTTTATCGCCAGACAATTTGCACATAATCCACAAGGTTCAAAAGTTGGTCCCAATGAACAATTCAAACATAAAGCTATTATTCTTGCAGTAGTAGTTTTACCAATCCCACTACTGCCAGAAAGTAGTATAGATTGTGGAATTTTGTTGAGAGTAAAAGCGTTTTCTAGTATACGCACCAATATATCTTGACCTACTAAATCTTTAAAGCTACTAGGACGATATTTTAATGCTATGTTCATAGCCCAGAATAAAAAAAATAGTAAAATAGGTATGCAACCCAAAAAGGTTCTGATATGGTTGCTTCATTTCTGACCTGACCAAGTTACAGAATTTTTGCCTGCATACCTTATAAAAGGTTATACTTTTTTTTTATTTAGCAAGGTATATTCTATATCAGCTCGATAGCTTGATATGTTAAATTTCGTACACTGTTACTTTCAAATAAACAAAAAGTTAGTTGTTATGCAAGTTATTATAAGATTGTCGCTCCAATGTTTATTTATGCCATTTCAGCGTTTATTTATGTCATCCCAGTGCGTGACACTGGGATCCAAGTATAAAAATATTTGGAAATTATGCAATGGACAATGGATTCTAGGAGTATATGTTAAAAATAATGTCTATAATGAAATAAGCTGGATTTCAGTGTCAGCTACTTGCATGACAACCTATAGATACTGGGACAACAAAAGAGGAATATTATGATTTTATATCATTTTCCTCTTTGTCCATTTTCACGAAAAGTTAGAGCTCTTCTCAAGGAAAAAAAGCTGAGTTGCGATTTGGTATACGAAAATCCATGGGAGAAGCGGAATGAATTCATGAAGATTAATCCAACTGGACAGGTACCAGTGCTTATGGATAACAACCTTATTATAGCAGATAGTAACGCTATTTGTGAATATTTAGAAGAGACTTATAGCAGCAACATCAAACTGCTCGACTCTTCTACTGTTATTAAGTCTAAAACACGTGCTTTAATTAACTGGTTTGACAATAAATTTTATAATGAAGTTACTAAATATGTCATAAACGAAAAAGTGATAATTAACCGCAGCCCTGACTCTAGGTTTCTTCATGCAGCTCAACATAACCTATCTTACCATATAGAATACATTGAATACTTAATTAGCAAAAATATTTGGCTTGCAATCGATAAGTTCACTTTAGCCGATATTACCTTAGCATCGCATATTTCTATAATAGACTACGTAAATAGTTTTCCATGGGAAAAAAGTAAGATTTTAAAAGAATGGTACTCCATTGTTAAATCAAGGCCTTGCTTTCGCGAAATATTATTAGAGAGAGTTTTTGGCTTAACTCCTCCTAAACATTATGCTGATCTTGATTTTTAACTTACGTTAGCTTTAAAGCTACAGTCATTCCTTCATCAGTCGGAATCAATATAGAGAAATATTTCTTTTCATCTGACAATCTATCATTAAACTCTCTCATAGCATGCCATGACTTCTCTGACACTCCTTTTGGAGGGGATTCTAAGAATACTGTGTTGAACAATAGAGTATTATCTGCAACAATCAGCCCATCTTGTTTAATGTATAGCTCTGCCCAATCTAAATATTTAGGATAACTAACTTTATCAGCATCGATGAATATCATATCAAAAGGTGTTTTTGCTGACAATTCATTAAGTTTTTCCAATGCATTGCCTTCTATTAAAGAAATTTTGTCACTCAGATTAAAAATACTAAAATTTTTTTTTGCTATTTTGCAATGCTGAGGATTATTTTCTATTGTATATATATGACCGTTTTCCGATAGAGCCTTTACCATACAAATTGACGAATAACCATATAACGTGCCAATTTCAACGATACTTTTGATTTTATGAATTTTGATAAATAAACTGAGTAACTTTCCTTCTTCAGGAGTGATTTGAATACGTTGCCCCTTCTCAAGAGTACAATATTCTTCTATTTTTTTATACTCTTTTGCAAATAAGTTTCTTATGTACAACGATTTTGTGCTAAAGTTATGACGCATTAAGTTTTATAATATAAATTAGGGAGGTTCAATCTATACAAGATTTGTAGATATAATAATATAGTTTAAAATAATAAAAACTTTTATTTTAAGTTGTTATTTTATAAAGTAAAATTTTAAGTGACAAAAATTATTATATATTTTACTATGGTTAACTAGTATAACAATTAATTGTTATACTAGAATTAAGGAGTTGTTTATTCACATTTCTCTTGAAATGTAATTTTTATAATCAATTAGAGGGGGTTATATGTCTTATAACATTGCTAATGAAGTTGAAACGTTAAACAAAAAGTCTAATAATAATGAAGGGGTGAGATTACTATACAATCCAGCTTACCGCGAGAAGTACAAAGAACGCTTTAACGAAGCTCAGAAAAAAGTTATGGATATGGTCCAATTTTATGATGGAACGATAATATTAATAGAGAATAAAATTGCCATGTATTACTATGCTTGGCACAGTAAAAAAAGAGAGTTTGAGCGTAAAAAGCAACAAACAGCGACAAAAAGCAATGATTCAGTATAGAGCCTTTATGTGGTAAGCTGCAGTGGTACTATTTCACTATAGCTTTTCCATATAATTCATTTATTACGTTAGTGAAGTATTTTAGCTCTTTATATCCTTCGTGTTTAATTTTATTATGATCTACGTATGATTTATCATCGTTAAGCTTGATGAAAAATATCGGAGTAGCCATGATATCAAGTTTATTAATTGCCAGTGATTTATCATTTATAACTTTATCCATCATTTTTTTATCATTAATGCATTGGTTAAATGTATCTTGCTTCAAATTGCTTAGTGCAGCAATTCTTTGTAGTACAGTTAAATCACTGAAATTGGAGTAGTTCCACGAGTCTATTGCATTAAAAACAGCTTTGTTAAAATTAAAGTAGTCTTCTTGTTTTTCATAGCAATGACTCAGCATTGCAGCCTTTAAACCTCTATAATCTAAAGGGAAATGACGAAATACATATAACATCTTACCTGTGTCTATGTATTTCTCTTTGATTTTAGGAAAAACTTTCTTATGAAAAAGAGAACAGTGATAACAAGTGAGTGAGGCGTATTCTATCATTAAAATTGGTGCTTTTGGATCTCCTAATAATTTATCATCAGGCAATAGTGATAGTAGTTCTTTTGGTGTTATTTCATCAGTGTTTTGAGTATTGGGTAAGTTTTGTTCAGTAGCTCCATAAGAACTAACACTTATAAAAATTAGTAAAAACAATAATCTAAAAATCATTACAATAGAAACACTTAACTTATTAAAAAAATAATGCATTTATATAAATAATGTCAAGATAACTTTTACTTGGCAAGGCTTTCGACTCTGTCTTTGAATGCAGCAATTATTTTGCTTTGTGTATACTTATATACTGACTTTAGTAAAGTGGAAAATGAGTTGGATTTAAATTCAAACTTTATATAGAACTCTACCATAGTTTTATTTTCGTTCATAGGAGTGAATTTCCATTCGTTGTATAAATGTTTAAATATTCCATTTGATGACACAGCTTTTATCCAACCTTCATTTGTTCCACTTGGAGAAAGGAAGGTCACTCCTGATGTGTAGCTTCCTTTAATACCATGAAAAGCTGCGAGGAGATCCACTATCATTTGGCTATCAGTTTTTCTTTTATATAAACAGCTTTGCACCAAGGAACAAAATCGGGATACTTCTCAACGTCAATTACAACTTGAAATATCTCATGAGATGAACAGAAAAAGATACCTTGTTCTTTATATTGGTGGAACATAAATCTGAACAATGAAAACGGGATCCATATCTACCGTCAGCCTTAGTAGATTCCTGAGACCTAAAGTTAAGGTGGGCATCACGTACTAATTTCAATGAAATTAACAGAGGCAATTCCCTTAATTAGAAATTATCGCTCGGGAAATTTAACTTAACTCATAACGTATAGCACAGACCCCAATTAATTATAGATTATTTATATAGAGTATGTCTATATATATTAAAGCTAGCGATTATTATTTTGCCTTTGTTAAATTTTGCATTTTAAGTATCATAGCTAATAAATATATCTTATGAATATTATTAAGCTCTTAGCCATTTTTATTGTAATCTCTTCAAGCGCTTATGCTAATTGCATAGGTCACAAAACTTTTGTGCTTGTCATGAAGCAGCAAGTAGACAGCACATCTATGAAAGGAAACAGAAAAAATCTAGATCATGTACACGAAAAGCTTCGGGAGATCATTCAGAATAACGTTAACCTCAAAGGAATATCTCAATTTGTCATAGGGAAATATTGGAAATTGGCTACTCAGAAAGAAAAAGAAGAGTTTTTAAAAGAATATGAAGTATATCTCACGCGTTTATGCGCTAAAATCTTGTATAAATACATAAATAATAGTGAAATGATCATAATGAGTACAAAAGCAATTGACAATGAAACCTGTCTGATAGGAACAAGACTTTCTTATGGTGATGAGGAATTTACAAATATTGACTTTAAAGTTACTAAAAGTGATAGTTCTTTCTTAATAAACGATGTTATAATGAGTGGGATAAGTATTGCCATTAATCAACGTTCTCAATTTAGTGAAAAAATCGACACGCATGGCATGGCAAGTGTAATAGACGAATTAAAATGTAACAATAATCCATGATGTACATGCCTCATTGGCCTAAGCCGCTTGGCAGTAGACCAAAGGATTTTTCTCTTGACCGCATAAAAAGCTTTCTCAATAGATTAGGCAATCCTGAGAAAAAAATACCGCCAATAATTCACATAGCTGGAACTAATGGTAAAGGATCGACACTATCGTTTATAAGATATATAATGCAAGCAGCAGGATATAAGGTTCATGCATACACTTCTCCGCATTTAGTGAATTTTAATGAGAGAATAGTTGTTGCAGGCAGCCATATCGACGACAATGAATTATATAGCTTGTTAGAAGAATGTCGCATCGCAATTGGAAAGCAATCTATTACTCTATTTGAAGCTACAACAATTGCAGCTCTCTTAGCTTTTTCTCGTCATAAAGCTGATATTAGTTTAGTTGAAGTAGGTATGGGTGGAAGGCTTGATGCAACAAATGTTATAGATAATCCGATTTTAACAATTATCACTGCCATTGCCCTTGATCATACAGAATATCTTGGTCCCACTGTGGAGATTATAGCAAGTGAAAAAGCTGGAATAATGAAACCTAATGTTCCTTGTGTAATAGCGCCACAAGAGAAATCTATAATAAATACGCTAGAACACCATGCAATAAATAAGAGATCTCCTCTGTACAGAGGAGGATTTGAATGGAATTGCGAAAAACAGAATAACAAAATGGTCTTTCAATCGTCTGTTCAATCAATAGAATTTCCTTTACCATCCCTGAAGGGTGATCACCAAATAATCAATGCAGGAACTGCCATTTCAGCATGTAGCATTTTAAGTGGAAAATATGGATTTGATATTGGAGAAGAGAACATTGCTTCAGGTTTACAGAGCACTTATTGGCCTGCGCGGCTAGAGTCTATAAAAGAAGGTAATTTAATTTCTTTATTACCAAAAGATTGGCAATTATTTTTAGATGGTGCACACAATAATGACGGTGCTAGAGTGCTATCTCAGTGGGTAAAAGATAATTTTGCTGAAGGTATTTATGTGGTTTTTGGTGTTACCCGTAACAGAAATGTGGAAGAGTTCTTAGAGCACTTAAAGCCATATATCAAACTATTATGCGCGATTTGTGTTAAATCTGAACCTCAAGCAACAAATACAGATTTAATCAAAGAAGGAGCTAATAGTATAGGAATAAATGCTATTGAATGTGAATCAATCGGCGATGCAATATTAAATCACATACTGAAAGCCTCTATTCAAAACGTCAAAACCATACTAATCTGTGGCTCGTTATTTCTAGCTAGAGATCTTGCTATGGAGAATAATCAACCTACTTGATGAGCCGAGACGTTAAAAGCACCATCAGGATTTACAATGCTGCTTGGTTTTCCGGTTAATGCTCCTATAGGTACATTTTGTTCATCACCTCTTCCTTCAGTTTTTACAAGATTTACAACTTTTCTCTCGTAGATCTCACTTGCTAATTGTAATAATAAAATACAACCTAGTACTGCAGTAGATCCGATGAGTATTTTACTGTTTAAGCAACTAGATTGGTACTGTAACACCAAACCTGCTATTAATAAAATAGGAGGGAGATAACTCGAATATTGGGCAATAAAAATGAGATATTTAAATCTTTTACTTTTTAATATTTCTTCCCATCTCTCTTCTTGATCTAAATTTTCACCTTGTTCCCGTTGAGAATTTTGCAAATCCAAATCTTCTTTAACTACAGAAGCTATCAAATAAACAGATAAGAAAAAAATTGTAACAGATGTTATTAGGCTTGCACTAAACAAAATGCCAGGTGCGTCAGTAAAATTAGCAGCCTTATATAGCTTAAACCCCAAGTAAATATACGACACTAATAACGAGATGTACAGTAAGAATCTTACCAAACTAAAAACAACATAATACTTTGTATACTTATTATTCTGACGTTGCTTAATCAATTGTAAACACCTTCGCGTTTCTTCAGGAATGATTAATCCCCTATTCTTCTTATTTGGTGATTTAATATATTGCAAAAGTGCTGCTTTATTTCTGTTAAGGGCCTGTATTTTTTCATCGCTACCTCCTGATTTATCTGGGTGACACTTTATTGATAACCTTCTATAATTTTTTGCTATTATATTAGATATTTCTAGGAAGTTACGACCTTCTACTTCTTGCGTTTCAATGCCTAGCTCTTTAAATAAACTTTCATTATAATCATATTCTCTTTTTCTTAGCTTATAACCCATGCTTCCACCTCATAAATTAACTAACTATTAATACTTTATAATATATAAATTTCCAAATCATGTCAATTATTTCATTCATGCTTATTGTATGAATTATTTCTTTCACGACTACCATGACAAGTGTATGAAAATTATCATTTAGTGCATAATAGTGCTTCAATGTTTAGGGTTACAGTTTTCATTGGTCATTTGAGTTACTCAAATCCAATTCATGCCAGTTCTATCTATCTTGTCATTTAAGTAGCCCTTTTTGTGTAATCCCAGTACCCTCTGTGGTGTCATCCAAGTAGCTGACACTGGCTTTCCGTAATCTCAAAAAACGTTGTGTTTTAGCATAATTTTGTGCTCAATATGCTTATTTATAGTAAAAATTTCTGGATTTCAGCATCAAATGCTGGAATATGGGTATCATTCAAGTAGCCCTTTGTTGTCATCCCAGTGCTCCGACACTGGGATCCAGGAATCAGCGTCACGCGCTGGCTCTCTAAAATTACTTTAGCTATAAATATTAAGAAATTTACTAAATAAAAAAAAGACAAAAGAACCCCCGTATAGCGAGTTTTGACCCTATAATAATTTAAATTGGCGTTGTAATAATGTGCTAACGCTTATTTTAAGCGCGATTTGGCTGAATGTAGAAAAAATAAAAAAGACATGCAGCCGCTATAATTTTTTGTAATTTGCCAATAAATATCTGAGTTTTTTACTGAATTTTTGTTGTTGAACCCGCGCGGATCAAAAACAAGGATAAACACTCTTACTGTCATGGTAAGGGAAATGGCAAGGTTTGTCAAGTTTTTCCTGTTGGACCTTTTCATATCCTTACGGGTAAATTAATGTTATCCTTCTATTGCTAATCTAAAGTTTTTTATGTTCATACACTTACGTGTTCATAGTGTTTATTCGCTGCTTGAAAGCTCGGTTAAAATTGAGGAGCTGATCGGTCTTTGTTTGCGAAATAAAATGCCGGCGGTTGCAATTACTGATTCAGGTAATTTATTTGGCTCACTCGAATTTGCAGAATATGCAGCAGGTAGGGGAATACAGCTAATAATAGGATGCAATATTATAGTTAAACATTCAGAACAAAATTTATCTATATTATTGCTTGCAAAAAATGAACAAGGGTACACTAATTTAGTCACTTTGGTGAGTGAGTCTTTTAGAAAGCGCAAGAACAACAGCGATATTCCTTACGTTGATTTTGATGAGCTATTGAATTTAAGTACGGGTCTAATCGCTTTAACCGGTGGATGTTTGGCTCAACTATTATTGGGGCAAGATAAAGAAACGGTTGAAAAACTGCTTTCAGCATTCGATGGTCATTTATATGTTGAATTGCAGCGTCATGGGCTGAATAAAGAGCTAGAGCTTGAAGAAGCTTTGATAGACTTTGCTTATCAGTGCAATATACCACTAGTTGCAACAAATGACGTATTCTTTACAAATAGATCTGACTATGAAGCTTATGATATATTAACGTGTATATCAGAGGGTAGTTATGCTCTCGAAAATAACAGGAAAAAGCTAACCACTGAGCATTATTTCAAATCTGCAGCAGAAATGGAGGAGCTGTTTAGCGATATCCCCGAAGCAATTTATAACACCTTAGTAGTAGCTAGACGATGCTCTTACATGCCAAGAAGTAGGCAGCCTATTTTGCCTAAATTTCCTTGTCGAGAAAATAAAACTGAGAATGAAGAATTGAGGGAGCAGTCGATTGCGGGATTAGAGCTTCGTATTTCACAATCTTCTTCTGTCACCAGAACACCCTCCACTGTCATCCCAGTACTTGATACTGGGATCCAGAGAGATTCCAGCGTCACGCGCTGGAATGACACCAAACCAGATGATGACACACAACATGATATCGATTTCAAGCAATACTACGATCGGTTGAATTACGAACTAAGCGTAATAACTTCGATGAACTACGCTGGCTACTTTTTGATAGTTTCTGATTTCATTCGTTGGAGCAAAGCAAATGGCGTTCCAGTTGGTCCAGGAAGGGGTTCTGGTGCTGGGTCAATTGTTGCTTGGGCACTACAAATTACAGATCTTGATCCAATAAAATTTGGTCTGATCTTTGAAAGATTTTTAAATCCTGATCGTATATCGATGCCTGACTTTGATATTGATTTCTGCCAGGAAAAGAGGGACTTAGTTATTGATTATGTTTGGAAGAAGTACGGTTATGTTGCTCAAATAATCACTTTTGGAAAATTGCAGGCTAGGGCTGTGCTGCGTGACGTTGGTAGGGTGCTACAGATGCCTTACGCTCAGGTGGATAAAATATCCAAAATGGTTCCGTTTAATCCAGTAAACCCTGTAACTTTATCACAAGCGATAGAGTTTGATCAAAATCTGCAGAAAGAAAGGGACAGTGATGAAGTAATTGCAAAACTCCTTGATATCTCTCTTAAGCTTGAGGGAATATACCGTCATGTTTCAACTCATGCTGCTGGAATTGTAATATGCGATCAAAAATTAGAAAATTTTGTTCCTGTGTATTATGATCCAAATTCAGCTCTGCCAATCACTCAATATAGCATGAAATATGTGGAAAAAGCTGGGCTAATAAAATTTGATTTTCTCGGACTTGGTACGCTAACGCTAATAGATCATGTTTGTCGTTTAGTTAATCGCAATGAAAAAAAAATTGATATTTCTTCAGTACCTTTGAATGATCAGAAAACCTATAAAATGCTCTCAAGAGGTGATGCAATTGGAGTATTTCAGCTTGAAAGTTCGGGTATGAGAGAAGCTTTAATAAAGCTAAAACCAGACTGCATTGAAGACATCATTGCTTTAATCTCCCTTTACCGTCCAGGGCCTATGGATAACATTCCAACTTATATTGCAAGAAAACACGGGCTTGAAAAGCCAGATTATATTCACCCATTGCTTGAGGAGGTGTTGAAAGAAACATTCGGAGTGATAATCTACCAAGAACAGGTAATGGAAATAGCACGTATTCTCTCTGGGTATAGCCTTGCAGAGGCAGATTTACTCAGACGTGCTATGGGTAAGAAAATCAAAGAAGAGATGGATAAACAACGTGAACTTTTCATCCAAGGAGCAACGAAAAATGGTGTTGATTATGATAGGGCAAGTTATATTTTTGACCTTGTTGCAAAATTTGCTGGTTATGGATTTAACAAATCTCATGCAGCTGCATATGCGATTATATCTTACCAAACAGCTTACCTTAAGGCTAACTACCCGTTAGAATTTTTTACGGCCTTGATGAATCTAAATATTGATGATAGAGACAAGCTAAACTTATTTTATCATGCTGCAAAGTTCAGTGGAGTTGCTGTTCTTTCACCTGATATCAGCAAATCTAAGGCTAAATTTTCAATAGAGAGTGAACATGTACGTTACGGAATTGCTGCTCTGCGTAATGTTGGTTTGTCTATAGCGGAAGGGGTAGTAAACGCACCTTATAAGGACATATGGGAATTCGTTCAAAATTCGGGTCATATAATAAATAAAAGGGCACTAGAAAGCTTAATTAAATCTGGAGCATTCGATAGTGTGCATCAAAATAGAAAGCAACTATATGAATCAATAGATACGCTGATTTACTTTGCAAATAAAAATAGGCAGTCAAATCAAGCTGTTTTATTTGGCAATCTTAATGTCCTCAAGCCAAAACTCGAGGATGTGGAAGATTTCAATGAAGAGGAAAAATTAGAGCATGAGTTATTTTCACTGGGATTTTACTTAACTAATCACCCACTTGAAAAATTTAGAACTCTTTTGAAAAAATTAAATATTGGGTTTATCGGAGAGAGTAAGACGACAAAAACTGCTGGTGTAATATTAAATGTACGTATGAGAACTTCAGAGCGTGGAAGATTTGTTATCCTCACGCTTTCTGACCCCCACAATGTTTCTGAAATAGCATTCTACAATAATGAAATAATAGAAGAAAAAAGGAATCTATTTTCGCCTGGAACATTTGTAGTAATTGACCTTGAAATTTCGGAGAGCACAACGAGGCTATCAGGAAAGGACATATCTGAATTTACAGAAAAGGTCACTTCTCTAATGAGAGGATTAGTTTTAACTGCTGTATGTGCAGATTTGCAAAAAGTTGCTGAGGAGTTGAATTCAGTGTTGAAAAATGGAGGCAAAACCAAAATAATGCTTGAGCTTCTTCTTGAAAAACATAAAGTAAGCATCTTGTTGCCAGGTGCATATTCAATCACCCCCCAAGCTATTTGTGAAATATCTAACTTAAGTTGGATTAAAGGCATAGAAATTAATACAAATAACTTGCTTATATAAAAAAGTTTTATATAATAAAGTGTTTAATTGATATTAAAGGAAGATATAGTGAATCTTTATGAATTTACTTTTATAGCACAACAGAGCTTGTTGCGGCAAGAAGTAGAAGAAATGGTCCAAGAATTGGCTATTTCGTTGAAAAATATTAAAGCAGATGTTATTTCTCAGGGGGTTAAAAGTTTTATAGAAAGAGAATATGGCACAGTTACAAAACAAGAGTTAGAGACAAGTGCTGAAAACATTAAAGAGAGTCTGATTGTTTACTCTAGTGTCTTGGAAGAGCTTACAAAAATTTTATGGGTTGAGTTGGAAGAAGATTTCTCAAATTTAAAAGAAATAAAGTTAAAAATCGATAAAGAGTTGAAAGATGAACTAAGTGATACGGGAATAACACAAAATCTTATGAACCTTCCAGGAGCTAATACTAAAAGTGCATTTATCTATAATGTAGTAAATGCTTTTAAGGAAAATATTTCACAACATCTAATAAAGATCCTCCAAGAGGTTTTGAAAAGTTTTAAAATAGTAGGCTCAAATCAATTGAGTAAAACGCTGGAAGTGCTTTTGAAAAATATTGAAGCTTCAGGATTGATAAAATATGAATATTGGGGTCTATTGGATTTTGCATACCCAATAAATAAGGTGAAAAGTGGTCATTACTGTATGATGTGTATAAGTTCTACTTCAAGCATTATGGATGAATTTAAGCGTAGAGTAAAACTGAATGAGAGTATTATTCGCCACTTCTCTGTGCGGGTTAATGAGTTTTTTAAAGGTAAATCTTACATGATGGATAAACAAATTGAGGAGCAAAGTGCATAATGATGAAAAGACGAAATAGTTTTAATAATTCTTACGTATCTGTAAATAATAGAACTGGTTTTAAGCGTTCTAAAGTCTGTCCTCTTGCTGCATTTAAAGGTGAAGATATAGACTATAAGAACATAGATTTATTGTCTAAATTTACCTCTGACTATGGTAGAATGTTACCTAGAAGATTAACAGGTGTGTGTGCAAAAAAACAAAGGAAGTTACGCTTAGCGATCATGAGGGCACGCTTTTTAGCTCTTGCTCCTTACTGTACTAAAAAAGTTAGGTAATTTATGTTAGTAATTTTAAAGGAAAATATAAGAACTTTAGGTAAGCTTGGTGAAGTTGTCAAAGTTAAGCCAGGTTATGCACGTAATTTTCTTTTTCCACAAAAAAAGGCGATGAAAGCCACTAAGGAAAATTTAATAAAGTTAGAGGAACAGTGTTTGTTATTGGAAGAAGAAAATATCAAAAAGTTAAGTGCAGCAAAAGTGCTTGGATTATCATTGCATGATAAATTTGTAATATTAATAAAGCAGGCTTCAGAGGATGGAAAGATTTTTGGCTCTGTAACAACACGTGAAATTGCAAAAATTTTATCACAAGAAGGGTATGAGATAAGTCATCATAATTTATCTTTTGGTGGAATAAGTATCAAAAATTTGGGCGAGTATCAAGTAAATATAGAATTACATAGTAAAGTGATAGTACCAATTACCATATACGTTGTAAGATCTGAAAAAGATGCACATGAATTGAGGCAAGTAAAGTTGCAAAATCAGAAATCTGAGCAACAAGAAGATACAAATAACGAATAGCAGTGAATAAAACATCTCAACTACCAGTGTCGTCCCACTGCGTGACACACAACTGTGCAAACGTTTATCTCAGAAACAGTGTGTTAAATATTATGGCCGTTTTTGCCTCAAACACAAAGGTGTCATTCCAGTGCTTGACACTGGGATTCAGCCCTTTCATGCGATTCCATCGAAAATGCTGTTTTTACATAAAATTAGCTACTTTTACATTCACCTACTTAGTGTCTAATCAAAATGCCTGGATCCCAGTGTCAAGCACTGGCTCATGGTGGACTCAAATCATAATGTTCGTACAGTTGTATGTGTGACATTGGGGTCTAGCATGTGCAGGAATGAGTCAGAGTTCATCTAATGATCCCACGCTATAGCCGTAAAGAAATGTCTTCCATTTGGGAAGAAAAAAATAAGCTCAATATATGGCTCAAAATAGAAAAATTAGTGTGTGAAGCTCAAGCAAAATTAGAAGTAATTCCAAACGATGTTGCTAAAAAGCTCTCTGGTTCTATTGAATTTGATATTGAGCGTATCAATGAAATTGAATCTATTGTAAAACATGATGTTATAGCTTTTTTGACATACATTGCTGAAAAAGCGGGAGTTGATGTTCGTTATCTTCATTATGGAATGACAAGTTCTGATATTTTAGATACATGCCTTGCGGTTCAGTTGAAAGAATCATGTGATATTTTACTTGAGAATCTAGAAAATATACTTGCAGCATTGAAAAAAAAAGCTGAGGACTATAAAGATGTTGTTTGTGTTGGGCGCAGTCATGGAATGCATGCAGAACCAACAACTCTTGGATTAAAATTTGCTAGATTTTATGCTGAATTTAAACGTAATTATCAGAGATTAATTAACGTGCAAAAAGAGATCTCAATTTGTAAAATATCAGGTGCAGTAGGTAATTTTGCAAATGTTAATCCGTATGTTGAAGAGCATGTAGCGAAAGAAATGGGACTCATACCTGAAACCATATCATCCCAAGTCATTCCTCGTGATAGACATGCCATGTTCTTTTCAATTTTGGGAGTGGTTGCAAGCTCAATGGAAAATGTTGCTGTTGAAATTCGTCATTTGCAAAGAACTGAAGTTGGAGAAATTTCCGAATATTTTTCCACTGGGCAGAAGGGAAGCTCTGCTATGCCGCATAAGTGTAATCCTATTTTAAGTGAGAATTTGACTGGGCTCTCACGCTTAATACGCAGCTATGTATTTCCTGCATTAGAAAATGTTGCATTATGGCACGAACGAGATATATCACATTCATCTGTAGAAAGGTGCATTGCTCCTGATGCTTGTATAACAATGGATTTTGCTTTAGTGCGATTAACAGATTTGATAGATAAATTAGTGGTCAATAGAGAAAACGTTGAAAAGAATTTAAATTCTTCAAGAGGTTTAATTTTTTCACAGCGTGTATTACTTGAGTTAGTAAATAGCGGTTTAACTAGGGAAGAGGCATATAAAATTGTTCAGAACAATGCAATGAAAGTAAAGCAAGATAACAGTGGTTTTTTGTTCGAATTGAAACAAGATAAATCCTTGCATGGAATTATTGACTCTGAAAAACTTGAGTCTTTGTTTGATTTGAAGTATTATATGAAACATATAGATTATATATATAGCAAGGTTTTTAATTAGGCTGAGTAGCTCAGTGGTAGAGCAGGAGGATCATAATCTCTTGGTCGGGGGTTCAAGTCCCTCCTCAGCCACTCAAGCTAAACTATGTTTAGCGCCCTAGATTTACTTATGAAATGGTTACTATGGGTGGGTTATCTTTCTACCCAGGTGTACAGCTTAGTAGATAATAGGTAGGAAAAAGGGTTAGCTTTTGTCTTATGGCTCTTTTAATAACAGAATTTTACTACAAAACTTAACTTTCTTCTATACAGCTGGCCAGATCAAGAAAGGTGAATCTATCTCTTGTTACAAATGCAAGATTGACTACCTTGCAGTATTGCTCTTTGTTCCAACTTAGATGCTCAGGTAAGTATGGCATTGATAGATCTTCAAATACTTTCTGCAGATGTTTTGCAGATAGTAAATTTCGCTTAATTAAACTGGAAATATTATTCCATTCTTTATGAATGATCTCTCCAATTTTTTGTTGCATGATTTGCTTATATTTTAAAATTTTTGTAAATTCAGTATTATAAAAGTACTCTGCTAAATCTTCTGTCATCTCAGTAGCGTGACATCCAGAATCCTTACTGCCAAAGTAGTTTATTGGTTTAACGATAGGACTTTGTATTGATAATATCTTTTCCTGTAAATTAGCCATAGTAATCGTCGTAACAGCAATTTTTTCGCCATGTAACGAAGAGGAATAATCTTTTGTTACCATCTCCATTGCATGAGCTATCATATGTTCTCCTTGGCTTGCAGAGTAGCTGCCCTTTGATATCACCATTCCAAGTCCTGAAATCAATAAGGCTTCCATGAGTAATAAAACTATTCTTTTGTCTTTTTTAGCAAGCGCTAAGTGTTCTCTGAGCAAAATTTCCTCCAGGTTGCGAACAAGTTTAAAGGGGAGTTCATTATATTCTGTGCCAAGTAATAGATGAGATAATAGCCAATCGGCTTGTACTGTTGAACGACAGATGAAATCTGCAAATCCGCTTAATGTGAGGCGCAGTGGTGCATTGGTAATTATATCGGTATCAATGTATATTGCCTTTGGAAGATGTGCTCCAAACGATTTTTTATATCCATCAACTAATATTGAAGCGTTTGCAGAGCTGTATCCATTCATGGAAGCTGCTGTTGGAAAGGATATGTAGTTTTTGCTTTCTAAATAGCTTGCGTACTTACAGATATCATTAACAGTGCCACTGCCAAATGCAACTATTAGATCGCTATCTTTTGTTTTGTTTCTAACTAGGTTTACAGTTTTGAGAGAAGCAGCTCTGTTCAGTCTACCTGGTGTCATCCCAGTACTTGATACTGGGATCCAGGAAAAAGATGTATAGATTCCAGCGTCACGCGCTGGAATGACAGGTGTGGCTGGAATAATTAAGTGAGAAATTTTATTAAATATGTTTTTATTAAAAAGTTTTGCTGTATTTTCATCTGCAACTAAAAAAATGTCATTTCCGTATTGTCTACATATTTCATAGATATTATCAGCAAGGCAATGGTCTACTGTTACTTCCCTTATAAGAACTTGTTCAGTTTGCTGTAATATTTGTTTTAAATATCGCATAGAATGTTTACAATATGGTAATGTTAGTATTTCAAGATTGATATGAAGATTGACCCTGTAGAGCTAACTAAGAAATTAATTTCTTTTAAAAGTATAACACCAAAAGACGATGGGGCAATAGAGTATATAGCAGACATTCTCAAGAAAAGTGGTTTTGAATGTGAGATTTTGGAGTTTGGTGATAAAGTTAAAAATCTTTATGCGAAATGTATAAATGGGGTACCAAATTTGTGTTTTGCTGGCCATGTTGATGTTGTACCACCAGGTGAGTTAAAAGATTGGACGTCTGATCCATTTAAGCCAGAAGTGGGAGAGGGAATGTTATATGGAAGGGGTGCAGCTGATATGAAAAGTGGAATAGCCGCATTTATTGCTGCTATGGTAGATTCAGTTGCAGGTAAGTTTCGATTCAGTGGTTCAATCAGTGCATTGATTACCAGTGCTGAAGAAAGCACGGAAGAACATGGAACAAAGGCAGTTTTGGAATGGATGAAAAGTAAGCAAAAAAAGATAGATTTTTGTGTAGTTGGAGAACCAACCAGTAGTGAAAAATTAGGCGATACCATAAAAATAGGCAGAAGAGGTTCTGTAACATTTGAATTAATTTGCTATGGAAAACAAGGGCACGTTGCCTATCCAGACCTAGCGGATAATCCAATATATAAAATGATATCGATATTAAGTAGAATAAAAGATACCACTTTTGATAATGGTAATAAATATTTTCAGCCTTCACATTGCGAAGTTACTACTATCGATGTTGGAAATAATACTAGCAATCTAATACCTGGTTCAATAGCAGCAAGTTTTAATGTTCGATATAACAATACAAAAACACCGGACGGTTTATATAAGCTGATTGATGAAATATGCTCCAATGTAACCAACGATTATAAACTTTCTATGCAGAACAGCAGGAACGTTTTTCTCTCTACTTCTGATAGAAATACTGATATTATGCTTGATGCGATAAATAAAATTACCGGTATTGATGCTGTGCTGAGTACAAGTGGTGGTACATCTGACGCTGCGTTTATTAAGGATATTTGTCCAGTGATTGAATTTGGTATGATCAACAAAACCGCACATCAGACAAACGAATGTGTGTCAGTAGACGATATACACAAATTAACAGCTATATATAAGGAGTTTATAAAAAATTATTTTTACCCAACTAATAAAATACTAAACCAGATCAATGTAATTGGTAATGTTCCCGATGGTCCATTATTAGCTTGAGGTGCAGCTGCCTATAGAGAAGAAAACTTACTTGACAAACCTTCCCGCTTTCCTTTACCATGAAAATGAAGCTATATTATTTAACTTTCCAATTTGTGCAGATTAAAATGACAAGAAGACTTGTGTTTGGCGTACTATTTTTGCACTATGTGCACACTATGTCTTTATAAAATTTCTGGGTTTTTCCCTACACAAGCTGAAAAACGCTGTTTAAGACATCACCCAATGTCAAATTTTAAAATAAAGAGTAGAATAACTAGCTGCTACGGGGGTTCTTTGTCTTTTTTTTCTGCTGGTAAATTTTTTAAACATTTGTGATTGCATTTAAAAGCAGCTAAATTGCAGTGTTTAAGACTAAAAAGCGCCGATACTGAAAATAAACAGTGGTCAGGGCTTCTTTTGCCTTTTTTTACTTAGTAAATTTCTTAATATTTATAGCTAAAAGAGACCGAAAATGGTGGCGTGTGAAGCTGGTTCACTTTATGACGATGTCATCCCAGTACTGGGATGACAAGAAAAGAAGCACTGGTTTCAATATTTGCACATTAGCTAACATCTGAACAGGCAATGGCGTCAACTTAAGGGGAGATATTAAGGAGTAAAATACTACAAGAGACAGGACTTTTGTTTCTATTTTATTTCAATAAAAAAGTTTAAAATGTGTCTTTTTTAGGTGAGACATGCAAAAAGGAAAAAATCTTATCTTACAAATAAAAAATGCAATATACTCGAAAACTTTTCAGAAAATCCATTATATTGGAAAAAACAGTTTCACACGAACAAGAAAACTTCCTTTTTCGACAGTATTTTCTATGATTTTAAAGTTAGTTAAAAAAAGTTTAGGAATAGAATGTGTGCGCCAAGAGAAGCGTCTAGAACACAGTTGGTCAACTTAGGCAAAGTCTAGCCAACAGCCTAAAACGGACCATTATGCTACGTAAGGTAACAAACGTAGTAAAGCTAATGGAACGGACAATACAGGGTGCAACGAAAGTGAAGGTATTGAGTCCCGAAATTTCCGACATCATAGAGGTCAACATTTTGCATTTTAGTGGAAGACAGTATGAAGGATAACGATAAGGCAAGCTATCACTCACTCTATCGGGATCTAAGGCCGTATCATGTATTGAGATGGGTTCTAAATGAACTTGGGGATCCTTTGTATTCCTATTGAGGTACAAAGGGAAGTCGGACTGGTTGATAGTACTCAGAGTGTGGGAAAGCCGAATACAAGGGGAAGCGGTCAGCAATATAGTATAGCTCTTTTCATAATAGTCCGAAAAGCTTATAGAAAAGCGGAATCAACAGCATGACGAAAAGATGTGAATAGAGGGATGTTTTTCCTAGCTCTGTTTTTTATAGCAAACCAATGATGCTCAATTTTGTTAAAATCGGGAGAATAAGGCGGTAGATATAAAATTTCTGCGCCAACTCCTTTAGCAAATTCAGTAATCTTATTAGACTTATGAAAAGTAGCATTATCAAGGATAACAGTTTGTCCAGGTTTCAAAATCGGTGTCAGAAACTGCTCAAACCATTTATTAACATATTACAGTGGCCTTCAAATGTTAACGGAACAACTATTTTCCTGCCGTTTAAGGCTGCAATCATACTGATTCGTTGAATTTTTTTACCAGATTTTAGAGCATAAAACCTCTGTCCCTTCTGGCAATATCCATAAGGGTAGTCCTCGGTGTTATCAATGCCAGACTCATCTATATAAACTAAGTTTTGAGGTTCTTTTGTTGCTATAATTTTCAAAAATTCAGCGCGTTTTTCTTCGTCCCTTTCTTTGTATCCATATGTCTTTTTTTGCGTGTGAGTCCAATTTTTTTAAGAGCTCGATGAATCGTTGGGATACTAACATTGCTCCAAAGCTTAGCCATTTCCGATAGAGTTTTTCCACCATATTTTTTAGCAAATTCAGTAAATTTATTCCAGTCAGTAATTTTGTGATT
>NZ_QPIP01000236.1 GCF_003344345.1 Wolbachia endosymbiont of Cylisticus convexus | reverse complement strand
GGCTTTGTTGCATCGCTCTTTGGATAGTAGATAATGTATAATAAATTCATGAAGCTATCTCAAATTTAGCGACGCCAATTTCAATAAATTTATTGAGTAAGTAGCATTTTATTAGCAATTCTTTTTCACGATTTACTTCGGATTTATTTCTAAAGCTAAACCCAAATGTTTGTTTTAGTCGCGAAAAAAAAACCTCAATATATGACCTCTTTCCATAATTTACTTTTTCTTTCCACTTCTTCATACCATCTTCATTATGTAATTTGATTAACCTAATAGCAGTGTTCCTATCAGACATGTAGTCTATTTTTAAATGCTCTGCTGCACAGGTTTTTGGTAGAATTTTTGCTTTTATATTATATTCTTTGCATAATTTATAAAGCTTATGCCTATCGTACGCCCTATCGGCATATAGTACTTTTACGACATGCTGAAAATCAACTTTTTTTAGCAGATCACAAGTGATCAGAGTAGACACCGTTACTGTATTTTACAGCTATGGCGTTTTTGCTATTTATATTCAACATTACATGCAATTTTCTTGTCTGTTCATAGCTGCGATACTTTCTATCTTTACTATTTTCCTTACTGTGACCAGGGGTATTATTATAAATACTGATACTTGTACTGTCTATGGCAATTTCAATATCTTCCATATTGTTTTTGTCAACTCTGCAATCATTGATCTTAATATTGAGTTTTTTAAACCTTCTTGAAGCCTGCGAATAGCTAATGACTGCTAAGCCTTTTCCTACTTGCTGCAAATATCCTTTTATAAACCCTACCGTTTGTCTTAAGCCAATTCTAAAGAGACTAGCGACTATATGCACTAAAATCACAACTTTATCACTGTAAATATTGTTGCCACCGAACACTTTTGGACCATGTTCGTACCAATTTTCTATTAATAAAATGAAAAATATTTCCTCTTTCTTGGAGAAATTTGTTATATTCATTGCAGTTACTGACTTTCATTTGCTGTGGCATATTTTTTCTTCAATGGTTAAATGGCTATTCTATAATGAATTTTGTCAGTAACTGCCAGTTCTTTTCTCTTGAGTGATGCAACAAAGCCACTGGAATCCAGAAAATTTGATTGGATATTAAGTTTATGAGCATAGAAGCAGCTAATTTTATGTTAAAACACAACATTTTTGATGAGGCTGTATTAAGAGATGGATCCCAGTGTCAAGCACTGGGATGACACCTTTGCTATGCAATTTACCTTCAAAAATGAATGCTCGTACAGCTGTGTGTCAGCTACTTACATAACACCTCTCTAAAATTACTTTAGCTATAAATATTAAAAATTTTACCAAGCGAAAAAAAGGCAAAAGAATCCCCGTGTAACGAGTTTTGACCCTATAATAATTTAAATTGGCATTATAATAATGTGCTAACGCTTAAAATAAGCGCGTTTTGGCTGAATGTAGAAAAAATAAAAAAGACATGCAGCCGCTATAATTTTATGTAATTTGCCAATAAATGTCTGAGTTTTTTACTGAATTTTGTCGTTGAGACCGCGCGTATCAAAAACAAGGATAAATACTCTTATTGTCATGATAAGGAGACTGATGAGGTTTGTAAAGTAATCTTTTTCGTTTGTATTCCCTTATGCTTGAGGTAACTGCATGCAGGTTCATGCATGTCCTTACTCTTTAATTTCCATGAATTCCCTTTGAAGTTGAATATTGAAAGTTAACTGGAGAGTTGTGAATTACTTTGTATATGTCATAACAAGCCATTGCGCTCTCAGCAAAACCATTTAGTATCAACTTGAGTTTGCCTGAATAAGTAGCTATATCTCCGATTGCATATATCCTATCTCTACTGGTTCTAAGTGTAGCTGGGTCGACAATTATGCGGCTATGTTCTAACTGTATACCCCAATTGTTTATTGGACCAAGATTCATTGATAATCCAAAAAATGGCAGCAAAAAATCAGCGGATATTTCTTTTTCTTCCTTAGAGGCAATGTTTTTTACTATCACTGCAATCAACTGCCCGTCATTTCCGGCTAGTTCATGTAATTGATATGGTACTACAAGTTCTATTTTTCCATCAATTTCAAGTGATTCTAATTTATTTCTAGTTTCAGGAGTGCAGCGAAATTCCTTTCTTCTATGTATCACATAAATTTTCTTTGCAATTTTAGAAAGTTCTACGGTCCAATCAGCCGCAGAATCACCCCCCCCTGCAATGACTATAGTTTTGTCCTGAAAATCAGAAATTTTATTTACACTGTAAAATACAGATTTATTTTCATATTCTAATATATCACTTAAGGGTGGACGGTTAGGTTCAAACATTCCGTTACCTGCAGCAATGATAACAGCCTTACATTTTACCTCTGTACCTATGCTCGTTATGACAGTAAAGTTTTCACCTTCGTTATTTGAAATCTTTTCCACTTTTTGATTTAAATGGTAAGCGGGCTCAAATGGTGAAGCTTGCTCCATTAGTTGCTCAATTAATTTTTGGGCAGTAATTACAGGATAACCAGGTATATCATATATTGGCTTTTCTGGGTAAAGAGCTGTGCATTGTCCTCCTACTTGATCCAAAATATCTATTATATGACATCTCATATCAAGCATTCCCGCTTGAAAAGCAGTGAATATTCCAACAGGCCCTGCACCTATTATTACTATATCGGTTTCCATATTCAGATGGTAATCTATTTATAGATATTAGCTTTCTTCGCTAATAAGGTCAATTTACAAAGGGATGTATTTTAAAAAGACGTAGCTAGATTAGATAAGATTTACAGCGTTACGAACCATCTAAATAAGCTCTAAAAATTAACTAACATCATGAGTCTGAGAAGTAAGTGCGGACGGAATGGGATTCGAACCCATGGTACGTTTCCGTACGTCAGTTTTCAAGACTGGTGCCTTAAACCGCTCGGCCATCCGTCCACCTCTTTTTTACCACAATATTTAATTTCAAGCAATCTATAAAAATCTTACTTACCTACACAAAAACTGCTAAACACACTATCCAATATTTCCTCAACATTAATAATTCCAATTACTGCACCAAGTTCAAATGCAGCAAGCCTCAAATCTTCAGATATCAACTCAATTGGATTATCGATATTAAAACGTTGTAAATGTTCTAGCGCCTTCTGCATGTGACCCCTATGTCTTTGCCGAGTAATTACAGGAGTGTCTCTATCATGCCCAAATTTTTCCTCTGCCTTCTCTTTTATAAGAGAGATCAATTTGTTTGTACCTATTCCCTTTAGAATAGAAATAGGTAGAAAATCTACACCGCCAACCAGTATATTTTTTTCACTAACTGCATTGTCAGCTTTGCTCAATACATAAATAGTATCATTTTGGTCTGATGTCATGCAAGTAGCTGACACTGGAATCCAGCTTATCTCATCATGAACATTGTTTTCAGCACATGTTTCCAGAATCCATTGTCTATTGCATAATTTGCAAGTATTTTTATATCTGGATCCCAGTGTCACGCACTGGGATGACACCGTTTGTTGATTACAATATTTGCATAGTTGTACTGGTACAACAGATGGTATATTGCCTGTGGCTTGATAATTGACATCATGTCGTTGTTCAAAAGGAAATAGTTCTATTCTTAAATCAGCTTCACAAGACCTCTTTTTCGCTCGACTTATACCTTCTGATTCTATTGGATCTGAACTCTCACGAATTCCAGCAGTATCAGAGAGAATGATTGGGTATCCGCCAATGTCAATATGAGCTTCAAGCACGTCTCTTGTTGTGCCTGCATATTCAGAAACAATAGCAATATCACGCTTGGCTAAGAAATTAAACAGCGTTGATTTACCGACATTTGGTTCACCAGTTATTACAATATGTAAACCCTCACGCAACCTTTCACCCCGTCTATTATCATTTAAATGCTCTCGTATCAACCGCACAAGAGCTTGCACTTCATTACTAATTTTTTCTAATTCATTTTTTTCTGCCCAAATATCTTCTGGAAAGTCTATATACGCTTCGATTTTGGATTGTATCGTTATCAATCTTTGCTTCCAATTGCTGTATAGTCTCTCCAATTCTCCTGATATCTGCTTAATCGCTTGTTTAGCTTGCATTTTTGTCTCAGCATCAATTAAGTCTGCAATTCCTTCTATTTGCGTTAAGTCAAATTTACTATTTAGAAAAGCCCTAAGTGAGAATTCTCCAGGCCTGGCCATAACGAAAATTTTTGATAATTCCTCCAAGATGATTTTTACGACTGCCTTGCTTCCATGCACTTGTAACTCTATAACATCCTCGCCAGTAAAACTGTTTGGAGCAGGGAAATAGATGATTATTCCATTATCTATCAATTGATTGGAATCATCATATAGATCAACTAAAGTAGCAAACCTTGGTTTAATTTCTTTCTTAATATGAAAATGATTCAAAGCTTTAAGCGCGTAGTTGCCTGAAATTCTGATTACTGCAACTCCTGACTTACCAAATACGGTCGATAAAGCGAAAATAGTTTCATTTGTGTTTGTCATTATTCATATAAACTATTTAGCAATTTAAAATACCTAATCTAAAAAATTTTTACTTATATTGCTTATTCATATTAATGCAGTATTAGTAAATATATTGTATAGAAAAACTACAAAAGTCATCCAGATGAAAATATTTATTTTGAAAATTGACAATATACATTATAGTTATAAATGCAGGTTTTAGACATTTTATGCTAAAGAAATTAGCTTGGTATTGGTCTTTTGTAGAGTTAATTAAAGGGTTTGCTATCACATTAAAATATATGTTCAAACCAAAGGTTACTTTGAGGTATCCTATGGAGAAGGGCCCTTTAAGTCCAAGGTTTCGTGGTGAGCATGCGTTGCGTAGGTATCCAAACGGTGAAGAACGATGCATAGCTTGTAAGTTATGCGAAGTTATCTGCCCTGCTCAAGCAATAGTTATTGAAGCAGAGGAAAGAGAAGACGGTAGTCGCCGCACTACACGCTATGATATTGATATGACAAAATGCATATACTGCGGACTTTGCCAAGAGGCATGTCCAGTTGATGCAATTGTGGAGGGTCCTAATTTTGAATTTGCCACAGAAACAAGAGAAGAGTTAATGTATAATAAGGAAAAATTATTTCGTAATGGTGAAATTTGGGAGGATGCAATTGCACTCAGATTGAAAAAGAATAGGCCGTATTATTAACTAGGTATGTCAACAATTAAAATTTCTTACAGCAAGTATGTAATAGATCTCTTGTACAACTGTTATTTAAGTGAAAGATCAGTAGCTCACCTTTTGGTGTCATCCCAGCGCGTGACGCTGGAATCTAGAAAAAAAAGAAACATGGATCCCAGTGTCAAGCACTGGGATGACAAAAGGTCTGATGAATGATAAAAGTTACCTTTTCAACTGAACAAAAAGTAAAAGAATACAGTGGTAGAGTTACTGGTTTTAATATATTACAACCGGATGTTTTGAAGGAAGCAATTGCCCTGAAGGTAAATGGTGAGTTATATGATCTCTCACGTGAAATTGAATCTGACACAGAGATAGAGGTAATACAGCTCAGTGACGAAGTGGGTTTGGACATAATAAGACACGATGCTGCTCATATAATGGCTCAGGCAGTGAAAGAACTCTTTCCTAATACTCAGATTACTATTGGGCCAACAATTCAGGATGGTTTCTACTATGATTTTGCTACAGATCGTGCCTTTACCACGGACGATCTTGCTGCAATAGAAAAAAAAATGAAGGAAATTATAAAAAGTAACCACAGATTCGTCCGAAAAGTTTGGACTCGTAAGCAGGCAATTGATTTCTTTAGTGGTATAGGCGAAAAATACAAGGTTGAGATTATATCCTCTATACCAGAAGATCAAGACTTGACCGTCTATAAGCAAGGTGATTTTGTAGACCTATGTCGTGGTCCGCACTCACCATCAACTGGCAGAGTTAAAGCGTTTAAACTTATGAAAGTAGCGGGTGCATACTGGCATGGTGATTCTAAGGGTCCAATGTTGCAAAGAATATATGGCACCGCGTGGAGAAATAAGGATGAATTAAACGCTTATCTTGAACATCTCAAAGAAGCAGAGAAACGTGATCACCGCAAAATTGCCAAGGATATGGATTTATTTCACATCCAAGAAGAAGCTGTCGGGCAGATTTTTTGGCATGAACAAGGATATACTTTATATAATGTTCTTGAGTCTTACATCAGAAAAAAATTAATAAACAATGGTTATTTTGAAGTCAAAACTCCTATTTTAGTAGGCAAAGAGCTGTGGGAAAAGTCGGGGCACTGGGAAAAATTTCGTGAAAATATGTTCGTTGTTGACGAGTCTGAAAATAAAAAGTTAGCAATAAAGCCTATGAATTGTCCTTGTCATGTGCAGATTTTTAACTCTCACACGAGGAGTTATCGCGATTTACCAATACGTATGGCAGAGTTTGGCACATGTCATAGGAATGAAAGCTCAGGCTCATTGCACGGACTAATGCGAGTGCGTGGTTTTACGCAAGATGATGCACACATTTTTTGTATAGAAGAACAAGTTAATTCTGAGACTGTAAAGTTTTGTGACCTTTTAAAAGAAGTATATTCAGAGCTTGGGTTCAATGAAATTTCTGTAAAATTTTCAGACCGTCCAAATGTGAGAGCTGGGACAGATGAAGTGTGGGATAGGGCTGAAAAAGCGCTGCTTGAAGCCGTTAAAGAAGCGGGCTTAAGTTATGAACCAAGTCCAGGTGAAGGTGCGTTTTATGGTCCCAAGTTAGAATTTGTTCTAAAGGACGCAATAGGAAGAAGCTGGCAGTGTGGTACGTTACAGGTTGATTTGATTTTACCAGAGCGGCTCGGAGCTTTTTATATAGGAGCAGATGGGCAAAAGCACTACCCTGTTATGATACATAGAGCAATTCTTGGAGCTTTTGAACGTTTTATTGGAATTCTAATAGAGCATTATGCAGGAAAATTTCCACTGTGGCTTGCTCCAACACAGCTTGCTATTCTGACCATTACAAATGAGGCTGACGATTACGCCACAGAAATTAGCAATATTTTAAAAGAACAAGGTGTGAGAGTTAAGACCGATTTGACCAATGAAAAAATTAGTTATAAGATACGCTTGCATAGTTCAAATAAGGTGCCTATATTATGGATCATAGGCAAAAATGAAGTTGCAAACGAAACTGTGTCAGTGAGAAATTTGGGATCGAAAAAACAGGAGTCTTTTTCTTTGGAAAAGGCTACTGAATTGCTGTTAAAAAGTATTAATTTGAGTTAATGGAGCTAAAATTTGCAAGTTAAAAAGAACAATAAAAACAGAATTAATGAACTCATCACAGCTAAGGAAGTACGCTTAGTTGATCATAATGGTGAAATGATCGGAGTCGTTCCAATAGAACGAGCTTTAGAATCTGCACAAAGTGTCAATTTAGACTTGGTAGAAATCGCACCTGATTCAATCCCTCCAGTATGTAAAATACTTGATTATAGCAAACAAAAGTATGATATAAAAAAGAAAGCAAGTGAAGCAAAAAAGAAACAAAAAACATTAACTACAAAGGAAATTAAGATAGGTCCTAATATAGGTGATCACGATTATGAAACAAAGTTGCGTCAAGCAAAGGATTTTCTTACACATGGTCATAAAGTTAAGGCGACAATGAGGTTTAGAGGTAGAGAACTTACAAATACTGAGGTCGGGTTGGAAAAATTAGAACGATTAATTAGAGATACTGAAGACATTGCAAAGGTAGAGCTAGCGCCAAAAAGGGAAGGAAATCAATATTTTTTAACTCTGGTTGCTAAGTAGTAAAACGACTTAAAAGTATAAGTTAAGTTACTGCCCTATCTTCAATTACATGACGAAAATGTCTGATTAGCCCTTGCACTGGCCAAGCTGCAGCATCGCCAAGCGCACAAATTGTATGTCCTTCTATTTGAGTTGTAAGGTCAAGTAGCTTATCTACTTCACCAGGTTTAATATTTCCTGCTACCATTCTTCTCATAATTCTCCACATCCATCCAGTACCTTCACGACATGGTGTACATTGCCCACAGGACTCATGCATATAGAAATGTGATAATCTCTCTATTGCAGCTATTATATCAGTTGATTTATCCATCACTATTACAGCAGCAGTACCAAGCCCTGATTGTGCAGCTTTTAATGAATCAAAATCCATTTCAATAGTATCGCATATAGATTTTGGAATTAATGGCACTGAAGACCCACCAGGTATTACAGCAAGTAAATTATCCCAACTTCCTCGCACTCCACCTGCGTATTTTTCAATCAATTCACGTAGTGGAATTCCGAGCTCTTCTTCAACATTACACGGGTTGTTTACATGTCCTGAAATACAAAAAATCTTAGTACCAGTATTATTTGGTTTACCAAGAGATGCAAACCATTCTCCTCCGCGATTTAGAATATCTGGAACCATGGCTATAGTTTCAACGTTGTTTATTGTGGTTGGACAGCCAAAAAGTCCAACACCTGCAGGAAATGGAGGTTTCATGCGAGGAAAGCCCTTTTTTCCTTCAATTGATTCGAGTTGAGCTGTTTCTTCCCCACATATGTAAGCTCCTGCACCCCTATGGATAAACACATCAAGATCATAACCTGATTTGCAGGCATTTTTTCCAATTAAATTTTCTTTATAGGCGTCCTTAAGTGCTTCTTTTAGAACTAAATATTCATTATAAAATTCACCCCTGATATAAATATACGCAACTGACGCGCTGATCGCTTTGCCGGCCAGGAGAATTCCTTCAAGTAACTTATGTGGCTCATATCGTAATATATCTCTATCTTTACATGTACCAGGTTCTGACTCATCTGCATTGACTACTAAATATGCTTTTGGAGGATTTTTGGGCATAAAGCTCCACTTAAGGCCAGTGGGAAATCCTGCACCCCCTCGACCTCTTAAGCCAGATTTTTTTACTTCATCAATGATCTTTTCTGATCCTAAATTTAGTAACTCCTTTGTTTTTTGCCAGCTACCACGTTTTTTTGCACCCTCAAGTAGTGGAATTTCTTTACCATTTAGGTTGGTGAATATTTTGTCTTGTTCTTTTAGCATGTTTTTCAAAAGTTTGTGAGTGATCCCGACGCGATTCGAACGCGTGACCCACTGATTAAAAGTCAGTTGCTCTACCGGCTGAGCTACGGGATCATTTTATTTTTCAACTGTACTAAACAGTAATATAGTTTTTATCCATTTTAATCAAACTAAAATTTTCATGTGTGGTTAAATAAATATACTGCGTTAGTGATAATTTAATTAAGAATTTTTGAAGGAAAACTTCTTGTTAAATTTCAATTTACAGATTCATTTTGGAAAGCTTATAGAGTGATTACAAATCTGAAAAGACAAAAAGATAGCGAATTATACATAACTGCAGAACTTGTTAATTATTTAGCAATAGATAAATATTTCTTGCATTTCAGCCTGAGTGATTTATGCTTTAAGCAAGTGGGGGTATAGCTCAGCTGGTAGAGCATCTGTTTTGCACGCAGAAGGTCAGCGGTTCGATCCCGCTTGCCTCCACCAATATAGGTTTCAACATACCATAAAGTCAGTCTATTTAGTTCATCGGGGTTTTATACTAATTCTCTAGTGATATCTATTATTATAATTTCAGTATATATTAACTTAATCATAAATTAATCAATAAATGTTAGAACAACTATAATTAAATTTATTAGACAATACTTATGATAGGGAAAAAACGTGTTTTTAAAGTTTTACCTGGACAAGAAATATTGAACGAGACTAGAATGCGGATATTTCAAGGCTCAGTACATGGTGAAGAGTTAACCTGGAGTAATTTAAAAAAAATTATGTGTACTCCATTGGACGGTAAAAAAGATAAAGTACTAACCTTACCTATAAAATTTTGCAACGCTTTAGAAGATGGTCTTTTTACAATTATTCCATGCGTAAAGGAGAATGGAAAAGATTTGAAAAACATATCTTACCGTTGTGATAAAGAAGAAGGTCTAATCACAAATTGTAAATTTTCATTCGTGCCGTTTAGAAACGCTAAGCTCGATTATGGAAATAACTTGCATTCTTTCGTATATCTGAATGATAAATTAATGAAGATATCAATTGACTACGAAGTATCAAAACTTTCTGATCATGTCACAATGTATATTCACGTTCTTAAGGCACAACCAGTGGAATATCAATATTTAACATGGGAAGAGTTAGATAACGGCTACAAATGTTATTTCTCCGACGATCAAGGAAATATTATTGACTCACCTGACAATCAGGCACTCCAATATATTGAATGGCATTTTAGGAAAGATGTAATAAAAGATATATTATCTACAATACCAGATCATATAATATTATCAAAGACGTTTGCCGAAGTTTTTGTTGAGAATCTAACACACAATCAGTTGGAGACTCTTGCCAATACTCTTAATAGTGATCAATTACAGGTATTAGTAGGGAACTTGACAGATAACCAACTTCGAGCTTTAGTGGATCATCTAACTGACCACCAATTGCACACTCTCGCTCAGGAATTAAATCCAGAAAAATTACAAATAATTGTTCCTATTTTAAATGATGCTCAGCTTGAAGCTCTAGTTAGAGAATTAAATCCAGAGCAAGTAAAAGAAATTTTACCTCACTTAAAAGTGGATCAGTTCAAAGCACTTATTAAAACTTTAAATGACGAACAATTTACAGTGCTTGCAAAAGACTTGGCTGAGCACCACTTGACAATACTCTCCAAAGAATTAGAAGGTGATCAGTTGAAAGCTTTAGTAAATAGTCTGCAAGAAGACCAACTGAAAGACTTAGTTAATAAGCTTGATCATGAGAAACTTGAAGCAATTGCTCAGGATTTAACTGATTCTAATAAGATTCAGATTATTATTAAGTCTTTAGTTGATAATCCAGAAAAACTTCAAGCTTTTGCTCGCAACATGTCTAATGAACAGTTTAAAGAACTTTTGGATAACGTAGGTGCAGAAGAGCTTAAAGATATTATTCATAAACTGCCTTATGAGAAAGTGACAGCTGTGATTGGTGATCTTGGCAGTAAGGATCAGTCCAAAGCTATTATTGATGCATTAAAAGGGGAACTTGAAGAGCAGAGTAAACAGAACAAGGAAATGATTGAGATGCTCAAGCAAATCAAGGACGATATGCCAGACATTGGACAGGCTCCTGACTTCACAATAGTAGACATTAATAATGATTCACTGTTATTTGTATAGTAGTGATTTATAAAGATAAGTAGTTTTTTTATAGGAGGTAACTATTATGAATAAAAATATAAAATTATATTCTAGTGAAGAAGTTGAATCAAATAATGCATTGCAACTTCAGAAGCCGAAGTTTGATAAACCAAGCTTTGAAAAGCCAGTAATAAAGAAGATTGTCAGTGGTAAAACAAAGGAAGAATTTGATATAACTAAAGATATGATACAAGAAGAGATTGATAAGATGCCACAAATTATATTGACCATAAAGCACCTTAAAAATTTTTATGATGGCTTGATGAACAGCATTAATAAGTATGACGAAAATATGGATAGTGCAATTCAAAGTGGTATAATAACACAATTATCATCAACCATAGATAGTATAGGCAGCAAGACAAGTAGTATAGACAGTGAACTTGCAGATCTTAGGAATTCGATTCCAGATATTGGAGAAGCTCCTCCATTACTCCATATTACTGGTGAAGAGAACGGATTGCTTTAATAAAAAAGGTAATAGCCTGATATCAGGCTGTTGCTTTCTTTCACATACCATTTCAATACAGCTAGGTTAAGGAATCTATTTTAAAACTTTCGGCATATAGTTCTCATCATGTTTTGCAAATACCGTATCTGCAAGAAAGGTACTATTATCAAACATTTTACCTTGCACAACAACACCACTTTTTTCTGAAAATATTGGTGGAAGTATTCCCTGGTATTTTACCACAACGCTTTTGTTAAAATCTGTCATTTGAAAAATCACTTCACTTTCGTTGCGTATCACGCTATTTTCAACAACCATTCCACCAACACGGATTGGCTTTTGACTATTTGGTAAAACTATTGCCTCACTTACTGTATAGAAAAATGAGATATTTTCTTTGAGCGTCGTTAAAATAAAAAAGACTATGCAGCTTAAAAAGCAGAAAATTCCTGAAGTTATAAGTAATCGCTTATGTTTCTTCTTCATTATTATCTTTCAGGCTTTCTAGAATTTTTTTACTTTTAGTATAGCAAGAAATGGTAAAAATTAGCTCTCCAGCAATCAGCGTGAAACTAATAAGGTAAGCAAAAATTACATATGTATTCATAATGCATTATCAATAAATAACTCACCTGCATCAAAATAAATTAAGCTTCCATCCTTTTGCTGCAACACCAATTTACCACTTTTATCTATATCAGCAAAAATTCCTTCATACAATTTGTCAGCTAACTTTACACTGATTTGCTTATTCAGCTTAAATGCTCTTGTGAGCCACATTTCTCTTATAGCATGAAACCCATCAAACAGCCATTGCTTTCTTAGCTGATTAAAATTTATTATTAATTTTTTTAGTAGATCTATATTAGACACAGACTCACCATAATTGCTAATGCACGTTGTTCCTGGAAGTGGTGCATGATTGACATTAATTCCAATTCCTATAATGAGCCAATTCGAATTAGATCTTTTTTCAAGCAATATTCCGCTTATTTTCTTGCCATCAATAAGGACATCATTTGGCCACTTATACTGGAGATTTAGACCATTTATAAATGACAGTATAGTATTTCCAACAGCAAGAGCAGTAACAAAAGTCAATTCTGTTAATTTGCTTAAATTTTCTTTGTCATTCCAGCGCGTGACGCTGGAATCCAGCATTGGAATGACACCAGAATGATTATGCAAGAGATCTATGATTAAACTTGCATAAAAATTGCCCTCTGGAGAAATCCAGCTTTTTCCAGTGCGCCCTCTACCCTTTATTTGTTTATCAGCAATAATGACAGTTTCATTTGATATTCCTTTATCAATTAAATCCAACGCTTCTTTATTAGTGCTTGAAACTTCTTTGTAATGATGAATATGAAAGCCCTCAGGGATCACCTTGTCAGCCCTTTAGTTCAATGAGTGAGTAAAACGTACAAGAAAAGAACGAGATTGATCAGTGAAGCCACCGAAGTGATAATGAATAGACCCTTAGAATAAGCAACCTTATTACCACTAGCTTTATCAAAATACATAGTTTTTATGATATTTAGATAATAGTAACACGATATAACACTCGCCACCACAAGAATCAAGGACAGGCTGATAAAGCCAGAATTTATTAAACTTTTGAATATAAAAAATTTAGCGATAAAACCTGCAAGTGGAGGTATTCCCGACATCGAGAGTAACAGTACAGAAAGATGAAATGCTACAATTGGGTGTTTCTTCCCTATACCAGATAAATTTGCAATATCACAATCGTCATCGTCAATTTGTACGAGATATGAGAATAGCCCTATGCTTGTGATGATATATATCACCAGATACATTAAGGCACTATCTGTTCCTGCTTGTGTAAAAATAGAAAGTGAAGCAAATATAAAACCAATGTGACCAATTGAACTGTAAGCAAGCAGCCTTTTTAAGTTTTGCTGACGCAAGGCCCCAAAAGCTGAGATAAGCACAGACAATGCTGAAACGTATAAGAAAATAGGCTGAACATAACTTTTTACATTTACTAACTCTTCATTCATCAATCGAATTAAAAATGTTACAAGTGCAGCTTTTGGGGCCGTAGAAAAAAACGCAGTTACTATGGTAGGTGCACCTTGATAGACATCTGGAGCCCACATATGAAAAGGAGCAATAGCAAGCTTGAAACACAAACCAATAAGGATAAAAACTAACCCAAAAACTATTCCATAAGTTATCTGATGGTTTTGCAAGAATGAACAGAGCTCAGAGAAATTGACTTGTCCTGTATATCCATAAAGCAGCGACATTCCATATAGCATAATGCAGGAAGATAGTGCACTAAGTGTAAAATATTTCACTCCTGCTTCACATGAATAAGCTGAATCTTTATTAAAGCTCGCAAGAACATACAAAGATATACTCATCAACTCAAAAGCTAAATAAAAAGAAATCAGACTATTTGCTGAAACCAAAGTTATCATGCCAAATAGCGCAAAAAGAATCAGTATTGAAAATTCATATTTATAGTCATATTTTGATAAATTCAGCATCAAAAGTATTAAAATTCCTGTGCTGAGAATTAACCCTTGGGCTGACCTGATGTATAAATTGAGTTTTAACAACGAATTAAAGAGAAAAATTTCATTGTTTTCTGCCGAAATAATTAAAATAATCAAAGTTACCACTGTGCAGCCAAGTGCTAATAAGTTGATAGTTCTGCGGTTAAATATAATCCCAAGCAGCAGCAACACTAACGAGGAGATAATAGAGAACGTTTCCGGCAATATCTGTATATAATTCATAGCGCATTATATTTGACTAACAAGTTTGCCATACATGGCTTCAAATAATTCAGTGCAAGGGTTGGGTAGAATCCAAGCAAAATAACAAACACTGCAAGCAGAATTAAGACAGAAAATTCTATGCTATCCAAGCGGTTATTTAATAATTTAGAATAGCTAACCCCCCATATTATTTGCTTACATAAATTCAGCATATAAACTGCGCTTAAAATAGTGCCAAGTGCGATAAATCCTGTAAAAAACCCTATGCTCTTAAATATCCCAACCATAGCCAAAAACTCACCTGCGAACCCAGATGTTCCAGGTAGCCCTATTGAAGCCATTGAAAATAAAATGAACATAAAACCAAATTTTGGCATTGTGTTTACTATGCCAAAATACTTTGCAATCTCCAAAGTTCCAGTTCGAGTATATAGCATTCCAACACATAAAAATAAAGCAGCAGAAATAAGGCCATGACTAATCATTTGAAATATAGCGCCGAGTACTCCTTCCTCACAAAATGAAAAGAGGCCAGCAGTAACGATCCCCATATGTGCTATTGAAGAATAAGCTATTAACTTCTTTATATCATCTTGAGCAAACGCAACTAGAGAAGCATATATCACCGCAATAATGCTCAGCATAACAACGAAATTTGAAAAATACAAACTTGCCTGAGGAAGCATTGGAATAGAAAACCTTAGAAATCCATATCCCCCCATTTTAATAAGCAAGCCAGCTAAAATCACAGATCCAGAAGTTGGTGATTGCACATGCGCATCAGGAAGCCAAGTGTGAAATGGAAACATTGGAACTTTTATTGCAAAGGAAATAAAAAATGTAATCCACAGCAATGACTGCACTTCAAGATCAAGGCTTGACACTAATGTAGCTAATTCTTGTATATTAAACGTTCCAAAAACACTATAGATGTATACCAACCCAAGTAGAAATAATAATGAGCCAGTTAATGTATAAAGAAATAACTTAAACGTCGCATATACCCTTTGCTTCCCTCCCCAGATGCCAATAATAAAGAACATTGGTATTAAAACAGCTTCAAAAAACACATAAAAGCTTATAGCATTCAGTGAAACGAAAAAACCGACTACAAAACTCTCAAGCAGTAGAAATAATGCCATATAGGCTTTTAGGGTCGTATAACTCATTTTGCAATTATAGAGCATACAAATAACAAACAAGAAGGTCGTAAGCAGAAGGAAAAGCAACGATATACCATCCACCCCTATTCCTACATTCTTGATTGGATAGCTGACAAACTGAAAGTCCGCATCGTTATAATCAAATTCTATACAAGCTACAATGCTAAGCAAAAATGGAAGTACAGCCAAAAATAGGGCAAGGAATCTTAGGTGTATAGATTGATGATTAATCCTGATCGAGGATAAAATCAACGCTCCTATCAGTGGAAGCAAGAATATACTAAGTAACAACACCTTCTATTTAAATCCAATAATATATAAAGCACCGATTATTAAAGTAACAAACATAATAAATGCATAATCAAATATATAACCAGTTTGTAACTTTATAGAACTTTTTGAACATTCATTAACCAACCTTACAACACCATTTGGTCCAAATGAATCAATAGCCTTAACATCAAACTTCCATAGAAGCCTAGATATAAACCTTATCGGTGCAATTATAACAAACTCATACACCTCATCAAAGTACCATTTATTCTGCAAAAACTTAAGTAAAAATTTACTCTTAATTTGCCTAATTACTTGATATTGGTAAATTAGGTACGCAAGTGCTATTCCACTTAGGCTTGCCAAGGTTGGTAGTAATTTTATAAAGAAATTATGAACTCCATGCTCATCAATAACTACTAAACTTGATTTCCAAAACGCATTACTAGTTATGTTCAAAATATTTGCTCCCCACACTCCAGAAAATACCGAACCAAAAGCAAGTATCAGTAATGGTATAAGCATAATCTTTGGTGCCTCATGTATATTAATTTTACTTTGTTTTTGGCTATGGAACACAAGAAGCAATAACCTCCAAGAGTAAAACGCTGTGAAGAATGCAACAACTAAGCTTATTACAAAAGCAAAGCTATCCGTGCTATAAGCATGTTCAATTATCAAGTCTTTTGAATAAAAACCTGCAAATGGAAATATTCCAGAAAGCGCAAGAGACCCAATCCACATGAGAGCGTAAGTGCAAGGGATTTTCTTCCAGCAATTTCCCATTTTCTGAATGTTTTGCTCATGATGCATTGCATGAATCACATTGCCAGCACCAAGAAATAGTAGAGCTTTAAAAAAAAGCGTGTGTCATTAAATGAAAAATAGCAACATTGTAAGCAGAAAGCCCACATGCCATGAACATATAACCAAGTTGACTGCAGGTTGAATAAGCAATTATTTTCTTTATATCGTTCTGAGTAATCGCAACGGTGGCTGCAAAAAAAGCAGTAAGTGCACCAACAATAACTATTAATTCTCGTGCCACATTTGATAACTCAAACAATGGAGAACATTTTGCTATTAAAAATATACCTGCTGTTACCATCGTTGCTGCGTGAATGAGTGCAGAAACAGGGGTTGGCCCTTCCATTGCATCTGGCAACCAAACATGTAAACCAAGCTGTGCAGATTTACCCATACAGCCAATAAAAAGTAATATGCATATTATATGAATTACTTTGAATTCACAGCAGAATGCCCTAATGTTCTGCGTGCCAAGAAGATCAGCTGTGTCAAGAACTTCAGTAAATTTCAAAGAGTGAAATGTATAATAAATAAGAAAGATTCCAATCAATAGTGCAAAGTCTCCTACCCTATTCACAACAAATGCTTTAATTGCTGCATTATTTGCAGAATATTTTTGAAACCAAAATCCTATGAGTAAATAAGAACATAGGCCAACCCCTTCCCAGCCAAAAAAAAGCTGCACGAAATTATCGCTTACAACCAGCACAATCATGCAAAACGTAAATAGCGATAGGTAAGAAAAAAACCTCGACTTCCCTTTATCATGCTCCATATAACCGATAGAATAGAGATGTACTACCAGTGAAACGGTGGTAATAACAATAAGCATTAAGGATGAGAGAGCATCCACACTAATTGCCCAATTTACTTTTAATACACTTAATGAAAATAGAGGAAATAAAACTAAATGATAGTTTTCAGAGAAGGTGAGAAAAACATACCAAGATAAAACTGCAGATATTCCAATCCCTGCCGTTGTAATTAACTGACCAAAAGCATCCTTTCTAAAAAGTGCTGCAAATAGTGAACCAAAAAGTGGCAAAAATACTATTAATTTCAGTATATCCATCATACTTTTATTCTTTCATTAAATTTACTTGTTCAACGTCTATATTGCCACGGCTTCTATAATATACAACCAATATTGCAAGCCCAACTCCTGACTCTGCTGCTGCAACAGTCAACACAAACATCACAAAAATTTGCCCAACTATATCATTCATAAAGGCAGAAAAAGCAACTAAATTGATGTTAATCGCCAGCAATAATATTTCTATTGATAATAATATATTGATTATGCTCTTACGGTTAATGAAAATACCGCACACCCCAATAGTGAACAAAACAGCAGCAACTATCAGAAAATGATTTAATCCTATTTCCATTCTACTCCTTTTCCAAATTTAGCCTTAACCAATTTTACAGATGAAGATTGTGTCAATTGCTTTAATACATTCTGTTTTTTAACTCCTTTTTTCTTGTCCTGCAAAGTAAGAGCAATTGCACCAACAATTGCAACAAGCAGCAGAATACCAGAAAGATGAAAAGCGTACATGTAGTCAGTGTAGAGCAAATTACCAATAGCTTTCACGTTATTGGCATTATAGTTTATAACATTACTTATATTCAGCGTTGAGCTGCGGATTACAAAACTGATAATCAGAAAAAACACAACACATAATATAGCACCAAGAGTGAAATGCTTCGCAAAACCCTGGCGCAACCTTATGTAGTCAATATCGAGCATCATAACTACAAAGAGAAACAACACTGCAACCGCACCGATGTATACTATCAATACCATCATAGCGATGAATTCAGCTCCAAGGAGAATAAAAAGAACTGCAGAATTAACGAAGGTGAAAATTAAAAATAATACTGCATGCACAGGATTTCTTACACTAATTACACAAACAGCAGATAAAATGCTAAGAATTGCAAAAAAATAAAAGAAAAAAGACATTGATACTTTAACTGCAACAATAGTTACTAATTTAAAGTGACTATTGTTGTAAAGTCAATATTAAATGCCTACCTTATGGATGAACTTGCGATTGTGATTTTAAACATTCGGGAGTAAGTACATTCTTAATTGCAGTACACATACTCATATCAGGATCATTTTGCTTCTCTTCACTTACTTTCCCGCAAAACTTTCCAATACCATAACCCACCAGCGCACCAACAACAGTGGCTGCAATAAATACTGCAACAGCAACAACAGGAGTTAAAGCAGCAGCTCCTGCGAGGTATGCTATAGCTGCTCCTATCACCGCACCACTACCTAAAGCACAATAAGTTTTATAGATACTTGTCTTGATCTTCACTTCTGTTTGTGGTTTTGAAGCTTCTTCTATCCGTTCAAGTTTTCTTGCAAGTAAACGTCTACCAATCTCCGTACCATCTGAACTACTACATTTCTCCAAAATCTTCGAAATATATTCTACATAGCTCCCAATAAATTTTATATACCCTCTTAATATGTCTATCTTACCTTCATTGACATATTTTTCAATAGTATCATGGGTAAGGTCATCAAGTATTAGCAAATAGCGGGTTTGTGTTTCATCAATTGTTTTAATAAATTGCTCAGAAGGTTTCCCTACACATTCAATATACTTATCTATGATATCGGTATTTTTTTTAGATAACTCTGCAACACCTTGTCCTGATTCATATCTTTTTAATTTGTGTCCGTCTCCACACAGCAACATGTCCACAACAGCACTTTCCAATTCTTCAAGCGATATTTTTCCTTGGTCATCAGAGTTAGTAGGCATATTTTCCCCTATTTACTATACTTAACATACAATAATTTTAACTAATATTTTCACAATTGTCAAATTTAGGCGTCCATTTTTCTTAAAGTTCTAAGTACACAACAAAAACTTTACAGAGTGCAAGTAGTAAAATTCTTGACAACTTTAATTTATTAATACATAATATATGTATATTAATAGTCAGCGGTAGTTCAAAATGTACAACATATTTGGTTATTTCAAAAGCAACAATAGTTCTAATGCACAAAGTAGCAGACTAGATGGAGAAAGTTATCAATACACCACAAGAGATCATATGACAATTTACTTTAATAACACACTAGCAAGTTTCAGTAGATCATTGAGAGAATTTAAAGAAAAAGCGTATGGATTTATGTATGATATCGGAACTTGGTTGAAAGAAGTATATGAAAATCTCACTGAACGACCTGCAACGCATAACCACTATATCCCGCAAGAAGAATCTCCTGTTAAAGTCAAAGAGATAATTGGAAAAAGAGAAGTGGAGGAACTAAATTGCACGTATAGACCATTCAAAACTCCACCCATCAATCCAATAAGCAGAAGTCCTGGTGCCAATGACTCAAATCAAGTTGTTATTACTCAGCATATACCAACTACTTAGGTAAGATAGATACAAAATTCTACGCTTAAATGTTTAGTACTTGAGTGAGTTAACTGTTATGTTCAATAAGACCTTTACAATATTTAGATCATAGGTTTAACTTTACGAAGTTATAATCTATAGGGCTTCAATGAACGATTATCTCTCACTGCTAAACCCAGAGCAAGAATTAGCTGTAACTAACGTAAATGGGCCAGTTTTGATACTAGCAGGAGCTGGAACGGGAAAAACAAGAACGATTACTTCAAGAATAGCACACATAATTAGAAATGGTCACGCTTATTCTGATGAGATATTAGCAGTGACATTTACAAATAAAGCGGCAAATGAGATGGCATCAAGGGTACTTGAGCTGACGGGCACAAACATACCATGGCTTGGCACTTTTCACGCAATTGCAGCAAAAATTTTACGTTATCATGCTGAAATTGTAGGCTTAAATTCCAATTTCACAATCATTGGTGTGGATGATCAATTACAAGTAATAAAAAATATCATGAGTGAAATAAGCTCTGATAGCTTATCAGAAAAATGTAAGACCATTATGAATATCATCCAGCAATGGAAAGAGAAGTGTTTATTGCCGTCTGAAGTGGAAAATGTTCAATCATTTAGGCCATTATACGTAACTGCACTCAAAGTCTATCACCAATATCAAGAAAGGTTGAAATTCCTTAACTCTGTTGATTTTGGTGACTTATTGTTATATAATATACAACTTTTTAATCAAAAGAACGAGATTCTGTCCTACTACCAAAACAAGTTTAAATATATCATGGTAGATGAATATCAAGATACAAATGCAATACAATATCTTTGGCTAAAATACCTTGCAAAAGAGCACTCAAATATTTGTTGTGTAGGAGATGACGATCAATCGATATACAGTTGGCGTGGTGCAGAAGTTGAAAATATTTTGAAGTTTTCCGATGATTTTAAAAATGCAAAAACCATTAAACTGGAGTGTAACTACAGGTCAACATCCCATATACTTGCAACTGCGTCATATGTTATCAATCACAATAAGACTCGTTTAGAAAAAAAATTGTGGACAATAAACGTTGAAGGGGAAAAGGTAAATCTAATAAAATTATGGGACGGAAAAGCTGAAGCAAGATTCATAAGCGAACAGATATTAAAGCTCAATAAATACAGATTTAGTGACATTGCAGTGCTGGTCAGGGCCACTTTTCAAACTAGAGTTCTCGAAGAGTATTTTATAAAATATTCAATTCCCTATAAGATTATAAGTGGCGTAAAATTCTACGAACGTCAGGAAGTTAGGGACATAATCGCATATTTAAGACTTATTACAAACAATAATGATGACTTAGCTTTTGAAAGGATCGTAAATCGGCCAAAGAGAAGCATAGGAGCTACAACTCTAAAGAAAATATACACGACTGCTCAGGATAACAAAATTTCTTTTTTTGAGGCAGCAAAAATATTAGTTAATAGTGATCAAGTAACCGAAAGAATTAAACTCTCACTAAATGATTTTTTAAATAAAATTAAAGCTTGGGAAGAAATGGTAAGCATTAAACCGCTTTACGAGTTTGTAAAAACTATAGCAAATCAATCAGGGTATATTGAAATGCTTGAAGATGAAGGAATAACAGGTTTAGCACGAATAGAAAATGTCAAAGAGCTCATCTCATCTTTAAAAAATTTCGATAATGCCACAACTTTCTTGGAGCATATAAGTCTGGTGATGGAAGTGGATAATATGAATAACGATGACACCGTATATGTTATGACTCTTCATGCAGCCAAAGGACTTGAATTCCCGTGCGTGTTTCTACCTGGTTGGGAAGAGGGATTATTTCCTCATCAAAGATCTTTTGATGACAAAAGTGGTAAAGCTTTAGAAGAAGAAAGGAGACTCGCATATGTTGGCATAACCAGGGCAAAGGAAAGGTTAATCATTTCATGTGCAGATAGGAGGGAAATTAACAACCAGTGGCAACCAATGCGCACTTCTCGATTTATTAAAGAACTGCCAAGAGAAAATGTTGAGGTGATCAAGAGTAACGCCTACTGTTAAAGCACAGCTGTACGAACATTGTTTACAAGGAGAGTGTAATCCACTTGGATTGTTGTAAACTCGCCTTTTCTTGATTTTTTGATTTATCTTATCTACCTATTTTGCCACTTTGCTGAACAGATACCAAATTGCTTCAACTATATATTTCTTCTGGCAAAAATTCTCTGATGGTCTTAAATAAAATTTTCAGTGAATGATTATCAGACATGTTGTGTTTTGCTGATTTTATTAAGTGTACTTCGACGTCTGTTGATTTGATTTTTTCAGCTAAATTTAATGAAACTTGATAAGGAACATCTTTATCATTAATGCTATGCAGCAAGCGCACAGGACAATTTATATCTATTGTTTCTTTGTTTAAAAGAAGGTTCTTTCTGCCATCTTCGATCAAATTTTTAGTTATTTTGTATGTACAATGCCCTGAAGTAAAATCTATTATACCTTTAGAGACCAGCTCTTCTTTTTGTTTATCTGACAATTGCTTAAATATTAAATCTTCAGTGAAGTCAGGAGCAGACGATATGCCGATTAATGCTGCAATTTTTTCTGAAAATTGAAGGGCAGTGAGCAACATCAGCCATCCTCCCATACTTGAACCTATAATTATTTGTTTGTTGCTAGTTAATTCGCTTATCACTTTAGCACAATTTTTTTGCCAATCACTTATTGTATAATTAGTGAAGTCACCGCTTGAATTACCGTGGCCAAGATAATCAAAGAGCATAAGTGCTACGTCACTTTCTTGGCAAAATTTGTAAATAGCAGTTGCTTTAGTTCCATCCATATTGGATGCAAACCCACCAAAAAAAACTATAGAAGCTTTCTTTCCTTGTAGCTTTCGATATGCTATATGGCCATTACTTCCATCGAGTAATTTACAATAACCCATACTACCTTGGCAAAGCAACCGGACTATCACTTAATTGGCGTAAATAACTGACTAAATCTGCAATCTCTTTTGAGTTGGAAATGCCTGCAAATGCCATACGTGTACCTTTTATGTAGGCTTTTGGATTTTTTAAAAAAGCAAATAGCTCCTCATACCCCCATTTTCCACCTTTTTCAAGTAGTGTTTTTGAATAATTGAATGAGCTGCCAAGATGGGCCTTTTTATTTCCAACCACGTTCCATAAGTTTGGTCCTACTTTATTCATTCCACCTTTCTCAAAACTATGGCAAGCTATACATTTTTTTGCTGCTGATTTACCTTTTTCAAAGCTAGCGTTCTGCATGAGTGCTCCAATATCAAGTGCCACTTGTTCAATTTTTTGCTGAGGCTCATTGCTGGTTGCTACTATTGTTTGGTGCTCTATTTTAGAATCCTCTGGATTATAGAGCATATCAACTACATTACTTACCATCATAATTATTAATCCAGAAAGTAAAATCGATGCTGCAATCTTATTAAGCTCCATAGTTAATTTTTATCAAGTAATGTTACTTAAATTATGCAAATATTTTTGCAAACAGCAAACAATTACCTTAATTTTACCAAAGATAGAAATTTCTACTACTTAGTCAATAGATCGCAATTCTGCTGCTGGAGTAACTCGTGGTCCAGTCACATACTGATCTGGAATAACATACTCAAATAGATTTTCTGCAAACTTGTCTGCAATGATTGCAACTGTAGTTATTCCTGAGGACTCTGAATTAATCCAAATATTAAGAAATTTACTAAATAGGAAAAAGGCAAAAGAAACCCCGAGTAGAAAGTTTTGACTCTACATCACTGTAAGTGGCGCTGTAATAATGTGCTAACGCTTAAAATAAGCGCGATTTGGCTGAAGTAGAAAAATAAAAAAGACGTGCAGCCGCTATAATTTCGCCAATAGATACTTAAGTTTTTTACTGAATTTTTATTGTTGAACCCGCGCGGATCAAAAACAAGTTTTGAGTCGAAAAGAACCTTAACACCATAATAATAAGGCTGGAGGAATTTGTCAAGGAGCTACTGTTATAATGTTCGTTTGCTTGACCTAAGATTCAGGAGCATTTAAACTGAATTTTATACGATACTAAAAATGATAGGGAATCTAAGCGGAATAGTTGATGAAGTGTGCAGCGATCATATAATCCTGAATGTGAATGATATTGGCCACATAGTATACCTTTCAGCCAAAACTTTAAGTGCTTGTTCAATCGGAAATAGAGTAAAATTACTTATCGACACTTATGCAAATAGCAGAGAAAACGTTGCTCAGCTATATGGTTTTATAAGTAAAGAAGAACAGCAGTGCCTGCGTTTACTAGTTAAAGTGAGTGGTGTTAGCTATAAAACCGCAATGTCAATTTTGAGTAAACTAACTCCAGAACAGCTGTTTTTGGCAATTATGAATGAGGATAAACTAGCACTTAAGGTGAGTGGACTTGGCCCGAAGCTCATAAATCGAATTATCACTGAGCTGAGTGGCAAAGTAAGTAAATTAGAGATAAATAACAATAATTTTCATCCAATTAGTGAAGATGCCCTTTCAGCTCTGATCAATCTTGGATATGAAAGAACAAAAGCTTATGATACGATAAAAAAAATAGAAGATGAATCACCAAACTTGGACACTAGAGATATTATTCGTATGGCGCTTAAAACACTATGAAATCAATATCATGTAGTAAGGAATATTCTGAAGATGTACACAATTTAAATATCAGGCCTGAGCAACTTGATGATTTTGTCGGGCAAAAAGACTTAATACAAAATTTAAAAGTGTTTATAAACGCTGCACAGACGAGAGCTGAAGCCTTGGATCACGTATTACTCTATGGTCCTCCAGGGCTTGGCAAAACAACTTTAGCACAAATTGTCTCTAAGGAGTTAAGGGTTAGTTTTCGTGCAACTTCTGGTCCGTTGCTTAGTAAAGCTGGGGACTTAGCTGCAGTACTCACCACTTTAAATGCAAAAGATGTCTTATTTATCGACGAAATCCATAGATTAAACCGCAGCATTGAAGAAGTTTTATATACTGCTATGGAAGACTTTTGCCTGGATATATTAGTAGGTGAGGGCCCATCTACACGCACTTTAAGAATAGATTTACCACCATTTACACTGATTGGGGCAACAACGCGGCTTGGACTGCTTTCTGCACCGCTTAGGGATCGTTTTGGCATTCCTTTGCATCTTGAGTTTTATTCTTTCGAGGAACTGGTTGATATTATAAAAAGAGGTGCAAGAGTTCTTTCTGCTGAAATTGAAGAAGATGCTACACGGGAAATTGCCTGCCGTGCGCGTGGTACTCCAAGAATTGCTTTGAGATTACTCAGAAGAATAAGGGATTTTGTTGAAGTAAAAGATGATAAAAAAATTACCTGTGAAATTGCCGGCTCTGCACTATCAAAATTGGGCATAGATAAAATGGGACTAAATAAATTAGATATGGATTATCTGAGATTTTTGTTTAACACCTCAGGACCTATTGGAATTGACACTATATCTATTGCGCTATCTGAAGATGTTGGCAATATTGAGGAAACAGTAGAACCTTATTTAATCAAAATCAGCTTTGTAAAGCGCACACCAAGAGGACGTGTTTTAACTGATCAAGCGAAGGAATACCTCAGCATCAATTCAGGCATATGTTAGCATGTCAATATGCTCTTAGATTATTGACATAATGTTACATCAAATATTATAATGTTCTCTTGTTGTATGTTTTGCAGGTGGTGTGTGGGTAAGTAAGAAAGTCTTATACTAGAAAGATGTTCTTGAAAGATTATGTAGTGTATGTTAAGCTATGTATAGCATGAATGTAAAAATATCAATAATTTTATTGATATTTTAAGATTAATATTTATTAAATATTTGATGCTGTAAAATTGAGTTTTATACAGGGGTAAAATGGTCAAAAGTTTTCTAAGTAGCTACGGAAACAGTAATTCAATTGAGGGAGAAAAAGTGATGGAAAATTTTTCAAGCAATAACGGGAACGACGATAGTTCAATCTTCATTAGTCGAATTAGGGAGCAAGATCTCTCTGCAGAGCAGAAGATCAATGAATTAAAAGGATTCATAGAGGAGCTTGCCAGAAGAGCTGAGCTCAAGAGAATAGAGCTTGAGCGTCAGGCTGCGAGTTACGTTGATGAAACATTGTCTCAAGTAGAGCTACAGATAAAAGACGATGAGGATTACTTTGCTGGTGATAATCAAGGAGCATTTGCAAATTTCTTTGAATCCCTCTTTAATCTTTTTGAAGTAAATGTAGACCCGAGAGTCTACAAAATGCTCAAAGAGAAGAAAGAGAAAAATCTGCTTCTTTCAATAATTAAGTTTTTGCGTGATAAGCTTAAGGAATTAGTCAAAAAGATCTTCACAAAAGATTTAGATTTGAGCTGGGATAAAAGGCTAGACAAAGAGATAAAAGAATTGCAGGAGAAATTACTTAGTGGTGGGTTATCTCCCGAAGAAGAAATAGCAATACTAGAACGTTTGCAAGCATTGCAAAATTTAAAGTTGAAGCTTCAAATTTTCCTTGTTGGCTCTGTTATTGCAATGTTTACAGAAATTTTTGCAGTTGATTTAGCAGCAGTAGTAGGGCAAGATGCAACCGAGAAAAAGGAAGACAAAAAAGCGGAAAAAACAAAAGAAAAAGAAGTTTGTCAAGAAAAAGTGAATGAAATCGCACCAGTTCATCTCTTTGACTTTTCATCCAAAGTTCCAATGCCAATCACTCTAGATAAGCAAGAACGTGCTCTTTTATCAAAGCCTGTAGAAAAATTAGTGGACACTTCACCTAAATTTGTTATAAACCACAAAAATAGTGAAGTACAGGAACAGGAAAAAGTGAGTAAAAGAGAAGACAAAACTGAAAAACCAAAGGTAGCTGTGTGCCCACCTGCTCCAAAAAAAGAGCAAAAGCCACCAAGGAGGAGAGTTAGGAGAAACACAGCGAATGGTGCTTTCGAGAAGATAACTAGAAGAAAAGAATCTTCTGCTGGTAATCAGCAAAAAGCTGCTAAGTCTAATGCTGCTGTGGAAATGCCGGGAGGATTAAGAGATGTAGAAGTTGAGAATCATACTTCAGTCAGCAGAGAGATATCGTAAAGATTCTCTCTCTTTTTGTCATTCAAGTAACCCCTTCGTTGTCATCCCAGTACTGGGATCCATTTTTTTCTTCTGGATTCCAGCGTCACGCGCTGGAATGACACCGTCTTGAATGGAAATCAGTGCGTAATGCACCAAAGGGGTGTTAGCCCTTTCGATCAGCGCGTGACACTAGAATCTAGAAGGTTTATATTAACAAGTTGTCATTCCAGTGCGTGACACTAGAATCTAGAAAGTTTATATTAACAAGTTGTCATTCCAGTGCGTGACACTGGAATCCAGTTAAATTCAGGAATATAAAAGTAATGTTAAAATACAACATTTTCTAATGATTATGGTAAAAGTTAGATTCCAGCGTCACGCACTGGAATGACACCGTCTTGAATGGGAGCCAGTGCCAACGTTTATTATGTGCCATATTGCAATGTTTGTACAGTTGTGACTTAAGTCCATAAGGAAAGGTGTCATCCCAGTGCTTGACACTGGGATCCAGGAAAAAAGAAGAGTGGATGCCAATGTCAGCTACTTTCATGACATCTTTCTTGGTCTGTTTGATTACAATATTCATAAAATTGTGTACTCAAATACCGTCATCCAGACACAATTTCATCATATAAATCTTTCCATTCTTGATTTGTTTTTTCAATTAAGTCTATTTTCCATTTTCTCTGCCAGCTTTTTAGGAGTTTTTCTCTACTAATTGCTAAATTTATGTCTTGAAATTCTTCAAAATAGACTAGTTTACAAACATTGTACTTTGACGTGAAACCAGTTGCTTTTGTGTTCCCAAATTCGTTTAGTCAAATTTGACGTTATACCTGTATATAGAGTTCCATTGCGTTCACTTGCAAGTATATAAATATAATAACTTTTCATATCTAGTAAATAAGTTTACTGGATCCCAGTGTCAAGCACTGGGATGACATCGTCTTGAATGGAAACCAGTGCGTAATGCACCAAGGGGGTGTTATGCAAGCAGCCCTTTCGATCAGCGCGTGACACTAGAATCTAGAAAGTTTATATTAACAAGTTGTCATTCCAGTGCGTGACACTGGAATCCAGAAGGTTTATATTAACAAGTTGTCATGCCAGTGTCAAGCACACAGCTGTACGAACATTGCTTATGGAAAAGAAGAAAGGTAATAATCGTAGACTTTTTCTGAATCACCACCGCAATATTCAATGACAGATTTCGAGTCTAAGTTCGTTCATAAAAGCTCTCCTTGTAAACTTGTAACTCTTGATTTCGCTGCGTTTCCTGTATTCCGTTAATAGAACAGAGGCAATGAGAATCATGTACAACGTGACCAAAATTGTATTTTTACTATACCCGAGAAAATGTTTTGCATTGAGCTCCTGCTTGATCAATCTAAAAAAAATTTCTATCGATCAGCGCTTTTTGTAAAGAGTGCAAATCTCTTCAGCAGACATTTCGTAAATATTGGTTAAAAATGTGAGAATCTCACCACTTTCTTGGTTTTTTGCTTTAATGAGCCTGATTTCAAACGACAAAAATCTTGAACCATCTTGCCCTAACTGGACTACCATATCTTCTATCAGTTCGAGCGTTTCTGTTTGTATACCTGCAATTTTTGTGTGAATACGAACTATTTTATAACGAATATTGTCGTTGCCACGAGTGACAAAATGTATATCTTTTTTTAAAAATTCTTCAAAAGCTGCACGTTTTTGTAGCCCACGGTCGAATATACAAATTGACTCTTGACCATGATTTAAAATCATTTCCCGGAACGATTTATGATCCGAAAATCCTTCTGCCTGAGTACATAAATTAAGCAATTTTGCGAATCTTCCATCTGTTGAAATAGTGCATTTTATCATATTTTTCTCACAATATTTTGCGTTTCTGCAGGGAATACCAAGATGTAGTAATTTACTTGATAGCTGAAGTGTAGTTATCAGCAACTTTCGTTGATTTTCCGGAACTCTGCAACACGAACGAAAAAATCTTCTCAAAATACTTGACAGGTTAAGCGGCTTGCTACCGATGAATGGCGAGTATCTATATTGAACATTCTATGATAATTTTCCTCGATTGTCCTCAAACTCAGCTCATTTTTCTCCAGTATGCTATAGAGCAACAAATTGAAAACGTTTTCTCCAGTCAGCTTGCTAACCCTAT
>NZ_QPIP01000235.1 GCF_003344345.1 Wolbachia endosymbiont of Cylisticus convexus | reverse complement strand
AAAAATGGAGGTTTGACAATGAGTCAAAAAGTAGTAAACAGAACTAACGGATTGGTAGATTATAAAGAGTTGGAAACAAATATCCTGTCGTCTATACGAGAAGGAAGACCGTTGACAGGAAAGGAGGGAGCATTAACACCATTTATAAAAAAGCTGCTGGAGGCGAGTCTAGAAGGTGAAATAGAAAACCATTTATTAGCTGAAAGTGAAGAAAATAATCGCAGAAATGGGAGGAATGGAAAGACTTTACGTACAAGTGCAGGTTCATTTGAGCTGTTAACGCCAAGAGATAGAGAAGGAAGTTTTGAGCCGCAAATAGTCAAAAAAAGGCAAACAAGCTTACATCCAGAGCTTGAAACGAAGATTTTGAGCACATTTGCCAGTGGTATGAGCTATAGAGATATAGCGTCACACGTTGAGGAAATTTATGATCACAAAATATCGGTAGCAGAGATATCAAGTATTACCGACAAATTACTGCCTATAATCAATGAATGGCGTAGTCGTCCACTGCAATCAGTATACCCGATAGTATTTATGGATGGGATGTTCTTTAAGGTCAAGGAGGATGGACATTGCGTAAGTAAATGTATGTACAATATATTGGGCATAGACCAAAATGGCAGAAAAGAAGTCCTGGGCTTTTATTTGGCTGAAAGTGAAGGAGCTAACTTTTGGTTGGAAGTGCTAAATAACCTCAAAGAAAGAGGAGTAGAAGATATTCTGATTGCATGTGTAGATGGGCTAAAAAGCTTTCCTGCAGCCATCAACAGTGTATTTCCCAGTGCAGAAGTGCAGCTATGTATAGTACACCAAATAAGAAATTCTCTGAAATATGTATCCAGTAAAGATGTGAAAGTTTTCATGAATGATCTGAAAAAAATATATCGTGCTTCAAGTAAAGAAATTGCTGAGAATTATCTGCTTGAGCTGGAAGGAAAATGGGGAGAAAAGTATCCTTTAGTTATAAAATCCTGGCAGAACAATTGGGAAAACTTATCCAGTTATTTTAAGTATTCTGGGCCAGTTAGGAAGCTGATTTACACCACTAATCCAATTGAGGGGTTGCATAGACAAATCAGGAAATTTACTAAAACTAAGGGTTCATTTACTAGTACAAATGCCTTGTACAAACAGGTATATTGTGCTATAAAAAAGGTAGAGCAAAAGTGGATTATGGCTCTCCCTAATTGGGCTTTAACTATGTCTCAACTTGATATTTTCTTTCCAGATAGGTTGAAAATTGAGTTGAACTAAAAATGCGGCTTGACACACTTTTTTGAACATTCCCAAATCTATACCAGTTACTCGATATAATTCTTCATGCAAAGCAAAGTTTGGTTTACTTTTTCTATGCTTATTTTTCTCTTCACCTAACTTTTTACTCTCATCAGACTTTGTCTCAAATGTTTTATAATATTCTTCAATGCTCCTGTCACATTCTGCTACTTTTTCCTGATAAATATTATATAGCTCAAATTCTTGCTTTAATGTAAATAGGTGTTCTTTTCTATAGTTTCCTGCTAATGCTTTTGCAATAACAGATTTATCACTTTTTATTCATCCATCTCTTAGTTCAGCCAATTTTTCAGGATTACTCTCACCATCTATTATTGCTTTAATAATTTGCATTCCAGTTACACCAGTTGTATCGCTTATAACTCTATGTAGTTGAATATTCATTTGTGTTAGCGCTTTTTGCATACGCAAAGTATGTGTAGAAGCATTTTCAATTAAATTTTTACGTTGCCGAACATAACTACGCAATACACACATCTGGCCTAAATGACCCTTGGAGTAACCCGTAACTGTGTAGTTGTTGAATCCATTGACAATCTTGCACATCTGATTTTCTCCCAGGTACATTTTTAACATGTTTTGCGTTTACCAGTTTTACTTCAAATCCGTGTGATTCAAGTACTTGAAACAAAGGAATCCACTGTTGACTCCATGGCTACTGTATTCACTTTACATTTTTTCAACCATTTTGCTATGTTGTAGAGATCTTCCGTAAAGCAGCTAAATTTTTGTATACGTTGTTCATCGCTTCCTTCGGGTACACATACATAATGTACAGCCGAGCCAACATCGATTCCTGCTGCATTAGGATTCGTTATCTCTAATTTACTTTTGACCTTTGCCATTTTTAATCTCCATTATATAATAATCCATA
>NZ_QPIP01000234.1 GCF_003344345.1 Wolbachia endosymbiont of Cylisticus convexus | reverse complement strand
TAGCTCTTTTCATAATAGTCCGAAAAGCTTATAGAAAAGCGGAATCAACAGCATGACGAAAAGATGTGAATAGAGGGATGTTTTTCCTAGCTCTGTTTTTTATAGCAAACCAATGATGCTCAATTTTGTTAAAATCGGGAGAATAAGGCGGTAGATATAAAATTTCTGCGCCAACTCCTTTAGCAAATTCAGTAATCTTATTAGACTTATGAAAAGTAGCATTATCAAGGATAACAGTTTGTCCAGGTTTCAAAATCGGTGTCAGAAACTGCTCAAACCATTTATTAACATATTACAGTGGCCTTCAAATGTTAACGGAACAACTATTTTCCTGCCGTTTAAGGCTGCAATCATACTGATTCGTTGAATTTTTTTACCAGATTTTAGAGCATAAAACCTCTGTCCCTTCTGGCAATATCCATAAGGGTAGTCCTCGGTGTTATCAATGCCAGACTCATCTATATAAACTAAGTTTTGAGGTTCTTTTGTTGCTATAATTTTCAAAAATTCAGCGCGTTTTTCTTCGTCCCTTTCTTTGTATCCATATGTCTTTTTTTGCGTGTGAGTCCAATTTTTTTAAGAGCTCGATGAATCGTTGGGATACTAACATTGCTCCAAAGCTTAGCCATTTCCGATAGAGTTTTTCCACCATATTTTTTAGCAAATTCAGTAAATTTATTCCAGTCAGTAATTTTGTGATTATAACCTCCATTTCCAAGTTTTTTTGACTGAAAATCTCCTGTTTCTTTTTTCTTTGCTGCCACTCCCATAACGTAGTTCTTCCAATTTTAAATCTTGCTGCCACTGCTTCTCTGCTTTCTCCTTCTTCTAGTGATTCCATTGCTTTTTTTCTTAAATCATAACTATATGCTGCTGGCATACTTACCTTCACTACTATAAAATCTTATTTTACCTCGTTTGTACTATTATGAAAAGAGCTATACCTCCTGATAGTAAAACAAATTGAACGTAAAAAAGAGTCATTAAGATCTAATGTAAACTGTAATAGTGCTATCTTAAATCCGTCTAAGTTATTTCTTATTTTATAAACAAGAAATAATAAAGCTGTAATAATAATCATATAAATATACACTTTCATTCCATTCATGTCATGGCTTAAAAAATGCTTATATCCGAGGTTTTGCTTGATAAATTTGAAAAATACTTCTATATCCCACCTGCGTCTGTATATTTGTGTTACTTCATAAGCGGGAAT
>NZ_QPIP01000233.1 GCF_003344345.1 Wolbachia endosymbiont of Cylisticus convexus | reverse complement strand
TAGCTCTTTTCATAATAGTCCGAAAAGCTTATAGAAAAGCGGAATCAACAGCATGACGAAAAGATGTGAATAGAGGGATGTTTTTCCTAGCTCTGTTTTTTATAGCAAACCAATGATGCTCAATTTTGTTAAAATCGGGAGAATAAGGCGGTAGATATAAAATTTCTGCGCCAACTCCTTTAGCAAATTCAGTAATCTTATTAGACTTATGAAAAGTAGCATTATCAAGGATAACAGTTTGTCCAGGTTTCAAAATCGGTGTCAGAAACTGCTCAAACCATTTATTAACATATTACAGTGGCCTTCAAATGTTAACGGAACAACTATTTTCCTGCCGTTTAAGGCTGCAATCATACTGATTCGTTGAATTTTTTTACCAGATTTTAGAGCATAAAACCTCTGTCCCTTCTGGCAATATCCATAAGGGTAGTCCTCGGTGTTATCAATGCCAGACTCATCTATATAAACTAAGTTTTGAGGTTCTTTTGTTGCTATAATTTTCAAAAATTCAGCGCGTTTTTCTTCGTCCCTTTCTTTGTATCCATATGTCTTTTTTTGCGTGTGAGTCCAATTTTTTTAAGAGCTCGATGAATCGTTGGGATACTAACATTGCTCCAAAGCTTAGCCATTTCCGATAGAGTTTTTCCACCATATTTTTTAGCAAATTCAGTAAATTTATTCCAGTCAGTAATTTTGTGATTGGAGAGTAGACCAGTGGAACTTCCCCACCAGTCTCTCGCAAAACTGTACGTAAACCTCTCAGCTTATACAGCTTCCATTATTCAGCCTTTTGATCTAACCCTAGTGTCCAGTGATAGAAAATATCCGGAGACCTCTTTCTCACCTTTCCTAGAAATTGTCTTGCTAGTCTTCCGTGACCCCTGAGTCTCTTATATTTCCTTTTGACCCACTTTTCTAGATGCCGCTCTACATTCTTTAGAGATTTGTAGACCTCAGTTCTGTAAAATTTGCCATAGTACTGATACCAGCCTCTGACTATTGGATTTACTTTCTCTGACATCCCCTCTAATGTTATATGCGTATTTCTTAGCATTTTCCATGATCTTATGGTTGTAGTAATCTTTTTCTTGGCCTTGTTGCTAATTGCTGGGAGAAATGAAACAAAATGCTTCCCTATTTTATTTCTTGCTAACCTGGGTCTGAATGTGTAACCCAGAAAATCAAAA
>NZ_QPIP01000232.1 GCF_003344345.1 Wolbachia endosymbiont of Cylisticus convexus | reverse complement strand
ACTGGATACATATTTCAGAGAATTTCTTATTTGGTGTACTATACATAGCTGCACTTCTGCACTGGGAAATACACTGTTGATGGCTGCAGGAAAGCTTTTTAGCCCATCTACACATGCAATCAGAATATCTTCTACTCCTCTTTCTTTGAGGTTATTTAGCACTTCCAACCAAAAGTTAGCTCCTTCACTTTCAGCCAAATAAAAGCCCAGGACTTCTTTTCTGCCATTTTGGTCTATGCCCAATATATTGTACATACATTTACTTACGCAATGTCCATCCTCCTTGACCTTAAAGAACATCCCATCCATAAATACTATCGGGTATACTGATTGCAGTGGACGACTACGCCATTCATTGATTATAGGCAGTAATTTGTCGGTAATACTTGATATCTCTGCTACCGATATTTTGTGATCATAAATTTCCTCAACGTGTGACGCTATATCTCTATAGCTCATACCACTGGCAAATGTGCTCAAAATCTTCGTTTCAAGCTCTGGATGTAAGCTTGTTTGCCTTTTTTTGACTATTTGCGGCTCAAAACTTCCTTCTCTATCTCTTGGCGTTAACAGCTCAAATGAACCTGCACTTGTACGTAAAGTCTTTCCATTCCTCCCATTTCTGCGATTATTTTCTTCACTTTCAGCTAATAAATGGTTTTCTATTTCACCTTCTAGACTCGCCTCCAGCAGCTTTTTTATAAATGGTGTTAATGCTCCCTCCTTTCCTGTCAACGGTCTTCCTTCTCGTATAGACGACAGGATATTTGTTTCCAACTCTTTATAATCTACCAATCCGTTAGTTCTGTTTACTACTTTTTGACTCATTGTCAAACCTCCATTTTTAAATTGATATAAATTACTTTTTTTCGGTTTGACACACTTTTTTGAACATTCCCATAGATTTTACCAAAATTCCTGGATTGGATATACTATAGCTCTTTTCATAATAGTCCGAAAAGCTTATAGAAAAGCGGAATCAACAGCATGACGAAAAGATGTGAATAGAGGGATGTTTTTCCTAGCTCTGTTTTTTATAGCAAACCAATGATGCTCAATTTTGTTAAAATCGGGAGAATAAGGCGGTAGATATAAAATTTCTGCGCCAACTCCTTTAGCAAATTCAGTAATCTTATTAGACTTATGAAAAGTAGCATTATCAAGGATAACAGTTTGTCCAGGTTTCAAAATCGGTGTCAGAAACTGCTCAAACCATTTATTAACATATTACAGTGGCCTTCAAATGTTAACGGAACAACTATTTTCCTGCCGTTTAAGGCTGCAATCATACTGATTCGTTGAATTTTTTTACCAGATTTTAGAGCATAAAACCTCTGTCCCTTCTGGCAATATCCATAAGGGTAGTCCTCGGTGTTATCAATGCCAGACTCATCTATATAAACTAAGTTTTGAGGTTCTTTTGTTGCTATAATTTTCAAAAATTCAGCGCGTTTTTCTTCGTCCCTTTCTTTGTATCCATATGTCTTTTTTTGCGTGTGAGTCCAATTTTTTTAAGAGCTCGATGAATCGTTGGGATACTAACATTGCTCCAAAGCTTAGCCATTTCCGATAGAGTTTTTCCACCATATTTTTTAGCAAATTCAGTAAATTTATTCCAGTCAGTAATTTTGTGATT
>NZ_QPIP01000231.1 GCF_003344345.1 Wolbachia endosymbiont of Cylisticus convexus | reverse complement strand
AAACAAGACTTGATCTGACACTTTAGAAAAGTAAGTTATAAAATAATAAAAGAAAGGAGTGTTAGATATGAGTACAATACAAGCAAAAATACTAAAACCAAAGTTAGGGTTATTAGAGCTAGCAAAACAATTAGGAAATGTATCTCAAGCGTATGGGCTACTCAAGAGATACGTTTTATCGATTCAAGGAATTATATGAAAATGGAGGAGAAGAAGCACTGCATGAGATAAGTAAGAAAAAATCACTTATGGCAAACAGAGTTTCCGAAGACATAGAAAGAGCAGATCGCAACAGAATTTCCAGCATATGGACAATAAAGAGCTGCAAATGAGCTGAGAAAAAGGGATTTCCGAAGGTGGTTGTATGGCTAAGAAACGATATTGAAACGTTCAAAAAAAGACTTAAAGCTCTTGAAGCGAAGGTTGCACAAGATGGCATAATTTTAACTGAAGAGCAACTTGCAGCTTTAGAGAAAGTGAAAGAACAAAGATGGTGAAATTGAAACACTGGTTACTTAGGTTCTCAAGACACTTATTATGTAGAAGGGTATAGGACCAGCAAACTTTTATTGATACCTATTCAAGGGTTGCTATGGCAAAGCTTTATACAGACAAAACTGCAATTACTGCTGCAGATCTTCTTAATGATAGAGTCATACCATTCTTTGATGGACAAAAGTACCATTATCCCGCATTTTGACTGATAGGGGTACGGAATACTGTGGCAAACCAGAAAATCACGCTTATCAGCTATATTTAGGAATTGAAAACATTGATCATTCAAGAACTAACCCCACAAACTAATGGCATATGTGAGAGGTTTCATAGAACTATGCAAGATGAGTGTTACAATATTATCTTTAGAAAGAAAATCTACAGTTCTTTGGAAGATTTGCAGATAGATGTTGATCATTGGTTGCGTTCTTACAATGAGACAAGACCTCATTCAGGTAAATATTGCTATGGCAAAACACCGATGCAGACTTTTCTTGATAGCAAACATATTGCTTTTCAGAAAAATATTAGTAGCATCAAACAAGAGACTGATATTAGTTTTAACTACCTCAATCCTTCTGTCAGTTAATTCTTGCCTGTCAGATTAAGTTATGTCTAGTACACATTAAACGATAAAATTAGTAATTTATAGACTCTTTAAAAAAAATTATCTTATTTAAGATCAAGATTTCTGGGAATGTTCAAAAAAGTGTGTCAAGCCGCATTTTTAGTTCAACTCAATTTTCAACCTATCTGGAAAGAAAATATCAAGTTGAGACATAGTTAAAGCCCAATTAGGGAGAGCCATAATCCACTTTTGCTCTACCTTTTTTATAGCACAATATACCTGTTTGTACAAGGCATTTGTACTAGTAAATGAACCCTTAGTTTTAGTAAATTTCCTGATTTGTCTATGCAACCCCTCAATTGGATTAGTGGTGTAAATCAGCTTCCTAACTGGCCCAGAATACTTAAAATAACTGGATAAGTTTTCCCAATTGTTCTGCCAGGATTTTATAACTAAAGGATACTTTTCTCCCCATTTTCCTTCCAGCTCAAGCAGATAATTCTCAGCAATTTCTTTACTTGAAGCACGATATATTTTTTTCAGATCATTCATGAAAACTTTCACATCTTTACTGGATACATATTTCAGAGAATTTCTTATTTGGTGTACTATACATAGCTGCACTTCTGCACTGGGAAATACACTGTTGATGGCTGCAGGAAAGCTTTTTAGCCCATCTACACATGCAATCAGAATATCTTCTACTCCTCTTTCTTTGAGGTTATTTAGCACTTCCAACCAAAAGTTAGCTCCTTCACTTTCAGCCAAATAAAAGCCCAGGACTTCTTTTCTGCCATTTTGGTCTATGCCCAATATATTGTACATACATTTACTTACGCAATGTCCATCCTCCTTGACCTTAAAGAACATCCCATCCATAAATACTATCGGGTATACTGATTGCAGTGGACGACTACGCCATTCATTGATTATAGGCAGTAATTTGTCGGTAATACTTGATATCTCTGCTACCGATATTTTGTGATCATAAATTTCCTCAACGTGTGACGCTATATCTCTATAGCTCATACCACTGGCAAATGTGCTCAAAATCTTCGTTTCAAGCTCTGGATGTAAGCTTGTTTGCCTTTTTTTGACTATTTGCGGCTCAAAACTTCCTTCTCTATCTCTTGGCGTTAACAGCTCAAATGAACCTGCACTTGTACGTAAAGTCTTTCCATTCCTCCCATTTCTGCGATTATTTTCTTCACTTTCAGCTAATAAATGGTTTTCTATTTCACCTTCTAGACTCGCCTCCAGCAGCTTTTTTATAAATGGTGTTAATGCTCCCTCCTTTCCTGTCAACGGTCTTCCTTCTCGTATAGACGACAGGATATTTGTTTCCAACTCTTTATAATCTACCAATCCGTTAGTTCTGTTTACTACTTTTTGACTCATTGTCAAACCTCCATTTTTAAATTGATATAAATTACTTTTTTTCGGTTTGACACACTTTTTTGAAC
>NZ_QPIP01000230.1 GCF_003344345.1 Wolbachia endosymbiont of Cylisticus convexus | reverse complement strand
AAACAAGACTTGATCTGACACTTTAGAAAAGTAAGTTATAAAATAATAAAAGAAAGGAGTGTTAGATATGAGTACAATACAAGCAAAAATACTAAAACCAAAGTTAGGGTTATTAGAGCTAGCAAAACAATTAGGAAATGTATCTCAAGCGTATGGGCTACTCAAGAGATACGTTTTATCGATTCAAGGAATTATATGAAAATGGAGGAGAAGAAGCACTGCATGAGATAAGTAAGAAAAAATCACTTATGGCAAACAGAGTTTCCGAAGACATAGAAAGAGCAGATCGCAACAGAATTTCCAGCATATGGACAATAAAGAGCTGCAAATGAGCTGAGAAAAAGGGATTTCCGAAGGTGGTTGTATGGCTAAGAAACGATATTGAAACGTTCAAAAAAAGACTTAAAGCTCTTGAAGCGAAGGTTGCACAAGATGGCATAATTTTAACTGAAGAGCAACTTGCAGCTTTAGAGAAAGTGAAAGAACAAAGATGGTGAAATTGAAACACTGGTTACTTAGGTTCTCAAGACACTTATTATGTAGAAGGGTATAGGACCAGCAAACTTTTATTGATACCTATTCAAGGGTTGCTATGGCAAAGCTTTATACAGACAAAACTGCAATTACTGCTGCAGATCTTCTTAATGATAGAGTCATACCATTCTTTGATGGACAAAAGTACCATTATCCCGCATTTTGACTGATAGGGGTACGGAATACTGTGGCAAACCAGAAAATCACGCTTATCAGCTATATTTAGGAATTGAAAACATTGATCATTCAAGAACTAACCCCACAAACTAATGGCATATGTGAGAGGTTTCATAGAACTATGCAAGATGAGTGTTACAATATTATCTTTAGAAAGAAAATCTACAGTTCTTTGGAAGATTTGCAGATAGATGTTGATCATTGGTTGCGTTCTTACAATGAGACAAGACCTCATTCAGGTAAATATTGCTATGGCAAAACACCGATGCAGACTTTTCTTGATAGCAAACATATTGCTTTTCAGAAAAATATTAGTAGCATCAAACAAGAGACTGATATTAGTTTTAACTACCTCAATCCTTCTGTCAGTTAATTCTTGCCTGTCAAATCAAGTCTGAATTACTACAAAAATGGTAACCTTACCTGTAAACATTAGAAGACTGATCTGTTGAATGAGTTAGGCTTTCTACACTTGTTATGTTATCAATAGTAGGGGATGGATCACTAGAAATTTGGGTCTTTTTTTCTTTCATTTGTGACTCAAGGTACTCTACTATATCTAACTCTTTAGCCTCAGTAGCATAATTCAGAGGAGTCCTATCGCTACTATCTTTAGTATTAAAATCAACACCTTTTTCTTCTATGAGATACTTTATTACATGTAATCTTTCAGCACCAACAGTATAATCTGGTCTCCCAGGCCAAGCAGCACACTTTAACCCTTTATCAGCAGCATAATGCAGAAGAGTTCTATTGCTACCATCTTTAACATTAAAATCAACACCTTTTTCTTCTATGAGGTACTTTACAATACCTAAAGCCCCACTGAAAGCAGCAATATGCAGAGGAGTTCCACCATTACCATCCTTAACATTGAAATTAGCACCTTTTTCTTCTACTAAGTACTTTACCACACCAAAACTTCCACCGAGAGCAGCAACATGCAAAGGAGTTCTTCTTAAAAAACCCTCGATATTAAAATCAACACCTTTTCCTTCTACAAAATACTTAACTACACCTGACTGCTCACCCTTAGCAGCATGATGCAAAGGAGTATAGCAATACTTATCCTTAACATTGAAATTAACACCTTTTTCTTCTATTAAGTACTTTACCACATCTAAAGCCCCACTAAAAGCAGCAATATGCAAAAGAGTCACTCCATTGGGACTCTTAATATTAAAGTCAATCCCTCCTTTTTCTATGAGGTACCTTACTATATCTAATTTTGAACCCTCTGCAGCATAATGTAAAAGAGAGATGCCATATTCATCCTTAATATTAATATCAGCTCCTTTCTCTTCGAAATACTTCACCATATCTACACTTCCGAAAACAGCCATATGCAGAGGCACCTCTCCTTTAGCATTCATAGCATTGATATCAGCCCTTCTTTCTTCTACAAGATACTTTGCTATATCTAACCAACCACCCTCAGCAGCATAATGCAGAGGAGTATATCCATCCTCGCCTTTAGCATTGATATCAGCACCTTCTTCTATAAGACGTTTTACTTCATCCAATTGACCACGCTTGGCAGCAACATGAATAGGAGTATCTTTATATTTGCCCCTAACACTAGTTCTTTTTTCCTCACTAAAAAGACCAATTACATCACTTCTACAATCTAATTGCTTGGTTGCTAACATACAGCCTCCTAAAAATAAATTTTACTTGTATATGAGGATTCACAGCCCTCTGCCTTACTTACAGACTTAATATTCCAATGTCAATATATTTTCAGAACCTGAATGGCTTTGTTGCATAGTACTAATAGGCGTATGGTTTCAGAGTGTGATGGTAAGGATTTAGTATAAATAATTCAGAAATACTGGGAACATACAAATTCATCAAGGGGTAAGAGTTTTGAGTTTTTTTTGCGCTACCAAATGATCCTTACGAACTTGTTGTTTGTCATGAATGTAATAAGAAAATCCAATATGGGAAATATGATGGTAAAATATAGGAATCATAGGGGAGCAACTTGATACAAAAAAGATAATGTGTGACTCGGAGAGAAAAAGTGCTTGATGGTAGGGTCGAGAGCTGGCGCGCCTCCTTTAGGGTTTGGTGGTTATTCCATTCGCTTTCGTTGAGGACCTCAATCCAAAATTCCCATATTTACGTTTCCAGCTCCCGCCTCATCAAACGCAGCATGCGGTTTTCCCGCACTACGCTTTCCTAGCAGATTCTTACCAAAGTTTATAACATATTGTACTGGTTGTGCTTTCGGTTCATAGTATCGTATTCTATAGTCTGAATACAGACCAAGTTTATCTATCCATTCCTTACTCCACCTCTTCCAGCCAAATCCTTTTCGCATTTTCCTGGATCTCATTAAGTTGCGTCTTGTTTTCTTTTCTACCCATTGTTTAACGTAGTTGAAGCTTCGACTTGAGTTCCCAATTCTAAAGTAGTTTGTCCACCCTCTCAATATTGGATTGATGATTTTTATCACCTTCCCTATCGGTTGCGA
>NZ_QPIP01000229.1 GCF_003344345.1 Wolbachia endosymbiont of Cylisticus convexus | reverse complement strand
AAACAAGACTTGATCTGACACTTTAGAAAAGTAAGTTATAAAATAATAAAAGAAAGGAGTGTTAGATATGAGTACAATACAAGCAAAAATACTAAAACCAAAGTTAGGGTTATTAGAGCTAGCAAAACAATTAGGAAATGTATCTCAAGCGTATGGGCTACTCAAGAGATACGTTTTATCGATTCAAGGAATTATATGAAAATGGAGGAGAAGAAGCACTGCATGAGATAAGTAAGAAAAAATCACTTATGGCAAACAGAGTTTCCGAAGACATAGAAAGAGCAGATCGCAACAGAATTTCCAGCATATGGACAATAAAGAGCTGCAAATGAGCTGAGAAAAAGGGATTTCCGAAGGTGGTTGTATGGCTAAGAAACGATATTGAAACGTTCAAAAAAAGACTTAAAGCTCTTGAAGCGAAGGTTGCACAAGATGGCATAATTTTAACTGAAGAGCAACTTGCAGCTTTAGAGAAAGTGAAAGAACAAAGATGGTGAAATTGAAACACTGGTTACTTAGGTTCTCAAGACACTTATTATGTAGAAGGGTATAGGACCAGCAAACTTTTATTGATACCTATTCAAGGGTTGCTATGGCAAAGCTTTATACAGACAAAACTGCAATTATAGCTCTTTTCATAATAGTCCGAAAAGCTTATAGAAAAGCGGAATCAACAGCATGACGAAAAGATGTGAATAGAGGGATGTTTTTCCTAGCTCTGTTTTTTATAGCAAACCAATGATGCTCAATTTTGTTAAAATCGGGAGAATAAGGCGGTAGATATAAAATTTCTGCGCCAACTCCTTTAGCAAATTCAGTAATCTTATTAGACTTATGAAAAGTAGCATTATCAAGGATAACAGTTTGTCCAGGTTTCAAAATCGGTGTCAGAAACTGCTCAAACCATTTATTAACATATTACAGTGGCCTTCAAATGTTAACGGAACAACTATTTTCCTGCCGTTTAAGGCTGCAATCATACTGATTCGTTGAATTTTTTTACCAGATTTTAGAGCATAAAACCTCTGTCCCTTCTGGCAATATCCATAAGGGTAGTCCTCGGTGTTATCAATGCCAGACTCATCTATATAAACTAAGTTTTGAGGTTCTTTTGTTGCTATAATTTTCAAAAATTCAGCGCGTTTTTCTTCGTCCCTTTCTTTGTATCCATATGTCTTTTTTTGCGTGTGAGTCCAATTTTTTTAAGAGCTCGATGAATCGTTGGGATACTAACATTGCTCCAAAGCTTAGCCATTTCCGATAGAGTTTTTCCACCATATTTTTTAGCAAATTCAGTAAATTTATTCCAGTCAGTAATTTTGTGATT
>NZ_QPIP01000228.1 GCF_003344345.1 Wolbachia endosymbiont of Cylisticus convexus | reverse complement strand
AAGTTCTCTAATTGCATAAAAGTCAACAATAATTTTTTGTATCATGAAAAATATTTTTTGATGTAAAATTCAGCTCTAATACAACCTTTTATTTATTATTGTATTATCTTATTCAATCAAAAGAGGTTTTATTGGCAATAAAAACATCAACACTAATTTCCAATTAATCTCTTTTAAACTATGTAGCCAATGAATATGTGGATAAATACGTCCACACAAACTTAAAGTATTTATCCACATATTCATTAAGCTTATAAAAACTAAGGTATCATTCTTTTCCTCTATAGTCTTAATGATTTTACATAAGTTAAAAGTAGCATGCTTCCATTGTTCTCTCCGCGGTCTAATATGGCTAATTTATATTGTAGCCAAGCCGCACTATACTTGTAGGCGGAAGTGGACGGCAACATGTACGCCACGAAGTCTATGCTTCAACTTATCCTCTTGCTTATCCCTTCCATCGGCATTGCTATCTTTACTTTCAGTAAAATTATTGTTTTATACTTCTTTAGTGTTTATTGATAGCAAAACTCTTTTCTATCGATTAGCATCTTGTGCATAATCACGGCTAATTTTCTTGCTACTGCAACAATTGCTTTTTTCATGCCCTTTTTCTTTTTAAGCTTCAATCCCCAGCTTCTTAATTTAAATGTCCTTTTACATTTTACCAGTAAGACCTGCGCGGCTTCATATAACATATTCCTACAGTCCACTGGTCCCATTTTTGATATACTTCCGTGTCGATCAATCTCACCAGAAGCGTACTGTCTTGGACTTAATCCCATATAGGCTCCAACTGTATAAGATGTTTCAAACCTATGCAGATCATCTATTGCAGCTTTATATGTCATTGCTACTATAATACCAACTCCTGGAACAGTAGTTAATAATTTACAATCCTCATCTTTTTTGCTTTGTTCTGAGAGCATTTTATCAAGTTTTCTTGTTGATTCTTCTATTATTTCTAAACTATGTACTAATGATTCAATTGAGGTTTGGCTAATTTCATCTAGATTATTAACCATTTCTTGCACTTTTAAAGCAAAGTTTGCAGAACTAAGACGTTGATTAACTTTTATCCCGTATATTTTCAGTAATCCCCTTATTGTTCCCGCAATTTGCTCTCTGCAACGTATTAATTGTCTTCTGCTTCCAAGTATTATTTTAACCTGACAAGCTTCGTCTGATTTTACTAATACCTCCTTAAATAGCCCAACTCTCATCATTTGTGCTATGCCTCTTGCATCATTTTTATCATTCTTATTGATTCTCGCAGATAATGCTGCTGCCATATGCCTTGCATCTACACAAGTTACTGGTAATCCAAGATTCCTCAACTCTTTGCACATCGATATTGATAATTGCCCGCTTTCTATTCCTATGGACTCGTATTTTTTGTTTTGACCAAGCAGAAACTCAGCTATTGCACTGCTTTCACTTGCAACAACCCCTTCTTTAACAATTTTTCCTTTCTCATCAATGATACTAATAAAAGTTTCTTTGAGTGAGACATCTAACCCGCTATAATGTTTCATGAGACTACTCCTACTGTAAAAGTTTAAATTATTCTTGAAGAACTAATTCATTGAATTTGTTACTTCGTGCTAAAATAATGGAGTATGTCTCTCCATCATTCAATAGCAATTACAGTATGTACGCTACACACACTTAAAGGGGAGTGTTAAATAAACCATACGCGTCAAGTTAAGGAAAAGTAGCATAAGAAAGAAGAGAAGCGGTAAAAATTATTTTAGACATTAAATGTATTAAACAAGACTTGATCTGACACTTTAGAAAAGTAAGTTATAAAATAATAAAAGAAAGGAGTGTTAGATATGAGTACAATACAAGCAAAAATACTAAAACCAAAGTTAGGGTTATTAGAGCTAGCAAAACAATTAGGAAATGTATCTCAAGCGTATGGGCTACTCAAGAGATACGTTTTATCGATTCAAGGAATTATATGAAAATGGAGGAGAAGAAGCACTGCATGAGATAAGTAAGAAAAAATCACTTATGGCAAACAGAGTTTCCGAAGACATAGAAAGAGCAGATCGCAACAGAATTTCCAGCATATGGACAATAAAGAGCTGCAAATGAGCTGAGAAAAAGGGATTTCCGAAGGTGGTTGTATGGCTAAGAAACGATATTGAAACGTTCAAAAAAAGACTTAAAGCTCTTGAAGCGAAGGTTGCACAAGATGGCATAATTTTAACTGAAGAGCAACTTGCAGCTTTAGAGAAAGTGAAAGAACAAAGATGGTGAAATTGAAACACTGGTTACTTAGGTTCTCAAGACACTTATTATGTAGAAGGGTATAGGACCAGCAAACTTTTATTGATACCTATTCAAGGGTTGCTATGGCAAAGCTTTATACAGACAAAACTGCAATT
>NZ_QPIP01000227.1 GCF_003344345.1 Wolbachia endosymbiont of Cylisticus convexus | reverse complement strand
GAAAAAGAGTAAGATATGGATTTATAGTAGTGAAGGTAAATAGTTATGACGTAAGGAAAAAGGTAATGGAAGCGTTGGATGAAGGAGAAAACTATTGCCAAGAGATTTAAGATCGGAAAAACAACTTTATATGAGTGGAAGAAAAGACGTGAGAAAACGGGAGATTTTCAGTCAAAAACGTGGGCTATAACCATAAAATTACCGACTGGAATGCATTTGCAAGGTGGCAAAACTCAGTCAGAGATGCTGGTGCAATATTAGTAGACAATCGAGCACTTAAAAATATAGGATTCACAAGACTTACGGATACAAAGAAAGAAATGAGGAAAAGCGAGCTCAATTTGTAAGGGTTATAGCGACAAAAGAACCTCAAAACTTAGTATATATAGATGAATCTGGTATTGATAATACCGAAGACTATCCCTATGGATATTGCCAGAAAGGACAGCCCTAAAATCTGGAATCAGCATGGTTGCAGCCTTAAGTGGAAGAAAAATAGTTGCTCCGTTAATCTTTGAAGGCCACTGCAATATGTTAATAAATGGTTTGAGCAATTTCTGACACCGATCTGGACAAACTTTGATAATGCTACTTTTCATAAGTCTAATAAGATTACCGAACTTGCTAAAGGGGTTGGTGCAGAAATTTTATATCTGCCGGGGAGTGTTAAATAAACCATACGCGTCAAGTTAAGGAAGGGAATGTTCAAAAAAGTGTGTCAAGCCGCATTTTTAGTTCAACTCAATTTTCAACCTATCTGGAAAGAAAATATCAAGTTGAGACATAGTTAAAGCCCAATTAGGGAGAGCCATAATCCACTTTTGCTCTACCTTTTTTATAGCACAATATACCTGTTTGTACAAGGCATTTGTACTAGTAAATGAACCCTTAGTTTTAGTAAATTTCCTGATTTGTCTATGCAACCCCTCAATTGGATTAGTGGTGTAAATCAGCTTCCTAACTGGCCCAGAATACTTAAAATAACTGGATAAGTTTTCCCAATTGTTCTGCCAGGATTTTATAACTAAAGGATACTTTTCTCCCCATTTTCCTTCCAGCTCAAGCAGATAATTCTCAGCAATTTCTTTACTTGAAGCACGATATATTTTTTTCAGATCATTCATGAAAACTTTCACATCTTTACTGGATACATATTTCAGAGAATTTCTTATTTGGTGTACTATACATAGCTGCACTTCTGCACTGGGAAATACACTGTTGATGGCTGCAGGAAAGCTTTTTAGCCCATCTACACATGCAATCAGAATATCTTCTACTCCTCTTTCTTTGAGGTTATTTAGCACTTCCAACCAAAAGTTAGCTCCTTCACTTTCAGCCAAATAAAAGCCCAGGACTTCTTTTCTGCCATTTTGGTCTATGCCCAATATATTGTACATACATTTACTTACGCAATGTCCATCCTCCTTGACCTTAAAGAACATCCCATCCATAAATACTATCGGGTATACTGATTGCAGTGGACGACTACGCCATTCATTGATTATAGGCAGTAATTTGTCGGTAATACTTGATATCTCTGCTACCGATATTTTGTGATCATAAATTTCCTCAACGTGTGACGCTATATCTCTATAGCTCATACCACTGGCAAATGTGCTCAAAATCTTCGTTTCAAGCTCTGGATGTAAGCTTGTTTGCCTTTTTTTGACTATTTGCGGCTCAAAACTTCCTTCTCTATCTCTTGGCGTTAACAGCTCAAATGAACCTGCACTTGTACGTAAAGTCTTTCCATTCCTCCCATTTCTGCGATTATTTTCTTCACTTTCAGCTAATAAATGGTTTTCTATTTCACCTTCTAGACTCGCCTCCAGCAGCTTTTTTATAAATGGTGTTAATGCTCCCTCCTTTCCTGTCAACGGTCTTCCTTCTCGTATAGACGACAGGATATTTGTTTCCAACTCTTTATAATCTACCAATCCGTTAGTTCTGTTTACTACTTTTTGACTCATTGTCAAACCTCCATTTTTAAATTGATATAAATTACTTTTTTTCGGTTTGACACACTTTTTTGAAC
>NZ_QPIP01000226.1 GCF_003344345.1 Wolbachia endosymbiont of Cylisticus convexus | reverse complement strand
ACTGGATACATATTTCAGAGAATTTCTTATTTGGTGTACTATACATAGCTGCACTTCTGCACTGGGAAATACACTGTTGATGGCTGCAGGAAAGCTTTTTAGCCCATCTACACATGCAATCAGAATATCTTCTACTCCTCTTTCTTTGAGGTTATTTAGCACTTCCAACCAAAAGTTAGCTCCTTCACTTTCAGCCAAATAAAAGCCCAGGACTTCTTTTCTGCCATTTTGGTCTATGCCCAATATATTGTACATACATTTACTTACGCAATGTCCATCCTCCTTGACCTTAAAGAACATCCCATCCATAAATACTATCGGGTATACTGATTGCAGTGGACGACTACGCCATTCATTGATTATAGGCAGTAATTTGTCGGTAATACTTGATATCTCTGCTACCGATATTTTGTGATCATAAATTTCCTCAACGTGTGACGCTATATCTCTATAGCTCATACCACTGGCAAATGTGCTCAAAATCTTCGTTTCAAGCTCTGGATGTAAGCTTGTTTGCCTTTTTTTGACTATTTGCGGCTCAAAACTTCCTTCTCTATCTCTTGGCGTTAACAGCTCAAATGAACCTGCACTTGTACGTAAAGTCTTTCCATTCCTCCCATTTCTGCGATTATTTTCTTCACTTTCAGCTAATAAATGGTTTTCTATTTCACCTTCTAGACTCGCCTCCAGCAGCTTTTTTATAAATGGTGTTAATGCTCCCTCCTTTCCTGTCAACGGTCTTCCTTCTCGTATAGACGACAGGATATTTGTTTCCAACTCTTTATAATCTACCAATCCGTTAGTTCTGTTTACTACTTTTTGACTCATTGTCAAACCTCCATTTTTAAATTGATATAAATTACTTTTTTTCGGTTTGACACACTTTTTTGAACATTCCCATTCTTTTATCAAATCAGGTACTACTTTACTACCTTCACCTTCTTCTATTAGTAGATCTGTAATATTAATCGATAATGTTTCTGCTATTGCATACAATTTTTCCAGTGGAATAGCCACACGTCCTTGTTCATAGTTGCTTATTTCATCACCTCATTTTCTCTGCTAAATCCTTCTGAGTATATTCCCGTACTGCCCTCCATTCCTTTATCTTTTTCCCTATTTTGTAGTAGATAGAACCTGTTTTTTCTTCAACACATTCATCAGCAGAGAGACCAATTGTTTTTGCAACAATATCAACAGAAACTCCCGATTTAACCAAACCCTTTGCAATTTTTATTTTTTCCGATTTTCTACTACTTTTCTCACTAACTTTGACAAATTTGGTTAGTAAACAAAACATCCTACGTAACTCCTGATCGTTAATCTTTTTATATTCTCTTACTAGATTTAATATTTTCTCTCCCTCATCTTCAAAACAGATTTTTTCATTTGATACAGGAATTAGGTCTACAATACCAATCGACAATATCTCTGCTATAGCATACAACTTTTCAATCGAAATTTTACATGTTCCTTTTTCATATTGTAGTACTACTTGATATGTTACACCGATTTTTTTTGCTAAATCTTTTTGAGTATATCCTCGCTTTAACCTCCAATTTCTTACTTCCTGTCCTATTACTTTGTAGTCTAAAAAGTTAGAGCAATTATTCTCTTTTTTCACATTTTATACTCTATAATTAAAAGAGCTATCACGTATACTTAATTGGTAACCTTTTTGACAAATTGAACTCATTTCCTTTCAAATAATTTTTCTATATCACTTAGTTTCATTTCTATGTAAGTTGGTCTTCCGTGATCAGCATACGGTGTTTCTTCCATTTGTCTCATCAACTCATTCATCTCCTCCAACTTCATTTCCCTTCCAGCTCTATGGCACGCAATAGTAGCTAATATCTTGTTCACTTTTTCTTCTATAGGTAGCGTATCTCCTATCTCTATTAATCTATCAACTATACCATCTCTTTCACATTTATTGTTCCTAAAATTGCAGGAATTTCTTTTACCTTCACTTTATCTTCTGATTGTATTTCAATATCAAAACCCATTTCAAAAATTTATAAACCTCTATCATTTCCATTTCAGCTTGGTTTTTAATTTCAACTGTTTCCGGAAGAAGAAGTTTTTGTCTTTTTATGCTTGTTAAGCACTCGTATATCAACCTCTCATGAGCTGCGTGCTGATCTACTATAATTAATTTGCCTTTAGCCTCAGCAATAATGTAAGTATTGTAGACCTGACAGCGTGCATATCCTAGAGCTCTACCAAATCAATTTGCTCCCTTTCTAGAACCATAGTTCCCTTTTGGGGTGGAGATTCTCCATATTTAAACGTTTCTGGTAAGCTTTGCCTTCTTTCGTCTGGTGCATTGAATCCTTTCATTAGGCGATTTTCTAAAAGACTTGGTCTCTTCTCATAAAACTCTTTTTATTTTTTCCTCTTTACTATTAACCTGCTCTTGGCTATCAAACTCTTCAATACTTTGAGACTCAACATCACTTGCTGCGAACGTGCCTATTCTAGTCGATAATGCTTTTATTATTCCTCTTCTCACTATTTCATATACTAGCCTCTTGTTCTGAAACCTTACCTCTGATTTATTTGGATGCACATTTTGATCGTATGGTATCTCTAAGTGCAGCGCTGCAAAAGGATACCTCCCAACTGGTTGATATGCATATCGAATTGCATCTATAAGTAGATTGTCTTTTATTGGCCTTCCATTCACAAATGTATAGATCATATCAGACTTACCTCGATTGACCGTCGGTTTGCAGATATGTCCCGTAAGTTTGATGCCATCTTCTTCCTCGTTAACTCCCAGCGAGTTACTCTGAAATTCTTCTTCTATTTCACACAATCTGTTAAATAATGAAGTTTGTTTAGCATATTTTAAGAGCTTTTTATTACCCGAAGCGAGAGTAAACCCAATACTATATCGCTAAGTTATTTACAATATCAACTATAGCTTGTGTTTCTGCCCTTTCGGTTTTTAGAAATTTTAGTCTATTTGGTGTCGCAAAAAATAAGTCACGAACTTCAACCCTGTAGCAAAGAACAAGGTGTAATCTCTCTTATTTTTTCTCCTCCCTCATAACTTATAGACCATGCTTCCTTTTGCCTTAGACGATAATTTCATTCTACTTACTGCTGCAATTGAATTCTCCTCTAAACCCAAGATGCTTGATTTCTATTAACTCACTATCGCTTAATTTTGAAGTGGCATGCCTCATAAATGCTAGTTCTAGATCGTTCTTTTCTATTCCATTTCCATCATCTGTCACAGTTATAAGGTTACGCCCACCACTTTCTATCTCGATCTCTATCTCTATCTCTGAACTTCCAGCATCTATTGCATTTTCTCCTTTACTACACTCGCTGGCCTTTCTATTACCTCTCCCGCTGCTATACGGTTTATGGTTTTTGTGTCTAATTGCCATATTTTCAACTCTCAGTCTGATCAGTTGGATATCAATGCAAATCAAGTTCTCTATTAAATAAGCCCTTTCATGAAGATCATTCTTTGACTAACATGTTTGAATTTTAGTTGAATATTTCTTCAGAATTGTGTATAATTATTAATGCTTTCTAGGTTAATTCGTCATGGCTTTATCTAAATTTCTTGATGCACGCAATGATTATGCCTTTGTGTGACGTGAAAGTCGTCTATTAAACTGTTTAGCACTGACTAAACCGAGTGTTTTGCCACTCGTACCCTACTAAACTGTATAAGTACAGTAATGTCTTATGCAAAGCGTTTAGGACAATGAACCCGCCCGAAAAGGAGAAGTTCGGTCTGTGAAGAAGGAACGATGCTATAAGTGTCAAGTTGGCACGGGGGCTAGGGTGAACGGTATGGATAACAGAAGTGAATGATCGTAAGCATCGTTAAATCGAACAAGCCAAAGACACTGACAGGCTTGGACCAAAAGGTATGTGGTAGGTTATCAGCGTGAACGCATCTGATACGCAAACATAAACACCACCGGTGTATAGATCAATCCTAACCCGCTCGTTGTTTGATAGGTGGAACACGGAAACCCCATATATCTCTGGGTAATTTCTTTACTCAGTAAGGTTGATCATGAGAAAGACTGATGGATATGTGGGATTGGGAGTGTGGAAAAAGTGAATGCTCATCTGTAATGGATGAGATACAGGTTTAAACGTTATCTGGCTCGAAAGAGAACTGACGTCCACTACGGTCATCTTGAACAAGATTGTTTGTAAAACCTTTTAAGTGAGGAAAGCAGATGGTTACAGGTAAAATTGTAAGTGCACCTTTCGGTACAGCAGAACACTGGAATCAAATTAACTGGTTTCAGTGTAAAAAAAATACCAGAAGGCTACAAGCTCGTATTGTTCAGGCAACAAAAGCTAGGAGATGGAATAAAGTGAAAACTTTACAACGCCTCCTCACACGTAGTTTTAGTGCTAAAGCGTTGGCAGTAAAACGCGTAACTTCAAATAAAGGAAAATGTACAGCTGGTGTTGACAACCAGTTGTGGCAGAGCCCTTCAGCAAAATCTCAAGGAATTGCAAACCTGAGGCAACGAGGATATCGCTCTCAACCTTTGAGACGAGTCTATATCCCCAAACCTACAGGCAGCAAGCGACCTCTTAGTATTCCCACTATGAAAGATCGAGCGATGCAGGCCTTATATCTTATGGGACTTGATCCTGTTGCAGAAACAATAGGAGATAGACACTCATACGGATTTAGGAAACATCGCTCAGCTGCTGATGCGATAAGCCAGATCCACAAAACTTTGGCGGGACGCGACAGATCGCAATGGATCCTAGAGGCGGATATTAAGAAGTGTTTTGATGAAATAGACCATTGCTGGTTAGAAAGCTCAATTCCAATAGAAAAGAATATTCTCAGCAAATGGTTAAAATCTGGGTTCATAGAAAAACAAATGTTCCGCTTCACAATAGCAGGGACTCCACAAGGAGGAATTATCTCCCCTGTACTTGCTAACTTGACCCTTGATGGTTTCGAAAATGTTATCAGTAAACATTTCGGGAAGAAGGGAACAAGAAAACGCAAGAAATATGGTGTGCACGTGATTCGCTACGCGGATGACTTCATAGTAACACTGGAAAATCAAAAGAAATTCTTGAGACTAAAGTTAAAAGGCTAGTAGAGGATTTCCTCAGCGACAGAGGGTTAACTCTATCCACAGGAAAAACCAAGATCACACACGTAGAACAGGGATTTGATTTTCTAGGTCAGACAGTACGTAAGTACGAAAGGAAGATAATCATCAAACCTTCAGCAGAAAGTACAAACCGACTTCTGAAGCGCATCCGGTGCTTGATTCGTAAGAACTGCGCAGCAACCCAAGAAAAAGTAATAGAACTGCTCACACCTCAAATTCGAGGGTGGGTCTATTACCACAGGGGAATATGCGCAAGAAAAGCTTATGAGAAAGTGGATTCTGAGATTTTTAAAGCCTTATGGCAATGGTCAAAACGCAGACACCCTAATAAAGGCTTACGCTGGATTAAGGAGAAATACTTTAAAACAAAAGAAGCCAGAAGATGGTGCTTTGCAGCGCTGACTAAGAATAAAGGTACAGTTGAGTGGAAGGAACTCTTTCAAGCAACAAGCGTACCAATTCGTCGCCACAAGAAAATTCAAGCTGAGGCAAATCCCTACGATAAAGAATGGTATGCCTACTTTGAAAAACGTAGATCAAATAATCCTTCTCTTTATGAGGATGATAAGATATGATTAATGTTAATCCTAGTAAGGAATTTGAAATGCCAGAATATTTGAAGGAAGCTGTTGCCGGTTCTCGAGAAAAGGACTTAAGATGGCTCGAGCCGTATGAAGGGAAACTTTCAAGTACGGTTCCTAGAGGAGAGTTTAGTGGAAAATATCTCAGTCCACTAAACTCTTACTCGTTC
>NZ_QPIP01000225.1 GCF_003344345.1 Wolbachia endosymbiont of Cylisticus convexus | reverse complement strand
ACTGGATACATATTTCAGAGAATTTCTTATTTGGTGTACTATACATAGCTGCACTTCTGCACTGGGAAATACACTGTTGATGGCTGCAGGAAAGCTTTTTAGCCCATCTACACATGCAATCAGAATATCTTCTACTCCTCTTTCTTTGAGGTTATTTAGCACTTCCAACCAAAAGTTAGCTCCTTCACTTTCAGCCAAATAAAAGCCCAGGACTTCTTTTCTGCCATTTTGGTCTATGCCCAATATATTGTACATACATTTACTTACGCAATGTCCATCCTCCTTGACCTTAAAGAACATCCCATCCATAAATACTATCGGGTATACTGATTGCAGTGGACGACTACGCCATTCATTGATTATAGGCAGTAATTTGTCGGTAATACTTGATATCTCTGCTACCGATATTTTGTGATCATAAATTTCCTCAACGTGTGACGCTATATCTCTATAGCTCATACCACTGGCAAATGTGCTCAAAATCTTCGTTTCAAGCTCTGGATGTAAGCTTGTTTGCCTTTTTTTGACTATTTGCGGCTCAAAACTTCCTTCTCTATCTCTTGGCGTTAACAGCTCAAATGAACCTGCACTTGTACGTAAAGTCTTTCCATTCCTCCCATTTCTGCGATTATTTTCTTCACTTTCAGCTAATAAATGGTTTTCTATTTCACCTTCTAGACTCGCCTCCAGCAGCTTTTTTATAAATGGTGTTAATGCTCCCTCCTTTCCTGTCAACGGTCTTCCTTCTCGTATAGACGACAGGATATTTGTTTCCAACTCTTTATAATCTACCAATCCGTTAGTTCTGTTTACTACTTTTTGACTCATTGTCAAACCTCCATTTTTAAATTGATATAAATTACTTTTTTTCGGTTTGACACACTTTTTTGAACATTCCCTAAAATCGAAGATCTTGATATATATTAACAAACAGTGAAAAGCAGGAAAATCTTCCCAGTAAGGAATGACAAGTTACTTGTGAGTTTAGTTCAAAATTTTAGTTAATAAATTAACTTATATTGACTTATATAAAAATATTAGTTACACTATTAGTAGTTTATTAATAAAAGAGGCTAACATTATGACAGATTTTATAGATTTTTTCAATAATGATTCAGAATTTGTTGATGATAATTCTTATTATGAGGTACACAAATATAATAAAGATGGTCAGCATATTAAAGATGATTTTTACTTATACTCGCTGAGTCTCCACGCGTGTGGAAATGAAGATGAAAATTTATCATTTTTTCATAAAGATCATGAGAGAGAATCTCTTATATGGCTAGACAAAGAGCATTTGCAAATATCAGAGGGTAGCTGGAGAAGCGGGAGCTATTATAGTGATCTTTTGAATTCTGACTATGTGGTAAATGATGTAACTTTGGATAAAAACATAGTAGAATTTAATGTAACTCCAACTGTAGAGAGCTACTCACAAGAGGTAAATAAAATTGTAATCTCGAAAATCGGTGCTTGAAGAAAGGTAATTTATAACCCTTGGCCTTGCCTAAAAATCTGTTATTTTAACCTAGAGCACTTGTACTTCTCCTATTTCCACTTGACTTGCTATGCTGCACTGAGTGACTTGAGTTGATACTAGCGCCCTGATTTTCTGCATAACCTTCTCTACAGGAATTTGACGAAGAGTTTACTATATCGCCATACTCTAAATCTTTTACTGCTTCCAATGCTGCTTCCTCAATTTTTTCAGATAAGCTAACTCTTTCAGAAGACTGACAAAGCTCTCTAGATCGTTCAAAATACCCTTGTTTTATAGCTTGATTAACTGATAAACCTCCTAATAAGCAATTTTCCCCTATTTCTTCGTTACAGCTTTTCAATTTCTCTAACTTTTCTTGATCTCTTACTTCTATCCCTATGAGATTTTCATCCTCCTCATCAAGATATAATTCAACTTCTAACTCCCCCAAGCTGGTGTAGAAAGTTAACACTATACCGTCACTACCTGCAATGTCAGTGTAATTTCTGCTTTTTTCTTCAAATTCAACTATTACTTTACTTTCTCCTATCTCCAACTCGCAGACTTCTAATTCTAGATTTTCCACCTCCAATTCATTTGTAATTTTTACAACCTCAACAATACTACCTTGTGGATACTTTATATGAGAATATATATTATCTATGCTTATTTCTAACTCATCTTGAATTTGTTTGTTTTTGTTCACAATGCTTTCATACGCAGCACTTTTTAGCTGATCCATAATGTATTTACATTCACCAAAAAGACATTTATCAAACTCTTTCTCTTCATCTTCATGAAACCCTTTACTACGAGGATTTATAAATCCCATAGTTGCATGTGATATCCTATCGTTATAGAAAAAATCTCGCTGCACTTTCCCGCCTTTTAATAGTAAATTTTTAACAATATCTTGTATAATACTCACACTTTCTTCATCTGTTGCTAGATCTTCACTATAATAAATAAATTTGCCAGAGGTTACTTCTGTAACCTCTTCAAGAACATCTAGCACTCTCCTAAGTATTAAATTCACTACAGTTGTTCCATTGTCGCCACAATATGAGTTCAACTTTATTCCCTTTTTAAGATAATTATTTACTACACATCTAATTTCTTCTAGAGCACCCCTTACCCAAATTTCTTCAGACTTTTGTGTAATTTCTTTTATTAGAACACCCCTTAGAGTATTACCTTCTCCATACTTTTGTGTAACTTCTTCTATTAGAGCATACTTTAAAGCATTCTTTGTCCAATCTTTTCCATACTTTCTTATAATTTCTTCTATTAGAGCATCCTTTGTCCAATCTTTTCCATACTTTCTTGCAATTTCTTCTATTAGATCATCCTCTGTCCAATCTTTTCCATACTTTCTTATAATTTCTTCTATTAGATCATCCTTTGTCCAATCTTCTCCAGACCTTTGTATAATTTCTTCTATTAGATCATCCTCTGTCCAATCTTTTCCATACTTTCTTGCAATTTCTTCTATTAGATCATCCTTTATCCAATCTTCTCCATACTTTTGTATAATTTCTTCCATTAGAACATCCTCTGTCCAATCTTTTCCATACTTTCTTGCAATTTCTTCTATTAGATTATCCTTTGTCCAATCTTTTCCAGACTTTTGTATAACTTTTTCTATTAGATCATCCTTTAGAGCATTCTTTGTCCAATCTTCTCCATACTTTCTTATAATTTCTTCTATTAGATCATCCTTTGTCCAATCTTTTTTATACTTTTGTGTAATTTCTTCTTTAATTTCCTTATACTTTTGCTTACTTTTCTCCTGTCTATTTTCCATTTCCTTATAAAACTCTTCAACCAATAAACTCTCTTCATCAGTCAAAGGGTTATCTGAATCATAGCTTGAGTTCGAGTCTTCCCCTGAGTTTAAATTGCTTAGAGCAGTATTTGGCTGTGAATCCCGATACTCTGAAGAATAATAACTTTTTGAGCTAGTTTGTTCTGCGTATTCCACACATCGCTTGTTTTTTACCTCACTACTCATAGCATGTACCTCATCTTTGATGTTTATTGTAACATGCAAGCGAAAATTAACAAGAAAAACATCCTGTCTACCAGCTTAATAGTTTCATCTACCCATTTCTGGTCCGTATAAGTTCTCCACGTTCACATTGTTCATGTTGCCATTGGGTTCTGCAGCTTGCAATAGAGCTTGGCTGTTATTAAGGTTAGCAAAATGCAAAGCAACATTTCCATTATTATCCTGTATACTAGTGTCTGCTCCGTTATCTAGTAGAACTTTTAGTGCATCTAAATGCAAAGGAGTCATCCCACTTAGATCCTGTGGTATCAGATAGAAGTGCAACTATACAGCTGTAATTCCCTAGAGCAGCATGATGTACAGGACTCCACTCACCATCGCTCTCACTAATAGTTGCATAATTGTTATTATTATCTTCCGCACCAAAAAACTCATCATCATGCTGTTCTTCAGTAGCTAATCCACCAAATGGCTTTTTTGCACAAACCTGCTTACTCTCTAAGATATATTCTAACACCATATTCCCTCAATCTATAAATATATTATGCACAATAATTAGCATGAATAAAAGCTAATGCAAGCATAACTTTTCTAATTTTCGTGTTTTTTAGAGAGTTGTGTTCTCCTACTGTAACTTCATATGACTTTGAGCCTGCTATCTTCTTAATTAGCTATGCAACAAGGCTGTTTCCGGACAACTTCGAAAATGTTAGGGCAAACTGCCATATACATTTTACCAGTACAATCTATTATACACTTAATTTGATATGTAAATTCTCAATAACCCTCATCTGCCAGGAAGATCATCTGCAGAACTGTGTCCTAAGTTGTCCCTTATACGAAGAACATCCTTAACTGATATAAGAGTATCTGGCCTCTGCGCACGATCATTCCATATAGCGTACGATAAAACTACTGTGTCTCCATCGGTAATACGCTTATATCCTCTACATTGCAAATAACTATTTAACTGATTATTTGCCTCTTGTTTTTTATCCTGTAGTTCGCCCGTGCCAGCAAACTTTAACTCTATCCCAATTGGATGAACACCACCTCCACTTTCTACAGACCGTAACAACACCAAATCTATCTTCTCTCCTCCTCCCAACTGGAATTCTATAATTACCCTAGCAGGATTATTACAAGTATAAAACAATCCGTGCAACACAGAATGAAACCCAACCTCTTGGGCGTTATTTCTATTCACTACCCACTTTAACGGAAATAGCACATTAGAAATTGCTTGAAATAATCCCTTGTGCCTATTCACATCTTGCCAACCGGTATTCATCATGACATTTGCAGTGTTGTGTACATTACTACCACCACCTACTGGTAAAAGCTCACCTTGAAAAGACTGATTGCCCTTATGCTGTAGATAATCGGCAGGTGATTGAAATTGTGTCACATTAACGGCTAAACCAAGATCATCCTCAGCTCTTCTACTTGGATTCAATGTGCACACCACTTCATATACTCTAGCATCTGGCCAACGTGACAAGTCTAGGCCTTGTAGGGGAAATTGGTGAGCTAACGCGTGACGAATATCAAGCACAAAAACTCCTTCTTCTCCTGCCCATAACGCTCGTAAAACCATAGTTAAGGCACGATCCCCAACATTTACTTGTGCTACTCCTCCATGTCGACCTCGCATCCTATCATCATCATGGTATTGAAACAAGTACTTATCTACATATACCTCACTTCCATCTTCCAACTCAATTCTTCTTTTTGCAAACGCAGCACTTGCAAAAGTAAATCTAGTTGTGTAGGAAAATACTCTGCTGTTAGTACCTCTAGTGTCAGGCACAGCAGGCACACCAAAAGATGGATATAGTAAATAGTTTCTAACACTCTCTTGAATTTCGGCCATAGATCCATTAAACAGCCTTTCTACTAAAGAAGATTCTCTTTCCAAAAAGCTTTGAGTACTAAGCTGTAAACGTTCGTTGTTATCTAAATCAAAATTTAATCCTACACAAACAGCATCATCCGATGAGGTGTGGATGGATATAGATGAAACAGGACATCTTGTAACGTAATTTTCAGCCTGTGCCAACGCTCGATCAGCACATCTGTCTCTTGTTTGCCCTGCCTTGAGTTCAATTATAATAGGAACAGAATCTATCAATCGTTGTACACCACGTACAAGAAAAGTAATATCTGTATATCCACCCCCCACAAATAACTCAAGGTAAATACCAGCTGTATGACGATACCTAAAATTCATCAAAAATCCTGACAGAAAACCATGATAGTCTGACTCCTTGCCATTGAAATCTAGTACCTGATTGTACCTATTGTAGAGATTAATTATGTACTGCAAAACATCATCAATAGTATCAACAACATCATCTGCATTATTACTTGCCAGATCTCCTAATAGACCTGACAGGAAACCTTGTTGTATACCAAAGGTCCTGGTGATCTCTTCAAAACCACCATCGCATGGAGATGCTGAATTTCCAGTAAATGCATTTCCCTCACGAATTTTTACACATCTTATTTCTTCCTCTTCTCCTTGATTTTCTGCCCATGCAAATGTTTTATACTCTTCCCATGCAAACCGCCTAGCCCGTAATGCAACATTCTGCTGTTGTAAATTATTCTCTATCCACAATTTCTCTTGCTGACTAAATCTTGAACCAAAACTATTTTGTCTATCGGCAATAGTAAAACATCTTACAATTCTGTAACCTCTTCTATCTCTGTCATTAGTTAATACAGCAACCTTTAAATTTCCTTTTCTAGGTCTACCTGGATCATTGTCAAAACGAAAATAAATTTTTTCATTATCTGCAACATCAGAATCAAACGCAGTAGCAAACATACCAAAAAAGAATGCAGGGAAAAAGCGACCCTTACCAACCGAGTGCAAGAAAGATGGACATTGATCCAAGAAAGACTCAAACCTTTCTGTAAACTCCCGACAATTTCCATCTAACAAATTTCTAATGAATCCGATATTTTCACCATTGTTATGCATAAAACACCTCTACTTACTATGACCAGACGAACCACTAATACCAGGGGCTTCTAACATGGACTGCGGATCACCAAAGCCACTGTGGGGAATAGGTACCTTATCTAACTCAGAAAACAATCCTTCTGCCAGCTTACCATAATCAACACCACTCTTCATACCAGTTCTACCAACTGTTTTTAGGTTGCTAATTAAATAATTTTTAAAACTCACAAAATCCTCCTGTGTACAATACTTTTTTGCAAACTGTAAAATCTCTAACACCTCGTCTTTTTTTCCAGTATCACCTGAAGCACGACCGCGCTCCCAATCTACAATTAATCCGGCAAGCATGCGTTTGATTGGGACTCTACCATTCGAAAAAACAGCAGCCTTTTTATGCTCATTAAAGCGATTGCACCTCCAAATATCCATAGTAATTGATCTAGCTTGGGCACTTAACTCAGGATTTTCCAATATCACATTTGAAAACGAGGAAAGGAGGAGTCCATAATCATGATGTGAAAGTATTTTGTCTGCAGGTACTGAAACTTCTTCATAGCACCAGCGCTTCATTATATCTTGAACTGTATCAAGAAAACTCCAACGTATCAAACCATTAAGAAGTGAATATACTCCTTGATCTTTTTCTAACAACTTAAGCAACAGCTCATGTTTTGCTGGATCATCCATTTTATACAGGCAAAAATCTAAAACGGTAGCACGATTGTAGTTACATTGAACAGTGGACAAGGTAATAACCGCATTAATAATTTCCTCTTCTCTTTCTTGCTCGTTTAAGCGGTTATAGAAATATTCCACTCCCTCGCTCCATTTAAGATCTACAGCTTCTCGGAATCCATCTATATCACTGTATTCTTTTAATTTTAATTCTTCAGATTCTCTATCAATCCAAAAACTAGATACAGGATCATAATTTTCCATAGAGTCTAACAGATCACTTCTTATATACTTATCGTTGCTGGCCGCAGGTCCACCATCATCATCTACTGCATCAGGAGAAAACCTGCTCTTGTGAAGGTCGAACTTTTCCTGAAAAAGGTCTTTAATTTTTTCTTTCACGCAATATCTACATGCCATTTTATATCTAGAAAACGGATTTTCTATCCCATTTATGCTTTCTTCAGTTAGCCTTTGTCCTAGGCTAGTGTTATTCAACTTTGCACCCGACCAACAACTCTCATCGCGAAACATGTTGTATAAGAATTGTAGCTTATCACCTTCGAGAGATTTCACTTGCCTAATATAGGTCTTCACCCATCTTTCAATAGCTAAACGCCTTTCAGCAGCAATTTGGGAATCTGTATGTTCAATAACACTTTGTAACTTATTAAGTACTGCAGCATGACGTTCTGTTATTCTTGGCATTGCACTCTCCATATAAAAATATTTATGGGATTATGTAAAAGTTAGAATTAAATAACAACCTAAAATTACTGAGGATAAAAAAAACTTCATGGAAAACATTTTCTATATTGAACAGATATAAAAATTCTATTGGAATTTACAGGAAATACCATACTCCTCAGCGTCATAAAAATTTTAAATGTTTACTTTGTTTAAAAAGAAAATAGATCGTATATTTGTGAGAACAAGCCAAGTAAAAATAGGGTTGTGAAAATGGAATTTTGAAATCTTTGCAACAAAATTAGGCAAAACAGTTCGTACGTAGATTTAGTGAAAGTGAGCCAATATAGCTGATTTTAGCGTATAGTAAAATTATTATAAATAAAAGTTCGAATGTATCACGTGGTAGACCATTCCATCCCAAAACGAAAGATTCTCACCGCCCTTGGTTTTGAGCGCTGGAAATGGTTGTATTATTTAAGTTATTAATGAAATATATTGCTAGATTAATATTAGTTTATTTTAGAATTAAGGTAGATTTATAAAAAACAGAATTTAAAAAAGACCTTATATTAAGCCTATTAAGAGCCTTTTTTAAAAATTACTTCAGATTAAAAAATTTTTTCAAATTAGGGGTTGACAAAATTTAGAGATAGGATATCTTGCCTAAAATGGTATTAGACTACTATGGTGTATGCTTAAGTGTACTAGTTTCCATGTTTTTCCATTCATAGAGGGGTGATTATGCTGCGTTCAGATATTCCAAAAGTTTTATTTTCGTCTATTAAAGAGGATGATCCCTATAGAACATCTAAGCTTTTTCAAATTGAACGCTGGTGCTATGCAAATTGGGATTTGCACAAAAGG
>NZ_QPIP01000224.1 GCF_003344345.1 Wolbachia endosymbiont of Cylisticus convexus | reverse complement strand
CCTTTTGTGCAAATCCCAATTTGCATAGCACCAGCGTTCAATTTGAAAAAGCTTAGATGTTCTATAGGGATCATCCTCTTTAATAGACGAAAATAAAACTTTTGGAATATCTGAACGCAGCATAATCACCCCTCTATGAATGGAAAAACATGGAAACTAGTACACTTAAGCATACACCATAGTAGTCTAATACCATTTTAGGCAAGATATCCTATCTCTAAATTTTGTCAACCCCTAATTTGAAAAAATTTTTTAATCTGAAGTAATTTTTAAAAAAGGCTCTTAATAGGCTTAATATAAGGTCTTTTTTAAATTCTGTTTTTTATAAATCTACCTTAATTCTAAAATAAACTAATATTAATCTAGCAATATATTTCATTAATAACTTAAATAATACAACCATTTCCAGCGCTCAAAACCAAGGGCGGTGAGAATCTTTCGTTTTGGGATGGAATGGTCTACCACGTGATACATTCGAACTTTTATTTATAATAATTTTACTATACGCTAAAATCAGCTATATTGGCTCACTTTCACTAAATCTACGTACGAACTGTTTTGCCTAATTTTGTTGCAAAGATTTCAAAATTCCATTTTCACAACCCTATTTTTACTTGGCTTGTTCTCACAAATATACGATCTATTTTCTTTTTAAACAAAGTAAACATTTAAAATTTTTATGACGCTGAGGAGTATGGTATTTCCTGTAAATTCCAATAGAATTTTTATATCTGTTCAATATAGAAAATGTTTTCCATGAAGTTTTTTTTATCCTCAGTAATTTTAGGTTGTTATTTAATTCTAACTTTTACATAATCCCATAAATATTTTTATATGGAGAGTGCAATGCCAAGAATAACAGAACGTCATGCTGCAGTACTTAATAAGTTACAAAGTGTTATTGAACATACAGATTCCCAAATTGCTGCTGAAAGGCGTTTAGCTATTGAAAGATGGGTGAAGACCTATATTAGGCAAGTGAAATCTCTCGAAGGTGATAAGCTACAATTCTTATACAACATGTTTCGCGATGAGAGTTGTTGGTCGGGTGCAAAGTTGAATAACACTAGCCTAGGACAAAGGCTAACTGAAGAAAGCATAAATGGGATAGAAAATCCGTTTTCTAGATATAAAATGGCATGTAGATATTGCGTGAAAGAAAAAATTAAAGACCTTTTTCAGGAAAAGTTCGACCTTCACAAGAGCAGGTTTTCTCCTGATGCAGTAGATGATGATGGTGGACCTGCGGCCAGCAACGATAAGTATATAAGAAGTGATCTGTTAGACTCTATGGAAAATTATGATCCTGTATCTAGTTTTTGGATTGATAGAGAATCTGAAGAATTAAAATTAAAAGAATACAGTGATATAGATGGATTCCGAGAAGCTGTAGATCTTAAATGGAGCGAGGGAGTGGAATATTTCTATAACCGCTTAAACGAGCAAGAAAGAGAAGAGGAAATTATTAATGCGGTTATTACCTTGTCCACTGTTCAATGTAACTACAATCGTGCTACCGTTTTAGATTTTTGCCTGTATAAAATGGATGATCCAGCAAAACATGAGCTGTTGCTTAAGTTGTTAGAAAAAGATCAAGGAGTATATTCACTTCTTAATGGTTTGATACGTTGGAGTTTTCTTGATACAGTTCAAGATATAATGAAGCGCTGGTGCTATGAAGAAGTTTCAGTACCTGCAGACAAAATACTTTCACATCATGATTATGGACTCCTCCTTTCCTCGTTTTCAAATGTGATATTGGAAAATCCTGAGTTAAGTGCCCAAGCTAGATCAATTACTATGGATATTTGGAGGTGCAATCGCTTTAATGAGCATAAAAAGGCTGCTGTTTTTTCGAATGGTAGAGTCCCAATCAAACGCATGCTTGCCGGATTAATTGTAGATTGGGAGCGCGGTCGTGCTTCAGGTGATACTGGAAAAAAAGACGAGGTGTTAGAGATTTTACAGTTTGCAAAAAAGTATTGTACACAGGAGGATTTTGTGAGTTTTAAAAATTATTTAATTAGCAACCTAAAAACAGTTGGTAGAACTGGTATGAAGAGTGGTGTTGATTATGGTAAGCTGGCAGAAGGATTGTTTTCTGAGTTAGATAAGGTACCTATTCCCCACAGTGGCTTTGGTGATCCGCAGTCCATGTTAGAAGCCCCTGGTATTAGTGGTTCGTCTGGTCATAGTAAGTAGAGGTGTTTTATGCATAACAATGGTGAAAATATCGGATTCATTAGAAATTTGTTAGATGGAAATTGTCGGGAGTTTACAGAAAGGTTTGAGTCTTTCTTGGATCAATGTCCATCTTTCTTGCACTCGGTTGGTAAGGGTCGCTTTTTCCCTGCATTCTTTTTTGGTATGTTTGCTACTGCGTTTGATTCTGATGTTGCAGATAATGAAAAAATTTATTTTCGTTTTGACAATGATCCAGGTAGACCTAGAAAAGGAAATTTAAAGGTTGCTGTATTAACTAATGACAGAGATAGAAGAGGTTACAGAATTGTAAGATGTTTTACTATTGCCGATAGACAAAATAGTTTTGGTTCAAGATTTAGTCAGCAAGAGAAATTGTGGATAGAGAATAATTTACAACAGCAGAATGTTGCATTACGGGCTAGGCGGTTTGCATGGGAAGAGTATAAAACATTTGCATGGGCAGAAAATCAAGGAGAAGAGGAAGAAATAAGATGTGTAAAAATTCGTGAGGGAAATGCATTTACTGGAAATTCAGCATCTCCATGCGATGGTGGTTTTGAAGAGATCACCAGGACCTTTGGTATACAACAAGGTTTCCTGTCAGGTCTATTAGGAGATCTGGCAAGTAATAATGCAGATGATGTTGTTGATACTATTGATGATGTTTTGCAGTACATAATTAATCTCTACAATAGGTACAATCAGGTACTAGATTTCAATGGCAAGGAGTCAGACTATCATGGTTTTCTGTCAGGATTTTTGATGAATTTTAGGTATCGTCATACAGCTGGTATTTACCTTGAGTTATTTGTGGGGGGTGGATATACAGATATTACTTTTCTTGTACGTGGTGTACAACGATTGATAGATTCTGTTCCTATTATAATTGAACTCAAGGCAGGGCAAACAAGAGACAGATGTGCTGATCGAGCGTTGGCACAGGCTGAAAATTACGTTACAAGATGTCCTGTTTCATCTATATCCATCCACACCTCATCGGATGATGCTGTTTGTGTAGGATTAAATTTTGATTTAGATAACAACGAACGTTTACAGCTTAGTACTCAAAGCTTTTTGGAAAGAGAATCTTCTTTAGTAGAAAGGCTGTTTAATGGATCTATGGCCGAAATTCAAGAGAGTGTTAGAAACTATTTACTATATCCATCTTTTGGTGTGCCTGCTGTGCCTGACACTAGAGGTACTAACAGCAGAGTATTTTCCTACACAACTAGATTTACTTTTGCAAGTGCTGCGTTTGCAAAAAGAAGAATTGAGTTGGAAGATGGAAGTGAGGTATATGTAGATAAGTACTTGTTTCAATACCATGATGATGATAGGATGCGAGGTCGACATGGAGGAGTAGCACAAGTAAATGTTGGGGATCGTGCCTTAACTATGGTTTTACGAGCGTTATGGGCAGGAGAAGAAGGAGTTTTTGTGCTTGATATTCGTCACGCGTTAGCTCACCAATTTCCCCTACAAGGCCTAGACTTGTCACGTTGGCCAGATGCTAGAGTATATGAAGTGGTGTGCACATTGAATCCAAGTAGAAGAGCTGAGGATGATCTTGGTTTAGCCGTTAATGTGACACAATTTCAATCACCTGCCGATTATCTACAGCATAAGGGCAATCAGTCTTTTCAAGGTGAGCTTTTACCAGTAGGTGGTGGTAGTAATGTACACAACACTGCAAATGTCATGATGAATACCGGTTGGCAAGATGTGAATAGGCACAAGGGATTATTTCAAGCAATTTCTAATGTGCTATTTCCGTTAAAGTGGGTAGTGAATAGAAATAACGCCCAAGAGGTTGGGTTTCATTCTGTGTTGCACGGATTGTTTTATACTTGTAATAATCCTGCTAGGGTAATTATAGAATTCCAGTTGGGAGGAGGAGAGAAGATAGATTTGGTGTTGTTACGGTCTGTAGAAAGTGGAGGTGGTGTTCATCCAATTGGGATAGAGTTAAAGTTTGCTGGCACGGGCGAACTACAGGATAAAAAACAAGAGGCAAATAATCAGTTAAATAGTTATTTGCAATGTAGAGGATATAAGCGTATTACCGATGGAGACACAGTAGTTTTATCGTACGCTATATGGAATGATCGTGCGCAGAGGCCAGATACTCTTATATCAGTTAAGGATGTTCTTCGTATAAGGGACAACTTAGGACACAGTTCTGCAGATGATCTTCCTGGCAGATGAGGGTTATTGAGAATTTACATATCAAATTAAGTGTATAATAGATTGTACTGGTAAAATGTATATGGCAGTTTGCCCTAACATTTTCGAAGTTGTCCGGAAACAGCCTTGTTGCATAGCTAATTAAGAAGATAGCAGGCTCAAAGTCATATGAAGTTACAGTAGGAGAACACAACTCTCTAAAAAACACGAAAATTAGAAAAGTTATGCTTGCATTAGCTTTTATTCATGCTAATTATTGTGCATAATATATTTATAGATTGAGGGAATATGGTGTTAGAATATATCTTAGAGAGTAAGCAGGTTTGTGCAAAAAAGCCATTTGGTGGATTAGCTACTGAAGAACAGCATGATGATGAGTTTTTTGGTGCGGAAGATAATAATAACAATTATGCAACTATTAGTGAGAGCGATGGTGAGTGGAGTCCTGTACATCATGCTGCTCTAGGGAATTACAGCTGTATAGTTGCACTTCTATCTGATACCACAGGATCTAAGTGGGATGACTCCTTTGCATTTAGATGCACTAAAAGTTCTACTAGATAACGGAGCAGACACTAGTATACAGGATAATAATGGAAATGTTGCTTTGCATTTTGCTAACCTTAATAACAGCCAAGCTCTATTGCAAGCTGCAGAACCCAATGGCAACATGAACAATGTGAACGTGGAGAACTTATACGGACCAGAAATGGGTAGATGAAACTATTAAGCTGGTAGACAGGATGTTTTTCTTGTTAATTTTCGCTTGCATGTTACAATAAACATCAAAGATGAGGTACATGCTATGAGTAGTGAGGTAAAAAACAAGCGATGTGTGGAATACGCAGAACAAACTAGCTCAAAAAGTTATTATTCTTCAGAGTATCGGGATTCACAGCCAAATACTGCTCTAAGCAATTTAAACTCAGGGGAAGACTCGAACTCAAGCTATGATTCAGATAACCCTTTGACTGATGAAGAGAGTTTATTGGTTGAAGAGTTTTATAAGGAAATGGAAAATAGACAGGAGAAAAGTAAGCAAAAGTATAAGGAAATTAAAGAAGAAATTACACAAAAGTATAAAAAAGATTGGACAAAGGATGATCTAATAGAAGAAATTATAAGAAAGTATGGAGAAGATTGGACAAAGAATGCTCTAAAGGATGATCTAATAGAAAAAGTTATACAAAAGTCTGGAAAAGATTGGACAAAGGATAATCTAATAGAAGAAATTGCAAGAAAGTATGGAAAAGATTGGACAGAGGATGTTCTAATGGAAGAAATTATACAAAAGTATGGAGAAGATTGGATAAAGGATGATCTAATAGAAGAAATTGCAAGAAAGTATGGAAAAGATTGGACAGAGGATGATCTAATAGAAGAAATTATACAAAGGTCTGGAGAAGATTGGACAAAGGATGATCTAATAGAAGAAATTATAAGAAAGTATGGAAAAGATTGGACAGAGGATGATCTAATAGAAGAAATTGCAAGAAAGTATGGAAAAGATTGGACAAAGGATGCTCTAATAGAAGAAATTATAAGAAAGTATGGAAAAGATTGGACAAAGAATGCTTTAAAGTATGCTCTAATAGAAGAAGTTACACAAAAGTATGGAGAAGGTAATACTCTAAGGGGTGTTCTAATAAAAGAAATTACACAAAAGTCTGAAGAAATTTGGGTAAGGGGTGCTCTAGAAGAAATTAGATGTGTAGTAAATAATTATCTTAAAAAGGGAATAAAGTTGAACTCATATTGTGGCGACAATGGAACAACTGTAGTGAATTTAATACTTAGGAGAGTGCTAGATGTTCTTGAAGAGGTTACAGAAGTAACCTCTGGCAAATTTATTTATTATAGTGAAGATCTAGCAACAGATGAAGAAAGTGTGAGTATTATACAAGATATTGTTAAAAATTTACTATTAAAAGGCGGGAAAGTGCAGCGAGATTTTTTCTATAACGATAGGATATCACATGCAACTATGGGATTTATAAATCCTCGTAGTAAAGGGTTTCATGAAGATGAAGAGAAAGAGTTTGATAAATGTCTTTTTGGTGAATGTAAATACATTATGGATCAGCTAAAAAGTGCTGCGTATGAAAGCATTGTGAACAAAAACAAACAAATTCAAGATGAGTTAGAAATAAGCATAGATAATATATATTCTCATATAAAGTATCCACAAGGTAGTATTGTTGAGGTTGTAAAAATTACAAATGAATTGGAGGTGGAAAATCTAGAATTAGAAGTCTGCGAGTTGGAGATAGGAGAAAGTAAAGTAATAGTTGAATTTGAAGAAAAAAGCAGAAATTACACTGACATTGCAGGTAGTGACGGTATAGTGTTAACTTTCTACACCAGCTTGGGGGAGTTAGAAGTTGAATTATATCTTGATGAGGAGGATGAAAATCTCATAGGGATAGAAGTAAGAGATCAAGAAAAGTTAGAGAAATTGAAAAGCTGTAACGAAGAAATAGGGGAAAATTGCTTATTAGGAGGTTTATCAGTTAATCAAGCTATAAAACAAGGGTATTTTGAACGATCTAGAGAGCTTTGTCAGTCTTCTGAAAGAGTTAGCTTATCTGAAAAAATTGAGGAAGCAGCATTGGAAGCAGTAAAAGATTTAGAGTATGGCGATATAGTAAACTCTTCGTCAAATTCCTGTAGAGAAGGTTATGCAGAAAATCAGGGCGCTAGTATCAACTCAAGTCACTCAGTGCAGCATAGCAAGTCAAGTGGAAATAGGAGAAGTACAAGTGCTCTAGGTTAAAATAACAGATTTTTAGGCAAGGCCAAGGGTTATAAATTACCTTTCTTCAAGCACCGATTTTCGAGATTACAATTTTATTTACCTCTTGTGAGTAGCTCTCTACAGTTGGAGTTACATTAAATTCTACTATGTTTTTATCCAAAGTTACATCATTTACCGGGAATGTTCAAAAAAGTGTGTCAAGCCGCATTTTTAGTTCAACTCAATTTTCAACCTATCTGGAAAGAAAATATCAAGTTGAGACATAGTTAAAGCCCAATTAGGGAGAGCCATAATCCACTTTTGCTCTACCTTTTTTATAGCACAATATACCTGTTTGTACAAGGCATTTGTACTAGTAAATGAACCCTTAGTTTTAGTAAATTTCCTGATTTGTCTATGCAACCCCTCAATTGGATTAGTGGTGTAAATCAGCTTCCTAACTGGCCCAGAATACTTAAAATAACTGGATAAGTTTTCCCAATTGTTCTGCCAGGATTTTATAACTAAAGGATACTTTTCTCCCCATTTTCCTTCCAGCTCAAGCAGATAATTCTCAGCAATTTCTTTACTTGAAGCACGATATATTTTTTTCAGATCATTCATGAAAACTTTCACATCTTTACTGGATACATATTTCAGTCATTCATGAAAACTTTCACATCTTTACTGGATACATATTTCAGAGAATTTCTTATTTGGTGTACTATACATAGCTGCACTTCTGCACTGGGAAATACACTGTTGATGGCTGCAGGAAAGCTTTTTAGCCCATCTACACATGCAATCAGAATATCTTCTACTCCTCTTTCTTTGAGGTTATTTAGCACTTCCAACCAAAAGTTAGCTCCTTCACTTTCAGCCAAATAAAAGCCCAGGACTTCTTTTCTGCCATTTTGGTCTATGCCCAATATATTGTACATACATTTACTTACGCAATGTCCATCCTCCTTGACCTTAAAGAACATCCCATCCATAAATACTATCGGGTATACTGATTGCAGTGGACGACTACGCCATTCATTGATTATAGGCAGTAATTTGTCGGTAATACTTGATATCTCTGCTACCGATATTTTGTGATCATAAATTTCCTCAACGTGTGACGCTATATCTCTATAGCTCATACCACTGGCAAATGTGCTCAAAATCTTCGTTTCAAGCTCTGGATGTAAGCTTGTTTGCCTTTTTTTGACTATTTGCGGCTCAAAACTTCCTTCTCTATCTCTTGGCGTTAACAGCTCAAATGAACCTGCACTTGTACGTAAAGTCTTTCCATTCCTCCCATTTCTGCGATTATTTTCTTCACTTTCAGCTAATAAATGGTTTTCTATTTCACCTTCTAGACTCGCCTCCAGCAGCTTTTTTATAAATGGTGTTAATGCTCCCTCCTTTCCTGTCAACGGTCTTCCTTCTCGTATAGACGACAGGATATTTGTTTCCAACTCTTTATAATCTACCAATCCGTTAGTTCTGTTTACTACTTTTTGACTCATTGTCAAACCTCCATTTTTAAATTGATATAAATTACTTTTTTTCGGTTTGACACACTTTTTTGAAC
>NZ_QPIP01000223.1 GCF_003344345.1 Wolbachia endosymbiont of Cylisticus convexus | reverse complement strand
CTCCTAATAAACTCCTTCAATTAACTGATCCTTTCTAACCAGGACATAACCAAATTCAAGGACTTTTCTACTTAGATTCTTCATAACCCTGTCTTGATAAAGTTTCTCATAATAATCAATTCCTTTTTCTACATATTCTTTTCCATATTTTAGCATATTGTAAAAAATACATGCCAATTTTCTTGCTGTAGCAGTAATTGCTTTCGGTATCTCTAGTCGCTTCTTTAAAACCTCCTGCAGTATGCACCAAGTGCAGTCTTGATACACAGCAAGGCATTCGCAGCACGATTTATAACCTTACGTGTTCTTGTTCCAATAATTTTCCCTCCTGTAATTTTATTAGTAGGACTCAACCCAAGCCATGAAGAAAAATGCTTTTCTGTCTGCCATTTATTGCGATTTATACCTGTTTCTGAAATGATAGTCTGTACACTTAATACATCAAGTCTTGGAACTTTAGTAAAACCCATTCCCGTTATTCGATATAAATCTTCGTCTACGGCAAAATCTGGACTATTCTTCTGCTTCCGCTTTTTTATTTTATTCAATGTTCCGTTCTCATTCAACTTTGTTTCAAATATTTTATAGTAATTTTCTATACTTTTATCACATTCGGTTTGAAAAAAAGTATATGCTGCATATTCTTGTTTCAATACAAACAAGTGTTCTTCTCTATATGATCATAAATATAGAGAAGTTACCGTATGAAATATCACATAAAAAAGGAAATTTGGAAGCAAATTTTGCATTTTTAAAGAGCACAAAAGGAATACACAGTAAAAATGAGGAGAAGTTAAGAATATTTATGGAAGCAGTGTGGCAAAATGGCTGCCAATGACCAAGAATTTACGGTAATTACAGGAGTATACATAGGAGGTTTAAAAAGTGGTGCGAAAAGGGAATTTTGGTAAAATTACTTAAGTATGCACAACAAGATCCAGATTTGGAAATCTCCATAATTGATGGAACAATCATCAGATCTCATTCATGTTCAGCTGGATATAGAAAAGATTCTCAGGCTCAAGAGGCCTTAGGGCGGAGAACTGAAATTCATGCACTTGTTGACGCATTGGGAAATCCACTCAAATTTATTCTGACCTTAGGCCAAAGGAACATCACAGTTCTGACTAAAAATGTCTCTAGCTCCACTGTAGTGGCCGATTGACCAAGCTGTTTTGATAATCCTAATTTTGGTTTCAGTATTTTTGTTTCTCATATCTAACACTCCTTTTTTATGTTATTTTTAACTTACTTTTTTAAGTAAGTCTTGTTTAATACAAAAAATATCTGTACTCACAGCTACCGGTGTAGCACTTAAACCTAGTGCTCAATTTTATGGAACACAAGAACCACAAGGAATAGCAAATGAGAGTTCAGTAACTTGACATAGTTGTACTGCCTTCCCACATTTGAAGCAAGTTATTATTCCATCTCAAACCATAGCACAAAGTAAATATGACTAAAATTTTCTGTTTATGAGTTATATTATGTAAAGACACTATTTGACTTTGGGCTTTGAAGGTACTATGTAATAGCATTATTTAATATGCGAGGTTTATTATGGTTAAAGCAAATGCTGGTGAGAACTCAAAAAAGCTCAAAAACAGTAAAAATCAGACTATGTCACCAAAACGGAGTCGGAATTCTGGTGAAAAGCTATGGAATGCATCAGAAGTATTAGAAGACACAAGAGCAGAATTAAAAAAAAGAAAGCTTGCAATAGAACTAAAAAAAGACCCTGAAATTTCAGAAAAACTGTCAAACGAAGGAATAGAAAAAATAGTGAAGTTGGAAGGGAAAATAGAAGAAGAGGTACAAGAAATAGCAATGCCAATACTACTACTTAAGGAAAAAATAATACAATTACAAGGAGGAAAAATAAAAAAATTGGCTGAACAAGTAGAAAAGCAAGTAAAAGAAATGCAAGAATTATGCAAGAAATTAGAATTAAATGCTAAAATAGAAAAAGAAGATCTAAATAAGCTCAAGGACATAAAGAAAGAATCAGCAAAGTGTTGGAGAGAGTTAGTAAGCTATATGCCTAATTCAAATCCGATAATGTTATATACTGCTGTTATTGGCATTAGTCTCTCTGTTGGGTTGGTAACAAGTACTGTACTTGAGCATACAACTAGACTAAGTATGTTAGCAATAATCAGTATGGCAGCAGTATCTGCACTCGTAGCCGGTTACGTTACATATAAAACAATAGAACCTAATACTAAAGTAGATGAATCAAGAGAATCACACATAAGTAGTACTAGCCATTCACTTCCTTAATCTGATGGATAAAATTTTATCAATTCTTTTTAAGTTGTTTCTTAAAAGGAGAACATCGCTGATGTTCTCCTTTTAATTTGGTTGAAATGCAGAAAGCTCCTATGTTGAAGTTCACAAAGATGTTAAGTATTACCATTAATTCTCAGCTAGTACAATTAGACAAGTGTTCGTGTATCTTATTGACATATTTAACTTATTCTGTTACAATTTTTAGTAGTATGATTAGAGGTAAAAAATGATGAAAGGCTTTAGATTGTTAATTAATCAAGTCAGGCTTTCATGGATTAGCTTAATATTAAAAATAAAGAGCTTCTTTCAAATTCACAACACACATCATCAAACAACCGCTAGCAATGGAAATGACCATACAAAAAAAATAAGTATAGAGAACAAAATAGAAGCGCAAGATAATGAAACTGATTTAGAGGATATATGGTATGATGCTCTAGAAGAGCAAGAATTAGATAGAGAGGAATACTTTGACGCTGTTGAGAGTTTGGATGAACAGGAAAATAGTGAAAGGAAAGAGTATGATGAAAATAAGTGCTACAGTCTACAAGATGGTCTGCAAGAAAAAAACGAATTTGATCGTGCAACACATACTCTTACGCTTGCTTTCGAAATTGAAAAGCCATTGCTAGACTTTGACCTCAGTAAATTTAAATTGTGCAAACTTAAGCAAAGTGGTGGTAAATATACATTTACTCTAGAAGATAACCAGAAAAATCGCATAGAGCTACACTCTGAATACCTTAATATGTATTTTCCTAAGTATTTTGAGAAACACAGTAAAAAAAGAGCATACACTGAACTTTTTTCTCAAGAAGAAAATGGAATTAGAAATGATATTATAATCCCATTACAAGTCCCAAAAGAGATAGGCATACTTACTGAAAAATTCGGCTGGATGAACTTTAAAAAAGTAAATATACAATCCCACATACCAGATTCCCCAAAAGATATAGATCTAAAAGGTTGTAAAGATCATGTAAATTGCTTTCTTAACTCAAACAATACTATATCTCTTTCTCTAACATCGGCAAAAGTACAATATGCAGCTATACTATTAGGTATTCCAACAGAAACAAACTGGCCAATAAAAGATGTTTTAGTTAGAGGTAGTTTTATTAATCAACATATTGACAAGCAACCTAGAGTTGAAGAAGCTTTCGAAGTAGTTGATGTGGAAAATGTGTATCAGAGTCAAAGGTTTCAGCCTAACATGTAGTTTTATATTCTTTCATTAGCATGATATAATTTTGTGCAGATTGTGTAATGTGGTTTATTTCTTCATTTGACATCTTTTTGAAGAATTTTGCTGGCCTGCCAGCCCATATTTCCCCACTTTTTATCACTTTTCCATGTGTCACCAGTGAGCCAGCAGCTACCATAGCTCCAGACTCCACAATCGCATGATCCATTATGGTAGAGCCCATACCAATAAACGCTTTATCATGCACCGTGCATGCGTGTAATACGCAAAAATGTCCTACTGTCACCATACTGCCAATAATCGTATCACCACCTGGGTTTCTATCTACATGAATTACGGTACCATCTTGAATATTCGTTCCATCGCCTATTTTGATTGATCCGACATCTCCTCTAACCACACAATTAAACCAGATGCTCGAATTCCTTCCTATTTCAACCTTACCTATGATACACACACCACCTGCAATAAAAGAACTTTCATCTATTTTTGGTTCATAATCTTTATATTTTAAAATGTGATAGCTCATAATTTAAATAAGGTTTAATACATATGGATTGTATATTAAATCAAAGTCGCAAGGCTATAATGAGCAAGGAGTGATACTGTCAATTGGATTGATTGATAGAAATCGTAGGAATCTCAGTACACTCCTTGCTTAAAAAATGTAGTACGAACGGTAGGGGGATCTAAAAGATCGAATCACAATCCTGTACATCATTTATATTGTTATTTGATTATAATTTATAGGTGCAAAAATGGCTAGAACAGTTTTTATGGGTATTGATGTTTCAAAAGAGACACTTGATATTTCAATCAACAATAAACATCAGCGTATAGAAAATGCAGAAAAAGCTATATCTGAGTTTATAAAGTCAAAAATAGTTAATGTATTTGTTGAATTATGTGTAGTAGAATCAACAGGCGGTTATGAAAAACTTGTCGTAAAATTGTTACAAGAACATAGTATAGTTGTGCATAGAGCTCACCCAAACCGGGTATATGCGTTTGCGAAAGCTTGTAACCATTTTGCAAAAACAGACAAATTAGATGCAAAATTGCTAGAAAAGTATGCTGAATTTATCACAAAAAACGATGAGGTAGTAGAATGTATAGTTTCACAAAAACAAGAAGAACTAAAAGAACTAAGAGCAATTGAGCGTAATCTAAGCGATGATGTTCACGCAAATATGTGTCGTTTACATAATGTGACAGGAAAAGCCAGAGAATATATAGTAAAGCAGATAGAATTTGCCAAAAAACAATTAGAGCAAGTTAGGCAAGACATAGAAGACATAATAGACTCTGACCCTGGTTTGAAGGAAAAAAGCAAACTTCTAACTAGCTATAAAGGTATTGGACGCAAAATTGCGAGTATCCTACTCATAGAAGTACCTGAGCTTGGTAGATTAGATAATAAAGAAATAGCCTGTCTAATTGGAGTTGCACCAAAAACTAATGAAAGCGGAAGAAAGGTAAGCAAAGCTCAAATCATAGGTGGCAGGTTTTATGCTCGAAAAGCATTATACATGTCTGCTGTGGTCGCAATGCGTCATAACAGGAAAATGAAAGCTCTTTATCAGCGCTTAGTTGCTTCTGGCAAAGCCGCTAAAGTTGCATTAGTTGCTGTCATGAGAAAAATCATTATTTGTTTAAATGCCATGGTAAAAAACAATAGTTTTTATCTTGACGCTTAAGACGGTAGATTCC
>NZ_QPIP01000222.1 GCF_003344345.1 Wolbachia endosymbiont of Cylisticus convexus | reverse complement strand
AAGAGGAGAATGTTCGTAATCCTTGCTCATGCGTCTAAAATTGGAAAGCCAGGCAAAGGTTCGTTCTACAATCCAACGTTTAGGAATAACTTGAAATCCTGTATCAACCAATTTCTTGGTAATCGTTAGCAAACATCCAGTTTCCAACAAACATCGATTTTGTAATTTACCTTTGTATCCTTGGTCAGCAAAAAACCTACGTAATGTTGGAGCTTTGCATTTAGCTTGAACAAAAAGATACCATCACGGTCCTGAATGCTTGCGCTGTGTACTTCTACAGTAATTACAAGACCTAGTGTATCTACAATAATATGGCGTTTTCTACCCTTTATTTTTTTACCGGCATCATATCCTCTTGATCCCCTTTTTGAGTCGTTTTCACTGATTGACTGTCAATTATACCTACTGAAGGTGTCTCATTTTTACCAACCATTTTTCTTACCTCTTTTACTAGCATGTCATGTATTTTTTTCAATTTTCCATTATTACGCCGCCTGAGAAAATAGTCATACACCGTTTTCCATGGAGGAAAATCTTTTGGTAGCATTCTCCACTGGCAACCACCCCTCATTATATACCTTATTGCATTAATAATTGTTCTGGTGTTATGTTTTCTTGGTCGTCCTATCGCTCCTTGTGCAACATAGGGCTCTAAAATTTCCCATTCCTTGTCACTTATATCACTTGGATACAACTTACCCTCCTATTTTTTGCTTACCTCATCATACTCTTTTCTTCATTCCCTTTCAAGACAGGTTCTTAGTATCTTGTAAAAAGCATCTAATGTTTTAAGCTTAAGCATTAGGTGGAGGAGGGAAGAACTCTGTTTCTCCTCTTAGATATAAAATCTGTAAGAAAGATAAGAGTTCCCTCCTCAAAAGTATAGGCTGGACGGTATCGTAGAAAGACCTAAATGGCTCTAATTCTGTATCCACAAGGTTAGCCTTACTTTTCGTTTTAAATGGTAACGTATGGGGTTATATATGATCAACAACTTTCTTGGAATTGATGTATCAAAAGATCGCTTTGATGTTTTTCTTTCATTCATAAGTAAAAAAGAAAAGCGTGAAACTAGGAAAAGGAGCTTTAAGAACGATGATCTTGGGTTTCAAGGTCTGCTGAGTTTTCTACAAAAGCATAATGTGGAAGAAGTAAAGTCATGCATGTGGTTGTTATAGCGAAGCTTTGGCTGAATTTCTGCACAATGCTGGACATTTTGTTAGTGTTGTAAATCCTTATTGTATTAAATCTTATACAAGGAGTAAGCTCGTAAGACAAAAGAATGATCAGACTGATGCAGAAATTATTGCTGATTATTGCCAAAGACAGGAACCAACTCGTTGGACACCACCTTCTTCTGAAATGAAAAAATTAAAACATCTTTATCGTTGCTCAGTTGCGTTAAAAGAATTAGTAAATAACCACCTAGAAAAAAAAGAGAGACTGCCTAAAGAAGTTGCAAATGCTTGTTGCAACGAATATAGTTAAAAAAATAGAAATAATAAAAAACTCCATACGCAAACTATTAAAGCAGCACAAAGAATTGTTGGAAAATTTTCAGCTTCTATTGACTATTCCAGGAATAGGAGAGGAATCAGCAATGGCTATTTTAGCTGAAATCCCTGACATAAAAGCTTTTAGAGATGCCAGGCAATTGGCAGCATATACAGGAGTTATACCGAAAAATATAACATCAGGTTCATCTGTACATTCTAAACCAAGATTAAGTAAATCAGGTTCACAAACATTACGTAAGGCCCTTTTCTTTCCTGCCATAGTAGCCAAGAATCACAATCCTATCATTGTGAGTTTTTGCCAAAGACTAAAGAAGAAGGGTAAGCATAATATGGCAATTGTGGGAGCTGCAATGCGTAAGCTACTCCATATCATTTTCGGTATCCTGACATCCAAAAGTGCTTTTGATCCAAATCATATCAAGAATTACAGAACTAGGATGTTGACTGTAGTTTAAAATCAAAAAATGCTTCCAATCCATTCAACATATTCACTAACTGTAATCTGTGTACTGTTACACAATCAGAA
>NZ_QPIP01000221.1 GCF_003344345.1 Wolbachia endosymbiont of Cylisticus convexus | reverse complement strand
GTATCTTGTAAAAAGCATCTAATGTTTTAAGCTTAAGCATTAGGTGGAGGAGGGAAGAACTCTGTTTCTCCTCTTAGATATAAAATCTGTAAGAAAGATAAGAGTTCCCTCCTCAAAAGTATAGGCTGGACGGTATCGTAGAAAGACCTAAATGGCTCTAATTCTGTATCCACAAGGTTAGCCTTACTTTTCGTTTTAAATGGTAACGTATGGGGTTATATATGATCAACAACTTTCTTGGAATTGATGTATCAAAAGATCGCTTTGATGTTTTTCTTTCATTCATAAGTAAAAAAGAAAAGCGTGAAACTAGGAAAAGGAGCTTTAAGAACGATGATCTTGGGTTTCAAGGTCTGCTGAGTTTTCTACAAAAGCATAATGTGGAAGAAGTAAAGTCATGCATGTGGTTGTTATAGCGAAGCTTTGGCTGAATTTCTGCACAATGCTGGACATTTTGTTAGTGTTGTAAATCCTTATTGTATTAAATCTTATACAAGGAGTAAGCTCGTAAGACAAAAGAATGATCAGACTGATGCAGAAATTATTGCTGATTATTGCCAAAGACAGGAACCAACTCGTTGGACACCACCTTCTTCTGAAATGAAAAAATTAAAACATCTTTATCGTTGCTCAGTTGCGTTAAAAGAATTAGTAAATAACCACCTAGAAAAAAAAGAGAGACTGCCTAAAGAAGTTGCAAATGCTTGTTGCAACGAATATAGTTAAAAAAATAGAAATAATAAAAAACTCCATACGCAAACTATTAAAGCAGCACAAAGAATTGTTGGAAAATTTTCAGCTTCTATTGACTATTCCAGGAATAGGAGAGGAATCAGCAATGGCTATTTTAGCTGAAATCCCTGACATAAAAGCTTTTAGAGATGCCAGGCAATTGGCAGCATATACAGGAGTTATACCGAAAAATATAACATCAGGTTCATCTGTACATTCTAAACCAAGATTAAGTAAATCAGGTTCACAAACATTACGTAAGGCCCTTTTCTTTCCTGCCATAGTAGCCAAGAATCACAATCCTATCATTGTGAGTTTTTGCCAAAGACTAAAGAAGAAGGGTAAGCATAATATGGCAATTGTGGGAGCTGCAATGCGTAAGCTACTCCATATCATTTTCGGTATCCTGACATCCAAAAGTGCTTTTGATCCAAATCATATCAAGAATTACAGAACTAGGATGTTGACTGTAGTTTAAAATCAAAAAATGCTTCCAATCCATTCAACATATTCACTAACTGTAATCTGTGTACTGTTACACAATCAGAAGTATTTTTTGATTTTATGATACAGCTTGAGTAATTTTTTTGTTGACTAGCAAGACGGTATCTTTCTTTAAGATCGTTTAGCACTCCCAACCAATCCCTCATTTTCAGCCAAATAAAACTTCTTTTCTGCCATTTTGCTAATATGTTATACATACATTTACTTACGCAACTCCTTAAAAAACCATAAACACTATTGGGTATACGGATTGCAGTGGACAACTGCGCCATTCATTAATTATAGGCAGTAATTATACTTGATATCTCTGCTGCCGATATTTTGTGATCATATATTTCCTCAACATGTGAAGCTATATCTCCATACCACTGGCAAATGTGCTCAAAATCTTCGTTTCAAGCTCTGG
>NZ_QPIP01000220.1 GCF_003344345.1 Wolbachia endosymbiont of Cylisticus convexus | reverse complement strand
GTATCTTGTAAAAAGCATCTAATGTTTTAAGCTTAAGCATTAGGTGGAGGAGGGAAGAACTCTGTTTCTCCTCTTAGATATAAAATCTGTAAGAAAGATAAGAGTTCCCTCCTCAAAAGTATAGGCTGGACGGTATCGTAGAAAGACCTAAATGGCTCTAATTCTGTATCCACAAGGTTAGCCTTACTTTTCGTTTTAAATGGTAACGTATGGGGTTATATATGATCAACAACTTTCTTGGAATTGATGTATCAAAAGATCGCTTTGATGTTTTTCTTTCATTCATAAGTAAAAAAGAAAAGCGTGAAACTAGGAAAAGGAGCTTTAAGAACGATGATCTTGGGTTTCAAGGTCTGCTGAGTTTTCTACAAAAGCATAATGTGGAAGAAGTAAAGTCATGCATGTGGTTGTTATAGCGAAGCTTTGGCTGAATTTCTGCACAATGCTGGACATTTTGTTAGTGTTGTAAATCCTTATTGTATTAAATCTTATACAAGGAGTAAGCTCGTAAGACAAAAGAATGATCAGACTGATGCAGAAATTATTGCTGATTATTGCCAAAGACAGGAACCAACTCGTTGGACACCACCTTCTTCTGAAATGAAAAAATTAAAACATCTTTATCGTTGCTCAGTTGCGTTAAAAGAATTAGTAAATAACCACCTAGAAAAAAAAGAGAGACTGCCTAAAGAAGTTGCAAATGCTTGTTGCAACGAATATAGTTAAAAAAATAGAAATAATAAAAAACTCCATACGCAAACTATTAAAGCAGCACAAAGAATTGTTGGAAAATTTTCAGCTTCTATTGACTATTCCAGGAATAGGAGAGGAATCAGCAATGGCTATTTTAGCTGAAATCCCTGACATAAAAGCTTTTAGAGATGCCAGGCAATTGGCAGCATATACAGGAGTTATACCGAAAAATATAACATCAGGTTCATCTGTACATTCTAAACCAAGATTAAGTAAATCAGGTTCACAAACATTACGTAAGGCCCTTTTCTTTCCTGCCATAGTAGCCAAGAATCACAATCCTATCATTGTGAGTTTTTGCCAAAGACTAAAGAAGAAGGGTAAGCATAATATGGCAATTGTGGGAGCTGCAATGCGTAAGCTACTCCATATCATTTTCGGTATCCTGACATCCAAAAGTGCTTTTGATCCAAATCATATCAAGAATTACAGAACTAGGATGTTGACTGTAGTTTAAAATCAAAAAATGCTTCCAATCCATTCAACATATTCACTAACTGTAATCTGTGTACTGTTACACAATCAGAAGTATTTTTTGATTTTATGATACAGCTTGAGTAATTTTTTTGTTGACTAGCAAGACGGTATCTTTCTTTAAGATCGTTTAGCACTCCCAACCAATCCCTCATTTTCAGCCAAATAAAACTTCTTTTCTGCCATTTTGCTAATATGTTATACATACATTTACTTATGCAATGCCCGTCTTCCTTGACCTTAAAAAACATGCCATCCATGAACACTATTGGGTATACTGATTGTAGTGGACGACCGCGCCATTCATTGATTACTGGCAGTAATTTGTCGGTAATACTTGATATCTCTGCTGCGGATATTTTATGATCGTAAATTTCCTCTACATGTGACGCTATGTCTCTGTACCCCATGCCACTGGCATATGTGCTCAAAATCTTCGTTTCAAGCTCTGG
>NZ_QPIP01000219.1 GCF_003344345.1 Wolbachia endosymbiont of Cylisticus convexus | reverse complement strand
GTATCTTGTAAAAAGCATCTAATGTTTTAAGCTTAAGCATTAGGTGGAGGAGGGAAGAACTCTGTTTCTCCTCTTAGATATAAAATCTGTAAGAAAGATAAGAGTTCCCTCCTCAAAAGTATAGGCTGGACGGTATCGTAGAAAGACCTAAATGGCTCTAATTCTGTATCCACAAGGTTAGCCTTACTTTTCGTTTTAAATGGTAACGTATGGGGTTATATATGATCAACAACTTTCTTGGAATTGATGTATCAAAAGATCGCTTTGATGTTTTTCTTTCATTCATAAGTAAAAAAGAAAAGCGTGAAACTAGGAAAAGGAGCTTTAAGAACGATGATCTTGGGTTTCAAGGTCTGCTGAGTTTTCTACAAAAGCATAATGTGGAAGAAGTAAAGTCATGCATGTGGTTGTTATAGCGAAGCTTTGGCTGAATTTCTGCACAATGCTGGACATTTTGTTAGTGTTGTAAATCCTTATTGTATTAAATCTTATACAAGGAGTAAGCTCGTAAGACAAAAGAATGATCAGACTGATGCAGAAATTATTGCTGATTATTGCCAAAGACAGGAACCAACTCGTTGGACACCACCTTCTTCTGAAATGAAAAAATTAAAACATCTTTATCGTTGCTCAGTTGCGTTAAAAGAATTAGTAAATAACCACCTAGAAAAAAAAGAGAGACTGCCTAAAGAAGTTGCAAATGCTTGTTGCAACGAATATAGTTAAAAAAATAGAAATAATAAAAAACTCCATACGCAAACTATTAAAGCAGCACAAAGAATTGTTGGAAAATTTTCAGCTTCTATTGACTATTCCAGGAATAGGAGAGGAATCAGCAATGGCTATTTTAGCTGAAATCCCTGACATAAAAGCTTTTAGAGATGCCAGGCAATTGGCAGCATATACAGGAGTTATACCGAAAAATATAACATCAGGTTCATCTGTACATTCTAAACCAAGATTAAGTAAATCAGGTTCACAAACATTACGTAAGGCCCTTTTCTTTCCTGCCATAGTAGCCAAGAATCACAATCCTATCATTGTGAGTTTTTGCCAAAGACTAAAGAAGAAGGGTAAGCATAATATGGCAATTGTGGGAGCTGCAATGCGTAAGCTACTCCATATCATTTTCGGTATCCTGACATCCAAAAGTGCTTTTGATCCAAATCATATCAAGAATTACAGAACTAGGATGTTGACTGTAGTTTAAAATCAAAAAATGCTTCCAATCCATTCAACATATTCACTAACTGTAATCTGTGTACTGTTACACAATCAGAAGTATTTTTGGGAATGTTCAAAAAAGTGTGTCAACCGAAAAAAGTAATTTATATCAATTTAAAAATGGAGGTTTGACAATGAGTCAAAAAGTAGTAAACAGAACTAACGGATTGGTAGATTATAAAGAGTTGGAAACAAATATCCTGTCGTCTATACGAGAAGGAAGACCGTTGACAGGAAAGGAGGGAGCATTAACACCATTTATAAAAAAGCTGCTGGAGGCGAGTCTAGAAGGTGAAATAGAAAACCATTTATTAGCTGAAAGTGAAGAAAATAATCGCAGAAATGGGAGGAATGGAAAGACTTTACGTACAAGTGCAGGTTCATTTGAGCTGTTAACGCCAAGAGATAGAGAAGGAAGTTTTGAGCCGCAAATAGTCAAAAAAAGGCAAACAAGCTTACATCCAGAGCTTGAAACGAAGATTTTGAGCACATTTGCCAGTGGTATGAGCTATAGAGATATAGCGTCACACGTTGAGGAAATTTATGATCACAAAATATCGGTAGCAGAGATATCAAGTATTACCGACAAATTACTGCCTATAATCAATGAATGGCGTAGTCGTCCACTGCAATCAGTATACCCGATAGTATTTATGGATGGGATGTTCTTTAAGGTCAAGGAGGATGGACATTGCGTAAGTAAATGTATGTACAATATATTGGGCATAGACCAAAATGGCAGAAAAGAAGTCCTGGGCTTTTATTTGGCTGAAAGTGAAGGAGCTAACTTTTGGTTGGAAGTGCTAAATAACCTCAAAGAAAGAGGAGTAGAAGATATTCTGATTGCATGTGTAGATGGGCTAAAAAGCTTTCCTGCAGCCATCAACAGTGTATTTCCCAGTGCAGAAGTGCAGCTATGTATAGTACACCAAATAAGAAATTCTCTGAAATATGTATCCAGT
>NZ_QPIP01000218.1 GCF_003344345.1 Wolbachia endosymbiont of Cylisticus convexus | reverse complement strand
TCTGAAAAAAATATATCGTGCTTCAAGTAAAGAAATTGCTGAGAATTATCTGCTTGAGCTGGAAGGAAAATGGGGAGAAAAGTATCCTTTAGTTATAAAATCCTGGCAGAACAATTGGGAAAACTTATCCAGTTATTTTAAGTATTCTGGGCCAGTTAGGAAGCTGATTTACACCACTAATCCAATTGAGGGGTTGCATAGACAAATCAGGAAATTTACTAAAACTAAGGGTTCATTTACTAGTACAAATGCCTTGTACAAACAGGTATATTGTGCTATAAAAAAGGTAGAGCAAAAGTGGATTATGGCTCTCCCTAATTGGGCTTTAACTATGTCTCAACTTGATATTTTCTTTCCAGATAGGTTGAAAATTGAGTTGAACTAAAAATGCGGCTTGACACACTTTTTTGGGAATGTTCGGAGAGTAGACCAGTGGAACTTCCCCACCAGTCTCTCGCAAAACTGTACGTAAACCTCTCAGCTTATACAGCTTCCATTATTCAGCCTTTTGATCTAACCCTAGTGTCCAGTGATAGAAAATATCCGGAGACCTCTTTCTCACCTTTCCTAGAAATTGTCTTGCTAGTCTTCCGTGACCCCTGAGTCTCTTATATTTCCTTTTGACCCACTTTTCTAGATGCCGCTCTACATTCTTTAGAGATTTGTAGACCTCAGTTCTGTAAAATTTGCCATAGTACTGATACCAGCCTCTGACTATTGGATTTACTTTCTCTGACATCCCCTCTAATGTTATATGCGTATTTCTTAGCATTTTCCATGATCTTATGGTTGTAGTAATCTTTTTCTTGGCCTTGTTGCTAATTGCTGGGAGAAATGAAACAAAATGCTTCCCTATTTTATTTCTTGCTAACCTGGGTCTGAATGTGTAACCCAGAAAATCAAAA
>NZ_QPIP01000217.1 GCF_003344345.1 Wolbachia endosymbiont of Cylisticus convexus | reverse complement strand
ACTGGATACATATTTCAGAGAATTTCTTATTTGGTGTACTATACATAGCTGCACTTCTGCACTGGGAAATACACTGTTGATGGCTGCAGGAAAGCTTTTTAGCCCATCTACACATGCAATCAGAATATCTTCTACTCCTCTTTCTTTGAGGTTATTTAGCACTTCCAACCAAAAGTTAGCTCCTTCACTTTCAGCCAAATAAAAGCCCAGGACTTCTTTTCTGCCATTTTGGTCTATGCCCAATATATTGTACATACATTTACTTACGCAATGTCCATCCTCCTTGACCTTAAAGAACATCCCATCCATAAATACTATCGGGTATACTGATTGCAGTGGACGACTACGCCATTCATTGATTATAGGCAGTAATTTGTCGGTAATACTTGATATCTCTGCTACCGATATTTTGTGATCATAAATTTCCTCAACGTGTGACGCTATATCTCTATAGCTCATACCACTGGCAAATGTGCTCAAAATCTTCGTTTCAAGCTCTGGATGTAAGCTTGTTTGCCTTTTTTTGACTATTTGCGGCTCAAAACTTCCTTCTCTATCTCTTGGCGTTAACAGCTCAAATGAACCTGCACTTGTACGTAAAGTCTTTCCATTCCTCCCATTTCTGCGATTATTTTCTTCACTTTCAGCTAATAAATGGTTTTCTATTTCACCTTCTAGACTCGCCTCCAGCAGCTTTTTTATAAATGGTGTTAATGCTCCCTCCTTTCCTGTCAACGGTCTTCCTTCTCGTATAGACGACAGGATATTTGTTTCCAACTCTTTATAATCTACCAATCCGTTAGTTCTGTTTACTACTTTTTGACTCATTGTCAAACCTCCATTTTTATATCAATTTATTACTTTTTTTCGGTTTGACACACTTTTTTGAACATTCCCAATCAAAACTTTGTTTAGGAAATTCATCTCTCCTATTGTCATCCTTACAGTACACTATCTGTGTCTTTTCAGGATGTAATTTCAACTTATACTCAGCCAATCTTTCTTCGATCATTACTTTCACAAATTCTGCCTGTTTCTCTGTTCTGCAGTGCACTATCGCATCATCCACATATCTCTCAAATGGTACCGTCGGGTAGTTCTTTTTCATCCATATATCAAACACATGATGCATGAATATATTAGAGATGATTGGGCTAACTGAACCTCCTTGCGGAACTCCTTTATCCCTAACTACCTTACTGCCATCTGCAAGTTTTATAGGGGATTTTATCCACCTTTCAACGTATAGTATGACCCATTTGCAATTTGTATGCTTCTTGATAGCTTGCAATGCCAACTCGTGATCCAAATTGTCGAAAAACCCGGATATATCTAGATCTATCGTCCAATCATACCTCCAGCATCTTTTCCTTGCCGTATCTACCGCATCCAGTGCTGATTTATTCGGTCTATAACCATATGAATCTTCATGGAATTTTGGTTCTACTAGCGGCTCAAGATACATAGAAGCGGCCGTTTGCCCTATCCTGTCGAATACTGAAGGAACACCTAAAATTCTTTGTCCCCCTCCCGTATCTTTCGGTATTGCTACAGCTTTTACAGGCTCTGGAAAATAACTTCCTGATGACATCCGATTCCATAGTTTGTACAGATTATCCTTCAGGTTCTCTTCAAACCTTGTTATCGATACCTCATCCACACCAGCCGCACCTTTATTTTTCGATACTTGTTTATAAGCCCTCCAAATAAGTTGCTTTGGTATATCAAAAGACTTTGTTTTATTCATTAACTCCTCCCTTTCGGTTGATACATAATTAAAACTGAATAACTCAACTCCTTCGCTCCATTTCCATTACAGAAACTTCTTCACTACTACGCGCCCCTGTTTTCCGCATTGGTACTCTCATCCTTAGAGTTTAGCTCCTTGAATTTCTCCCTTATCATCGAAACGACAGGTTCCCGTAGTTCTACACAATAGCCTAAAATAGATTCATGCCACCTTTATGCCGGACGCCTCCTACCCCGTAAACAAGCTCCCGGTAGATTTATCCCAGTTGAGTTATAAGCCCCTGGTTTTGACGTCATCAGTTATGGTTTCGACACTTTATCAGTGGTTCACTTTCGTTCATCTCTCTATTTCACACATGACACATAACTGCGCCTTTTCCATAACGCTCACTACCTTGGCTCTTTACCAAAGCAGCTTATGGTTGTTTGAAGCCTGCTCTTGTAAATCGGCTCCGAGGGGCCCACCCTCATCTATTGCGTAGCTTAAGTACTCAGTTTGCTCTTTTCTGACCATTCCTTGCATCACTACGGCACAC
>NZ_QPIP01000216.1 GCF_003344345.1 Wolbachia endosymbiont of Cylisticus convexus | reverse complement strand
GTACATACTGTAATTGCTATTGAATGATGGAGAGACATACTCCATTATTTTAGCACGAAGTAACAAATTCAATGAATTAGTTCTTCAAGAATAATTTAAACTTTTACAGTAGGAGTAGTCTCATGAAACATTATAGCGGGTTAGATGTCTCACTCAAAGAAACTTTTATTAGTATCATTGATGAGAAAGGAAAAATTGTTAAAGAAGGGGTTGTTGCAAGTGAAAGCAGTGCAATAGCTGAGTTTCTGCTTGGTCAAAACAAAAAATACGAGTCCATAGGAATAGAAAGCGGGCAATTATCAATATCGATGTGCAAAGAGTTGAGGAATCTTGGATTACCAGTAACTTGTGTAGATGCAAGGCATATGGCAGCAGCATTATCTGCGAGAATCAATAAGAATGATAAAAATGATGCAAGAGGCATAGCACAAATGATGAGAGTTGGGCTATTTAAGGAGGTATTAGTAAAATCAGACGAAGCTTGTCAGGTTAAAATAATACTTGGAAGCAGAAGACAATTAATACGTTGCAGAGAGCAAATTGCGGGAACAATAAGGGGATTACTGAAAATATACGGGATAAAAGTTAATCAACGTCTTAGTTCTGCAAACTTTGCTTTAAAAGTGCAAGAAATGGTTAATAATCTAGATGAAATTAGCCAAACCTCAATTGAATCATTAGTACATAGTTTAGAAATAATAGAAGAATCAACAAGAAAACTTGATAAAATGCTCTCAGAACAAAGCAAAAAAGATGAGGATTGTAAATTATTAACTACTGTTCCAGGAGTTGGTATTATAGTAGCAATGACATATAAAGCTGCAATAGATGATCTGCATAGGTTTGAAACATCTTATACAGTTGGAGCCTATATGGGATTAAGTCCAAGACAGTACGCTTCTGGTGAGATTGATCGACACGGAAGTATATCAAAAATGGGACCAGTGGACTGTAGGAATATGTTATATGAAGCCGCGCAGGTCTTACTGGTAAAATGTAAAAGGACATTTAAATTAAGAAGCTGGGGATTGAAGCTTAAAAAGAAAAAGGGCATGAAAAAAGCAATTGTTGCAGTAGCAAGAAAATTAGCCGTGATTATGCACAAGATGCTAATCGATAGAAAAGAGTTTTGCTATCAATAAACACTAAAGAAGTATAAAACAATAATTTTACTGAAAGTAAAGATAGCAATGCCGATGGAAGGGATAAGCAAGAGGATAAGTTGAAGCATAGACTTCGTGGCGTACATGTTGCCGTCCACTTCCGCCTACAAGTATAGTGCGGCTTGGCTACAATATAAATTAGCCATATTAGACCGCGGAGAGAACAATGGAAGCATGCTACTTTTAACTTATGTAAAATCATTAAGACTATAGAGGAAAAGAATGATACCTTAGTTTTTATAAGCTTAATGAATATGTGGATAAATACTTTAAGTTTGTGTGGACGTATTTATCCACATATTCATTGGCTACATAGTTTAAAAGAGATTAATTGGAAATTAGTGTTGATGTTTTTATTGCCAATAAAACCTCTTTTGATTGAATAAGATAATACAATAATAAATAAAAGGTTGTATTAGAGCTGAATTTTACATCAAAAAATATTTTTCATGATACAAAAAATTATTGTTGACTTTTATGCAATTAGAGAACTTATTCACATATTCATTGGCTGCATAATTTAAAAGAGATTAATTAGAAATTTAGTGCTGGTGTTTTTATTGCCAATAAAACCCCTTTTGATTGAATAAGATAATACAATAGTAAATAAAAGGTTGCATTAGAGCTGAATTTTATATCAAAAAATATTTTTCATGATACAAAAAATTATTATTGACTTTCATGCAATTAGAGAACCTACCTCTACTTGATAGAATACGAATTTCTAATTTTTTTCTTCTCTTATCCTCACTATTATTCATAAAACCTGCTACGCCAAGCCTGGCTATATAATAGTCATGTGGACAAGTGGTGCAAGATATATTGACTACTACGACAATGTTGTAAATTTTGACCTTTTTCATTGTTATGTTCTGTAGAATGAGATATATCTTTTACTCGAAACACTATATTTACTTCTTCAATATCAACTTCAATTCGCTTAACTAATATTCTGATAACATTACGTTTAGTTAGCCAATCTAAATCATCAAGCTTTGATTTAATATTGGAAAAAAACTCTTCTAAATTGGTTACAACGAGAGTTAATTCTTGTTGTAGATTTTTTCGATTGAATATTTTTTTCTTTTCCTCTTCAACTATTTTTAAGCTCTGTTTTGCTGCTTTAATTCGTGGTTCAAATTCTTCTTTGCTAATATACCCTTGAGTATAGCTATCAATAAGTCTTGAAATGCCTTGTTTCAGCTTATCATCTTGTTTTTTAAGTGAATCAGTTATTTGATCACATGGTGATTTTTGAAGTTCTGAAAGCCTACGCTGATATTCCTTTAAAATTCTGTTTGGATTTTTTAATAGGCTTTTAACTTCTTCCCACACAGCTGTCTCTAATGTAGAAGCACGAATTGTTTTACTATTACAAATCTTATTACCAGCAAAACGGTAAGCATCTGCGCCAATACAACGATAACATTTTTTTTGAGACTTGCCATATCTTTTAGCATAATAAGAATACTGGCAACGCTTGCATACCAATAAGCCTTGCAATAGATTAGTTGTTCCTATTTGTCTTGCTCTTTGCCTTTTTGCGTTCTCAGCTAATTGCTTTTGAACTATATCAAACAAATCTTCATCAACTATTTTAGGTACTGGAATGTAAATCCAATGTTCCCTTTCAACACGATAGGTAGAACTATTCTTTTTAGGTTGTTCACAGGAATGTTTGTATGGTCTTATTTGCGGCAGCTTTGCACCTACCTTTGTTTTACCAAAAGCTGCTTGTCCTTTATAGACAGGATTTTTTAGTGTACCACAAAGCGTGCCTTTATTCCAGCATTTTCCCTTCGCTGACATGATAGACATGGTATTTAGCTGGCGACATACTTCTCCAGCACTCATTCTTTCTCTGCCTATCCAAGAAAATAGCTTACGAACCACTTCCGCTTCTTCTTCATGAACTTCAAACCGAGCTTGCCCTCCTTCCATCTGTTTATTTATATAACGGTAGCCGTAAGGAGCTCTACACATTACATTTACACTACCTTTTTTAGCTGCATAAATTTTTCCTCGACGACATCTTTCAGTAATCTTTGTGTGTTCATATTCTGCTATCATACCTTGCATTTGTAACAATAAATGAGCTTCTGGACTATCATTAATCTGATTATTTAAAAAAATTACTTCTACTTTTGCTTTCTGTAATTCTTCAAGTAAAACCATCTGATATGCATATTTACGCGATAAACGATCAGGAGAATGAATATAGATTATGTCAATTTTACCTTCTGCTACTTTATTACGTAATTTTTCTAAGGCAGGACGAACTAAATTAGATCCACTATAGCCATTATCAACGAATTTATGTTCATCTAGCAATTCATGCCCATCTGCTTTAATTTTATTTTCTAAAGCTGAAAGTTGACTTGCAATCGTATTCTCTTGTACTTGTTTTTCTGAAGAAACTCTTGCATATAAGCTTACTGTTAACATTTGATCCTCCTTGAAGTTCTTTTTTATTTGCATTTACTGAATACTTTAGCACTGGCATTAATTTTGTGTAGGCGTCTAATAAATATACCTCTGCCAACCTATCAGGTTCATAACTAACTCGTATGGCAAATCTTTCTTTACTGTTCATAACATTCCATTTAAATAATATGCTCATTATTAATCCACTACATTAAAGCTGATAATTAGTTCGTCATTAGCGTCATAAATAAATGGAGCTCTTACTTTTGGACATAAAAGTTTTCTGGAAATACTTTTTTCAAGTTTTAAATTGTTGGCAACATTGTCGTAGGTG
>NZ_QPIP01000215.1 GCF_003344345.1 Wolbachia endosymbiont of Cylisticus convexus | reverse complement strand
CTTTGTTTAGGAAATTCATCTCTCCTATTGTCATCCTTACAGTACACTATCTGTGTCTTTTCAGGATGTAATTTCAACTTATACTCAGCCAATCTTTCTTCGATCATTACTTTCACAAATTCTGCCTGTTTCTCTGTTCTGCAGTGCACTATCGCATCATCCACATATCTCTCAAATGGTACCGTCGGGTAGTTCTTTTTCATCCATATATCAAACACATGATGCATGAATATATTAGAGATGATTGGGCTAACTGAACCTCCTTGCGGAACTCCTTTATCCCTAACTACCTTACTGCCATCTGCAAGTTTTATAGGGGATTTTATCCACCTTTCAACGTATAGTATGACCCATTTGCAATTTGTATGCTTCTTGATAGCTTGCAATGCCAACTCGTGATCCAAATTGTCGAAAAACCCGGATATATCTAGATCTATCGTCCAATCATACCTCCAGCATCTTTTCCTTGCCGTATCTACCGCATCCAGTGCTGATTTATTCGGTCTATAACCATATGAATCTTCATGGAATTTTGGTTCTACTAGCGGCTCAAGATACATAGAAGCGGCCGTTTGCCCTATCCTGTCGAATACTGAAGGAACACCTAAAATTCTTTGTCCCCCTCCCGTATCTTTCGGTATTGCTACAGCTTTTACAGGCTCTGGAAAATAACTTCCTGATGACATCCGATTCCATAGTTTGTACAGATTATCCTTCAGGTTCTCTTCAAACCTTGTTATCGATACCTCATCCACACCAGCCGCACCTTTATTTTTCGATACTTGTTTATAAGCCCTCCAAATAAGTTGCTTTGGTATATCAAAAGACTTTGTTTTATTCATTAACTCCTCCCTTTCGGTTGATACATAATTAAAACTGAATAACTCAACTCCTTCGCTCCATTTCCATTACAGAAACTTCTTCACTACTACGCGCCCCTGTTTTCCGCATTGGTACTCTCATCCTTAGAGTTTAGCTCCTTGAATTTCTCCCTTATCATCGAAACGACAGGTTCCCGTAGTTCTACACAATAGCCTAAAATAGATTCATGCCACCTTTATGCCGGACGCCTCCTACCCCGTAAACAAGCTCCCGGTAGATTTATCCCAGTTGAGTTATAAGCCCCTGGTTTTGACGTCATCAGTTATGGTTTCGACACTTTATCAGTGGTTCACTTTCGTTCATCTCTCTATTTCACACATGACACATAACTGCGCCTTTTCCATAACGCTCACTACCTTGGCTCTTTACCAAAGCAGCTTATGGTTGTTTGAAGCCTGCTCTTGTAAATCGGCTCCGAGGGGCCCACCCTCATCTATTGCGTAGCTTAAGTACTCAGTTTGCTCTTTTCTGACCATTCCTTGCATCACTACGGCACACTATAACCTCCATTTCCAAGTTTTTTTGACTGAAAATCTCCTGTTTCTTTTTTCTTTGCTGCCACTCCCATAACGTAGTTCTTCCAATTTTAAATCTTGCTGCCACTGCTTCTCTGCTTTCTCCTTCTTCTAGTGATTCCATTGCTTTTTTTCTTAAATCATAACTATATGCTGCTGGCATACTTACCTTCACTACTATAAAATCTTATTTTACCTCGTTTGTACTATTATGAAAAGAGCTATACTTCTTTATTTTTTATATTTTAAACAACATGTACCTGATCAAGTTGATTATTTCCTTAACATACTTATAGTTATGTTGATCACTATATGTTAATAGCTAATAACTCTAAGCTATCTTTTCTAGATACCCTTTTATAAAACCGTCTTAAACCTATCCTAAATAGATATATGTATTAAAATTACTACTCTATCGCTATAGATATAGTTACCACCAGCTACTTTTGGGCTATTTTCGTACCAACTCTCCATGGCTTTATCAATAAAGTGAAAAATATTTCCTCTTTCTTCGAGAAATTTGTTATATTCACTTTGGTTACTGACTCTCATTTTGACTGGCATATTTTTCTTAATTGGTTGAATATCTGTTTTATAATGAATTCTGTCAGTAACTTACACTTTTTCTACCTAGCTATGCAATAAAGCCTAAGAACCTGTCTTGAAAGGGAATGAAGAAAAGAGTATGATGAGGTAAGCAAAAAATAGGAGGGTAAGTTGTATCCAAGTGATATAAGTGACAAGGAATGGGAAATTTTAGAGCCCTATGTTGCACAAGGAGCGATAGGACGACCAAGAAAACATAACACCAGAACAATTATTAATGCAATAAGGTATATAATGAGGGGTGGTTGCCAGTGGAGAATGCTACCAAAAGATTTTCCTCCATGGAAAACGGTGTATGACTATTTTCTCAGGCGGCGTAATAATGGAAAATTGAAAAAAATACATGACATGCTAGTAAAAGAGGTAAGAAAAATGGTTGGTAAAAATGAGACACCTTCAGTAGGTATAATTGACAGTCAATCAGTGAAAACGACTCAAAAAGGGGATCAAGAGGATATGATGCCGGTAAAAAAATAAAGGGTAGAAAACGCCATATTATTGTAGATACACTAGGTCTTGTAATTACTGTAGAAGTACACAGCGCAAGCATTCAGGACCGTGATGGTATCTTTTTGTTCAAGCTAAATGCAAAGCTCCAACATTACGTAGGTTTTTTGCTGACCAAGGATACAAAGGTAAATTACAAAATCGATGTTTGTTGGAAACTGGATGTTTGCTAACGATTACCAAGAAATTGGTTGATACAGGATTTCAAGTTATTCCTAAACGTTGGATTGTAGAACGAACCTTTGCCTGGCTTTCCAATTTTAGACGCATGAGCAAGGATTACGAACATTCTCCTCTT
>NZ_QPIP01000214.1 GCF_003344345.1 Wolbachia endosymbiont of Cylisticus convexus | reverse complement strand
CACATCATATAAAGCAGAAAAAGTGTATGCGTTGTGGAAAGCCTATACATTTACCTCAACGTATATTTGATACAGCTTACAGTATTGTTGCTCAGTATCAAACTGAATATCGAGGAATTGTACAATATTACAAAATGGCCTACAACCTTCACACACTAAGTTATTTGAAGTATGTGATGGAAGTATCATTAGTAAAGACTTTAGCATCTAAATACAAAACAACTTGCAGGAAAATTTATAGAAAATTTGGTGCGATGATTGAAAACGATGAAGGTGAAAAACGAAAAGTCATCCAAATCAGAGTAGATCGTTTACCATCAAAGATACCATTAATTACACACTTTGGTGCTGTATCACTAAAATGAAATAAATGGGTAAGCATAAGTGATAACCTTATACCAATATGGAATAAGCGTAGTGAAATAGAGCAAAGACTATTGGCACAAACTTATGTAAATCACAAGAGCAGATTGAAGTACATCACGTACGTAAACTTGCTGATTTGCTAGGTAAACGTAATACTGAGCTACCGAAATGGAAAAAGAGAATGATTGAACGACAGAGGAAGACTCTTGTTGTTTGTCATGAATGCCATAAGAAAATCCAATATGGAAAATATGATGGTGACTCCTTAAAACGTTAGATTATTGGAGAGCCACGTGATACGGAAACGATTATGCGTGGTTCGGAGAGGGGTTGTTGGAAAAGTACTTAACAAGTAACTCGCTGGCTGCCCACTCTACTTTACGTACAGTTTTGCGAGAGACTGGTGGGGAAGTTCCACCGGTCTACTCTCCAAAGAAAAACAGCTCTTTTCCAAGATACTTGCCAATAACTTCATTGAGATTTTTTTTTGAATTCCTCTTGTTTTCTTTTATCTTGTACATTGTGTTGGTGTAATATATGAAAATTTCATATATTACGGTGCACTGTAGACTTACTGACATTCAGACCAAATTTTTTCTGAATCTTTATTCTCATTTCTTTAATAGTAATATTAGGATTTTCTTCTATCCATACTTCAACTTGCTCAAGTTGGCTATGATTCAATCTAGTTTTTTTACAGCATTGAGCAGGAGCAAATAGTTTTTCTTCTCTTCCAAATTTTAAGTCATGAAGTTACTGCGTTTCTTGAAATGCAGCATATCTTTGCTACAGCCGTTATGCTATGCTTTTTTGCTAGCAATTACAGCATTTAGTTTTTTTATGCATTGTTTCTTACTTTCTTCAGCATTTTTCTTGCCGATTCCACCACTTGTTCATCTAATAGTTTTGATCTTAATCCTATTTTACCCCGCTATTTTACTTGTTTCAGTATGGACTTTTTTTCTCTTTATTGTCTATCCGCTCTCTCCTTAATGGGCATTGGTATT
>NZ_QPIP01000213.1 GCF_003344345.1 Wolbachia endosymbiont of Cylisticus convexus | reverse complement strand
CACATCATATAAAGCAGAAAAAGTGTATGCGTTGTGGAAAGCCTATACATTTACCTCAACGTATATTTGATACAGCTTACAGTATTGTTGCTCAGTATCAAACTGAATATCGAGGAATTGTACAATATTACAAAATGGCCTACAACCTTCACACACTAAGTTATTTGAAGTATGTGATGGAAGTATCATTAGTAAAGACTTTAGCATCTAAATACAAAACAACTTGCAGGAAAATTTATAGAAAATTTGGTGCGATGATTGAAAACGATGAAGGTGAAAAACGAAAAGTCATCCAAATCAGAGTAGATCGTTTACCATCAAAGATACCATTAATTACACACTTTGGTGCTGTATCACTAAAATGAAATAAATGGGTAAGCATAAGTGATAACCTTATACCAATATGGAATAAGCGTAGTGAAATAGAGCAAAGACTATTGGCACAAACTTATGTAAATCACAAGAGCAGATTGAAGTACATCACGTACGTAAACTTGCTGATTTGCTAGGTAAACGTAATACTGAGCTACCGAAATGGAAAAAGAGAATGATTGAACGACAGAGGAAGACTCTTGTTGTTTGGGGAATATTACTTTTTTTCGGTTTGACACACTTTTTTGAACTTATATCAATTTAAAAATGGAGGTTTGACAATGAGTCAAAAAGTAGTAAACAGAACTAACGGATTGGTAGATTATAAAGAGTTGGAAACAAATATCCTGTCGTCTATACGAGAAGGAAGACCGTTGACAGGAAAGGAGGGAGCATTAACACCATTTATAAAAAAGCTGCTGGAGGCGAGTCTAGAAGGTGAAATAGAAAACCATTTATTAGCTGAAAGTGAAGAAAATAATCGCAGAAATGGGAGGAATGGAAAGACTTTACGTACAAGTGCAGGTTCATTTGAGCTGTTAACGCCAAGAGATAGAGAAGGAAGTTTTGAGCCGCAAATAGTCAAAAAAAGGCAAACAAGCTTACATCCAGAGCTTGAAACGAAGATTTTGAGCACATTTGCCAGTGGTATGAGCTATAGAGATATAGCGTCACACGTTGAGGAAATTTATGATCACAAAATATCGGTAGCAGAGATATCAAGTATTACCGACAAATTACTGCCTATAATCAATGAATGGCGTAGTCGTCCACTGCAATCAGTATACCCGATAGTATTTATGGATGGGATGTTCTTTAAGGTCAAGGAGGATGGACATTGCGTAAGTAAATGTATGTACAATATATTGGGCATAGACCAAAATGGCAGAAAAGAAGTCCTGGGCTTTTATTTGGCTGAAAGTGAAGGAGCTAACTTTTGGTTGGAAGTGCTAAATAACCTCAAAGAAAGAGGAGTAGAAGATATTCTGATTGCATGTGTAGATGGGCTAAAAAGCTTTCCTGCAGCCATCAACAGTGTATTTCCCAGTGCAGAAGTGCAGCTATGTATAGTACACCAAATAAGAAATTCTCTGAAATATGTATCCAGT
>NZ_QPIP01000212.1 GCF_003344345.1 Wolbachia endosymbiont of Cylisticus convexus | reverse complement strand
ACTGGATACATATTTCAGAGAATTTCTTATTTGGTGTACTATACATAGCTGCACTTCTGCACTGGGAAATACACTGTTGATGGCTGCAGGAAAGCTTTTTAGCCCATCTACACATGCAATCAGAATATCTTCTACTCCTCTTTCTTTGAGGTTATTTAGCACTTCCAACCAAAAGTTAGCTCCTTCACTTTCAGCCAAATAAAAGCCCAGGACTTCTTTTCTGCCATTTTGGTCTATGCCCAATATATTGTACATACATTTACTTACGCAATGTCCATCCTCCTTGACCTTAAAGAACATCCCATCCATAAATACTATCGGGTATACTGATTGCAGTGGACGACTACGCCATTCATTGATTATAGGCAGTAATTTGTCGGTAATACTTGATATCTCTGCTACCGATATTTTGTGATCATAAATTTCCTCAACGTGTGACGCTATATCTCTATAGCTCATACCACTGGCAAATGTGCTCAAAATCTTCGTTTCAAGCTCTGGATGTAAGCTTGTTTGCCTTTTTTTGACTATTTGCGGCTCAAAACTTCCTTCTCTATCTCTTGGCGTTAACAGCTCAAATGAACCTGCACTTGTACGTAAAGTCTTTCCATTCCTCCCATTTCTGCGATTATTTTCTTCACTTTCAGCTAATAAATGGTTTTCTATTTCACCTTCTAGACTCGCCTCCAGCAGCTTTTTTATAAATGGTGTTAATGCTCCCTCCTTTCCTGTCAACGGTCTTCCTTCTCGTATAGACGACAGGATATTTGTTTCCAACTCTTTATAATCTACCAATCCGTTAGTTCTGTTTACTACTTTTTGACTCATTGTCAAACCTCCATTTTTAAATTGATATAAATTACTTTTTTTCGGTTTGACACACTTTTTTGAACATTCAAGATGAGTGTTACAATATTATCTTTAGAAAGAAAATCTACAGTTCTTTGGAAGATTTGCAGATAGATGTTGATCATTGGTTGCGTTCTTACAATGAGACAAGACCTCATTCAGGTAAATATTGCTATGGCAAAACACCGATGCAGACTTTTCTTGATAGCAAACATATTGCTTTTCAGAAAAATATTAGTAGCATCAAACAAGAGACTGATATTAGTTTTAACTACCTCAATCCTTCTGTCAGTTAATTCTTGCCTGTCAGATTAAGTTGTGTCTAGTACACATCATATAAAGCAGAAAAAGTGTATGCGTTGTGGAAAGCCTATACATTTACCTCAACGTATATTTGATACAGCTTACAGTATTGTTGCTCAGTATCAAACTGAATATCGAGGAATTGTACAATATTACAAAATGGCCTACAACCTTCACACACTAAGTTATTTGAAGTATGTGATGGAAGTATCATTAGTAAAGACTTTAGCATCTAAATACAAAACAACTTGCAGGAAAATTTATAGAAAATTTGGTGCGATGATTGAAAACGATGAAGGTGAAAAACGAAAAGTCATCCAAATCAGAGTAGATCGTTTACCATCAAAGATACCATTAATTACACACTTTGGTGCTGTATCACTAAAATGAAATAAATGGGTAAGCATAAGTGATAACCTTATACCAATATGGAATAAGCGTAGTGAAATAGAGCAAAGACTATTGGCACAAACTTATGTAAATCACAAGAGCAGATTGAAGTACATCACGTACGTAAACTTGCTGATTTGCTAGGTAAACGTAATACTGAGCTACCGAAATGGAAAAAGAGAATGATTGAACGACAGAGGAAGACTCTTG
>NZ_QPIP01000211.1 GCF_003344345.1 Wolbachia endosymbiont of Cylisticus convexus | reverse complement strand
ATCAAGGTACACTAGCCCTATCTCTCGATACGTTTGAATAGTTGTGTGGGACATACATATGCACCCGTTTACAATCTTAAATTAACTAAAACTAATCGAGGTTATTATGATTACATCTTATCAAAATTTTATTGGCATTGATATCGGAAAATTTAAAAATGTTGCTGCAGTTCACAACCAAAAGAACACTATCAAGTTTGATAATAATGCTGCTGGTTGGCAACAATTGTTTCAAAATTTTTCAAATATTCTACCTAATTCTTTTGTAACTTTGGAAAATACAGGAAAATATGAGCTTGGCTTAGCACACTTTCTGGTTGATAAGAATGTTGCTGTACATCGAGCTAATACTCGCAAAGTAAAAAGCTTTACCTTATCTCATGGAATTTTAGCAAAGTCTGATCAATCAGATGCAAGAGCCCTTGCTCAATATGGATTTGAGCGTTATAGTACTCTATCTCTATTTGTGCCTATGTCAAAAGAACAAACAGCCTTAGCTGCACTTTGTCAACGTCGTGATGACCTTACACAAATAAGAGCTCAAGAGAAATGTAGACTGAAAGCACCTGAAAACGACTATATAAAAGAAAGTTGCCAAAAAACTATTGACTTTTTTAACAGTCAAATAGATGAGCTCAATGATGCCATACAAAAAATTATCGATGAGAATCCAGAGTTAAAAAAGCGCCAAAAAATCATAAGAACAGTACCAGGAATAGGTAAAAAGTTATCACAAGATTTTGTATGCTTGATGCCAGAACTTGGCTACTTAAGCAGGCAAGAAGTTGCTAGTCTTGCTGGAGTTGCCCCGCATCCAAAAGAAAGTGGTAAAGCTATTGGTTATCGCAGAATAAGTGGTGGCAGAAGGAACGTTCGTGAAAAGCTTTTTACATCTGCGATGGCTGCTTCAAGGACTAAATCTGCACTTGGTGCTTTTTATTCTGCTCTCATTGGTAGAGGTAAAAAGAAGATGGTAGTCATAACAGCTCTAATGCGCAAAATTATAGTGATTGCTAATGCAAGGCTTAAAGAAGCAATTAACGCAAATTTTTAAAATCTGCATAAGAAAATAGGTTAATGAATATGCGCGCCACACAAATTTAAAGCACATATTCATTAATCATAAGATCTAAGCAGTGGTAGTTGTTTGATATAAATTTCTTTCTGTAATGAACTAGGGTTTTTATTGCCAAAAATACGTTTTTCAATTGAATAAGAATACAAAACTATAAATAAGAGTTGTAATAAGACTAAATTCAAAAAATTTTAAAAAACATAGTTGATGAGCTAATGGAATTAGTCGATAAAAATCAAGAGCTTAAAAAAAAGTATATGTCAATAACTAGTATACCTGGTGTAGGTGCAATAACAGCTATTACTTTTATTTGTTATTTACCCGAGCTTGGAACTCTCCAACATAAAGAAATATCGAGCCTTTCCGGAGTTGCACCTTTTAATCGAGATAGTGGTTCCAGTAAGGGAAAAAGGTGTATTCAGGGTGGTAGATCACAAATTAGAAAGGTTTTACATATGTGCATTCTTAGTGCGCAAAGGTACAATTCTTATATAAAAATCTTCTTTGATAGGCTATACAATCAATATAAAAAACCATATAAAGTTACCTCTACTGCTGCAATGAGAAAATTACTTATCCTTGCTAACTCTTTAGTAAGAGACGGTAGACTGTTTACTGAGGAGTATAGCCCTAAAACTGCTTCTATATAGCAATAGCATAGCTGTGAATAAGTTCTCTAATTGCATAAGTTCTCTAATTGCATAAAAGTCAACAATAATTTTTTGTATCATGAAAAATATTTTTTGATGTAAAATTCAGCTCTAATACAACCTTTTATTTATTATTGTATTATCTTATTCAATCAAAAGAGGTTTTATTGGCAATAAAAACATCAACACTAATTTCCAATTAATCTCTTTTAAACTATGTAGCCAATGAATATGTGGATAAATACGTCCACACAAACTTAAAGTATTTATCCACATATTCATTAAGCTTATAAAAACTAAGGTATCATTCTTTTCCTCTATAGTCTTAATGATTTTACATAAGTTAAAAGTAGCATGCTTCCATTGTTCTCTCCGCGGTCTAATATGGCTAATTTATATTGTAGCCAAGCCGCACTATACTTGTAGGCGGAAGTGGACGGCAACATGTACGCCACGAAGTCTATGCTTCAACTTATCCTCTTGCTTATCCCTTCCATCGGCATTGCTATCTTTACTTTCAGTAAAATTATTGTTTTATACTTCTTTAGTGTTTATTGATAGCAAAACTCTTTTCTATCGATTAGCATCTTGTGCATAATCACGGCTAATTTTCTTGCTACTGCAACAATTGCTTTTTTCATGCCCTTTTTCTTTTTAAGCTTCAATCCCCAGCTTCTTAATTTAAATGTCCTTTTACATTTTACCAGTAAGACCTGCGCGGCTTCATATAACATATTCCTACAGTCCACTGGTCCCATTTTTGATATACTTCCGTGTCGATCAATCTCACCAGAAGCGTACTGTCTTGGACTTAATCCCATATAGGCTCCAACTGTATAAGATGTTTCAAACCTATGCAGATCATCTATTGCAGCTTTATATGTCATTGCTACTATAATACCAACTCCTGGAACAGTAGTTAATAATTTACAATCCTCATCTTTTTTGCTTTGTTCTGAGAGCATTTTATCAAGTTTTCTTGTTGATTCTTCTATTATTTCTAAACTATGTACTAATGATTCAATTGAGGTTTGGCTAATTTCATCTAGATTATTAACCATTTCTTGCACTTTTAAAGCAAAGTTTGCAGAACTAAGACGTTGATTAACTTTTATCCCGTATATTTTCAGTAATCCCCTTATTGTTCCCGCAATTTGCTCTCTGCAACGTATTAATTGTCTTCTGCTTCCAAGTATTATTTTAACCTGACAAGCTTCGTCTGATTTTACTAATACCTCCTTAAATAGCCCAACTCTCATCATTTGTGCTATGCCTCTTGCATCATTTTTATCATTCTTATTGATTCTCGCAGATAATGCTGCTGCCATATGCCTTGCATCTACACAAGTTACTGGTAATCCAAGATTCCTCAACTCTTTGCACATCGATATTGATAATTGCCCGCTTTCTATTCCTATGGACTCGTATTTTTTGTTTTGACCAAGCAGAAACTCAGCTATTGCACTGCTTTCACTTGCAACAACCCCTTCTTTAACAATTTTTCCTTTCTCATCAATGATACTAATAAAAGTTTCTTTGAGTGAGACATCTAACCCGCTATAATGTTTCATGAGACTACTCCTACTGTAAAAGTTTAAATTATTCTTGAAGAACTAATTCATTGAATTTGTTACTTCGTGCTAAAATAATGGAGTATGTCTCTCCATCATTCAATAGCAATTACAGTATGTAC
>NZ_QPIP01000210.1 GCF_003344345.1 Wolbachia endosymbiont of Cylisticus convexus | reverse complement strand
TTTAAAAAAATTACTTCTACTTTTGCTTTCTGTAATTCTTCAAGTAAAACCATCTGATATGCATATTTACGCGATAAACGATCAGGAGAATGAATATAGATTATGTCAATTTTACCTTCTGCTACTTTATTACGTAATTTTTCTAAGGCAGGACGAACTAAATTAGATCCACTATAGCCATTATCAACGAATTTATGTTCATCTAGCAATTCATGCCCATCTGCTTTAATTTTATTTTCTAAAGCTGAAAGTTGACTTGCAATCGTATTCTCTTGTACTTGTTTTTCTGAAGAAACTCTTGCATATAAGCTTACTGTTAACATTTGATCCTCCTTGAAGTTCTTTTTTATTTGCATTTACTGAATACTTTAGCACTGGCATTAATTTTGTGTAGGCGTCTAATAAATATACCTCTGCCAACCTATCAGGTTCATAACTAACTCGTATGGCAAATCTTTCTTTACTGTTCATAACATTCCATTTAAATAATATGCTCATTATTAATCCACTACATTAAAGCTGATAATTAGTTCGTCATTAGCGTCATAAATAAATGGAGCTCTTACTTTTGGACATAAAAGTTTTCTGGAAATACTTTTTTCAAGTTTTAAATTGTTGGCAACATTGTCGTAGGTGTATTGACCACTCCAGTAAACAGTAGAATATTGTAAGTTAAAAATATGATATAAAGGAGATAAGAGGGAAGATAACTCCACTCACTATAGGAATGGAGTTATCACGGGCGTGTGCGACCGCTAGAATAATGGCTATACAACCGTGCTCATCAAGGTACACTAGCCCTATCTCTCGATACGTTTGAATAGTTGTGTGGGACATACATATGCACCCGTTTACAATCTTAAATTAACTAAAACTAATCGAGGTTATTATGATTACATCTTATCAAAATTTTATTGGCATTGATATCGGAAAATTTAAAAATGTTGCTGCAGTTCACAACCAAAAGAACACTATCAAGTTTGATAATAATGCTGCTGGTTGGCAACAATTGTTTCAAAATTTTTCAAATATTCTACCTAATTCTTTTGTAACTTTGGAAAATACAGGAAAATATGAGCTTGGCTTAGCACACTTTCTGGTTGATAAGAATGTTGCTGTACATCGAGCTAATACTCGCAAAGTAAAAAGCTTTACCTTATCTCATGGAATTTTAGCAAAGTCTGATCAATCAGATGCAAGAGCCCTTGCTCAATATGGATTTGAGCGTTATAGTACTCTATCTCTATTTGTGCCTATGTCAAAAGAACAAACAGCCTTAGCTGCACTTTGTCAACGTCGTGATGACCTTACACAAATAAGAGCTCAAGAGAAATGTAGACTGAAAGCACCTGAAAACGACTATATAAAAGAAAGTTGCCAAAAAACTATTGACTTTTTTAACAGTCAAATAGATGAGCTCAATGATGCCATACAAAAAATTATCGATGAGAATCCAGAGTTAAAAAAGCGCCAAAAAATCATAAGAACAGTACCAGGAATAGGTAAAAAGTTATCACAAGATTTTGTATGCTTGATGCCAGAACTTGGCTACTTAAGCAGGCAAGAAGTTGCTAGTCTTGCTGGAGTTGCCCCGCATCCAAAAGAAAGTGGTAAAGCTATTGGTTATCGCAGAATAAGTGGTGGCAGAAGGAACGTTCGTGAAAAGCTTTTTACATCTGCGATGGCTGCTTCAAGGACTAAATCTGCACTTGGTGCTTTTTATTCTGCTCTCATTGGTAGAGGTAAAAAGAAGATGGTAGTCATAACAGCTCTAATGCGCAAAATTATAGTGATTGCTAATGCAAGGCTTAAAGAAGCAATTAACGCAAATTTTTAAAATCTGCATAAGAAAATAGGTTAATGAATATGCGCGCCACACAAATTTAAAGCACATATTCATTAATCATAAGATCTAAGCAGTGGTAGTTGTTTGATATAAATTTCTTTCTGTAATGAACTAGGGTTTTTATTGCCAAAAATACGTTTTTCAATTGAATAAGAATACAAAACTATAAATAAGAGTTGTAATAAGACTAAATTCAAAAAATTTTAAAAAACATAGTTGATG
>NZ_QPIP01000209.1 GCF_003344345.1 Wolbachia endosymbiont of Cylisticus convexus | reverse complement strand
CATCAACTATGTTTTTTAAAATTTTTTGAATTTAGTCTTATTACAACTCTTATTTATAGTTTTGTATTCTTATTCAATTGAAAAACGTATTTTTGGCAATAAAAACCCTAGTTCATTACAGAAAGAAATTTATATCAAACAACTACCACTGCTTAGATCTTATGATTAATGAATATGTGCTTTAAATTTGTGTGGCGCGCATATTCATTAACCTATTTTCTTATGCAGATTTTAAAAATTTGCGTTAATTGCTTCTTTAAGCCTTGCATTAGCAATCACTATAATTTTGCGCATTAGAGCTGTTATGACTACCATCTTCTTTTTACCTCTACCAATGAGAGCAGAATAAAAAGCACCAAGTGCAGATTTAGTCCTTGAAGCAGCCATCGCAGATGTAAAAAGCTTTTCACGAACGTTCCTTCTGCCACCACTTATTCTGCGATAACCAATAGCTTTACCACTTTCTTTTGGATGCGGGGCAACTCCAGCAAGACTAGCAACTTCTTGCCTGCTTAAGTAGCCAAGTTCTGGCATCAAGCATACAAAATCTTGTGATAACTTTTTACCTATTCCTGGTACTGTTCTTATGATTTTTTGGCGCTTTTTTAACTCTGGATTCTCATCGATAATTTTTTGTATGGCATCATTGAGCTCATCTATTTGACTGTTAAAAAAGTCAATAGTTTTTTGGCAACTTTCTTTTATATAGTCGTTTTCAGGTGCTTTCAGTCTACATTTCTCTTGAGCTCTTATTTGTGTAAGGTCATCACGACGTTGACAAAGTGCAGCTAAGGCTGTTTGTTCTTTTGACATAGGCACAAATAGAGATAGAGTACTATAACGCTCAAATCCATATTGAGCAAGGGCTCTTGCATCTGATTGATCAGACTTTGCTAAAATTCCATGAGATAAGGTAAAGCTTTTTACTTTGCGAGTATTAGCTCGATGTACAGCAACATTCTTATCAACCAGAAAGTGTGCTAAGCCAAGCTCATATTTTCCTGTATTTTCCAAAGTTACAAAAGAATTAGGTAGAATATTTGAAAAATTTTGAAACAATTGTTGCCAACCAGCAGCATTATTATCAAACTTGATAGTGTTCTTTTGGTTGTGAACTGCAGCAACATTTTTAAATTTTCCGATATCAATGCCAATAAAATTTTGATAAGATGTAATCATAATAACCTCGATTAGTTTTAGTTAATTTAAGATTGTAAACGGGTGCATATGTATGTCCCACACAACTATTCAAACGTATCGAGAGATAGGGCTAGTGTACCTTGATGAGCACGGTTGTATAGCCATTATTCTAGCGGTCGCACACGCCCGTGATAACTCCATTCCTATAGTGAGTGGAGTTATCTTCCCTCTTATCTCCTTTATATCATATTTTTAACTTACAATATTCTACTTGTTTCTTTCTGATAAGTAGTCAGCTCTAGTATCCTTCCTAGGCCGAATAACAGGTATAATGTTGTATTTCCTGCATTCTTTATACACACTTCTTATATCATAAGCTGCATCTGCTCGAATAGAATATACTTATCACTTAACACATCACAGACCGATAAATAGTCCGGAAATTAGTATGCTTATTGCTTTCTTATCGTTTATGTTTAAAACAACGTGTAGTTTTCTTACTTGATCATAACGATTGTATTTTCTTTCTCGAATATTAAGTTTACTATGGCCACCATTGTTATTGTAGATACTAACTCTCGTGCTATCTATAGCAATTTCAATATTTTCCAAATCACATTTGTCAATTCTACGATCATCAATTTTCAAGTTTTGAATCTTCTGGAAGCTTGCGTGTAACCTTAAGGTTTTTGCATCATATAACCTTTTACAAAACCTACAGCTTGCCTTAGACCAATTCTAAAAAGAACATGTATTAGAATCACAACTTTATCACTATAAATGTACCCGCAACTCTTGGAGTGTTTGCATACCAATTTTCTATAGCTTCGCTGACAAAATAAAAAATATTTCCTCTTCCTTGAAGAAACTTATTATATTCACCATGATTACTGACTCTCATTTTTTGCGGCATGTTTTCATTAAAATGATTATTTTACTAAAATGTGTTGGTAACCATATATTTAACAAGAACCTTTCCTTTATTACCACCTTAAAATACTCTAGCTATGCAACAAAGCCAATTCTGTATTATCAAACTTATATAACACACCGATTCTTGAGTAACTTGTATAACTCAAACATTTGCCGATTATTCAAGAAAATGGAACCACTTTTGGCTAAAAAAATCTCAATAAAAAAGGACAGGCCAGAAAGAATTTTGAAGATATTAGCAGATGTAACCAATACAACGGCCAAAAGATAGGAAAATTGTCTTATTCTGGAAAGAAAAGAGTAAACACAATGAAAACGGAAATTGTTATAAGAGAAGATGGGCAAATTCTATCAGTGTCACACAGAGCACGATTTTAAGATACGAAAACAGGAAAAAATGTTGCCAAAAGAGAATATAAAGTATGCAGATTCTGGGGTGGCAAAAATTGAGAGTAACGTTGTAATTCCACATAAAAGGTATCGGGCTGACGGATGATCAACAATCGGAAGCTGGCATCATTTAGGTGGAGCATAAAATCCGTGAAATTAAGATTTTATGTCGCATACCTATCGCAATTTTCA
>NZ_QPIP01000208.1 GCF_003344345.1 Wolbachia endosymbiont of Cylisticus convexus | reverse complement strand
AATTCTGTATTATCAAACTTATATAACACACCGATTCTTGAGTAACTTGTATAACTCAAACATTTGCCGATTATTCAAGAAAATGGAACCACTTTTGGCTAAAAAAATCTCAATAAAAAAGGACAGGCCAGAAAGAATTTTGAAGATATTAGCAGATGTAACCAATACAACGGCCAAAAGATAGGAAAATTGTCTTATTCTGGAAAGAAAAGAGTAAACACAATGAAAACGGAAATTGTTATAAGAGAAGATGGGCAAATTCTATCAGTGTCACACAGAGCACGATTTTAAGATACGAAAACAGGAAAAAATGTTGCCAAAAGAGAATATAAAGTATGCAGATTCTGGGGTGGCAAAAATTGAGAGTAACGTTGTAATTCCACATAAAAGGTATCGGGCTGACGGATGATCAACAATCGGAAGCTGGCATCATTTAGGTGGAGCATAAAATCCGTGAAATTAAGATTTTATGTCGCATACCTATCGCAATTTTCAAAAATCCTAGCAGAGGCGTTATCAATTCCTATTAGAAATCTATTTCCTAGACGAAAAGTATAGCTCTTTTCATAATAGTCCGAAAAGCTTATAGAAAAGCGGAATCAACAGCATGACGAAAAGATGTGAATAGAGGGATGTTTTTCCTAGCTCTGTTTTTTATAGCAAACCAATGATGCTCAATTTTGTTAAAATCGGGAGAATAAGGCGGTAGATATAAAATTTCTGCGCCAACTCCTTTAGCAAATTCAGTAATCTTATTAGACTTATGAAAAGTAGCATTATCAAGGATAACAGTTTGTCCAGGTTTCAAAATCGGTGTCAGAAACTGCTCAAACCATTTATTAACATATTACAGTGGCCTTCAAATGTTAACGGAACAACTATTTTCCTGCCGTTTAAGGCTGCAATCATACTGATTCGTTGAATTTTTTTACCAGATTTTAGAGCATAAAACCTCTGTCCCTTCTGGCAATATCCATAAGGGTAGTCCTCGGTGTTATCAATGCCAGACTCATCTATATAAACTAAGTTTTGAGGTTCTTTTGTTGCTATAATTTTCAAAAATTCAGCGCGTTTTTCTTCGTCCCTTTCTTTGTATCCATATGTCTTTTTTTGCGTGTGAGTCCAATTTTTTTAAGAGCTCGATGAATCGTTGGGATACTAACATTGCTCCAAAGCTTAGCCATTTCCGATAGAGTTTTTCCACCATATTTTTTAGCAAATTCAGTAAATTTATTCCAGTCAGTAATTTTGTGATT
>NZ_QPIP01000207.1 GCF_003344345.1 Wolbachia endosymbiont of Cylisticus convexus | reverse complement strand
CAATAAAGGAGTAGTACTATCATTACTCTTAGCATTAACATCAGCTCCATGATTCAGAAGAAGCTCAACCACACCATCGCGACCTTCTTGTGCTGCCAAATGCAAAGGAGTAAAATCATCATTTTTCTGGAAAGGAGTTTTACCATTACTAGTCTTAGCATTAACATCAGCTTTATGATCCAGAAGAAACTTAGCTATATTATCGCAACCTTCCAATGCTGCCGCATGTAAAGGAGTTAAACCTTTATTACCCTTAGCATCAACACTATCCACCTTACTTATTGCCTTCTTAAACTTTTCAAAGTTATTTCTTTCAATAGCGTCAAAAAGACCCTTAATACCCTTGTCAGAACTAGTCTTTGCCTTATGGCAGTCTTTCTTTAAAACGTTCCCTCCTGTTCGCCTTGATTCATTCTTGTCTAAAGAAAGCTTTTCTTGGACCTTTATCGCTATATTTTTAGTTTGCTTTTTGTTTCCTTCATCTATTAACTCTAGTGCCTTATTCTGGCTACTTTTTATATCAAATTTTAACTCTGAATCTGATTTATCATTGTCTAAAGGAGACTGTACTACAGCATCTGTTACTTCTCCCATACGGCACTTTTTAGCTTTTAACGCATCTGTGATCTCTCGAGCATATTTTTTTTCTCCCTTGTGTTGCAATTTCATTACTATATTTCCAGCTTGCTCTACATTTCCTTCATCTGTTAACTTTAGTGCCATATCTCTCCATTCTTCAGGAGTGGATTCTTCTTTCTTAATATCTACACTAACCATTTTCTTCGGTTTTATTACTTTCAATAAATTACACTTTTTTTCATCATCTATAATATAGGCACTACCAATAGCGCGAGTAATTCCGACATACAGAGCATTCATATAAAATTTATCTTCCTCAAAAGATTTATCTTCCTTATTCTTATTTCTTGAAGTCTTTGCGTTCTTTGCATTGTACAAATCACGGATTTCCTTAATAGCATTTCCAACCTCTCCCTTGATTGGGCATACTATATTCCATACTTTATTGTAAGCTTCATGGAACGTAAACTTGTAAAGAATCACGTTCTTAAACTCTAAGCCTTTGGCTTCATGTATATTAAACACAAGTGGAGTATCAAATAATTTACGAGCACCTTCTTTATTCTCATCATTCAGAACTAAAACAGCCCAATTTGTAGAGCCAGATACTTTTTCCGCCATTTCCTGTTCTTTATCCTTAGCAACAAAGCCGACATTACCATCGTTCTCTTTATCACTCTCCATAAAAAAAAGCTCTTTTTCCTCTTCTGTCATCTTATCTTCTGGAGCAAAACAATAATTCTTAAAGTGTAGTATACGGTTGGCTAATTCAATAACTTGCTTACTATTACGATAATTCTTCTCAAGATTACAAAGTTTTAACTTTTGATTCTTCTCATATTTATTACTGAGAGAAGACTTTAACCTAGACAGAGAAAAAAAACTTGGATGTATCACTTGATTAACATCACCACATAATAAAAAATTACCCTTACTTTCATCTTTTAAACTTTTTAATATTAAATCCAATGTGCTCTCAGTCAAATCCTGCACTTCATCTACAATAACCGCATCGTATTCTTTAGCTTCAGTACACTTATAAGCAATAAGGTTAGGATCATAATATTCTGAATCTTTTTCTATAAACTCCCTATATTCTTTAAAAAAATCATAAATACTGTCCCTTTTGTTCCTAGGAAAGATAGATTGTCTATTTCCTAATTTAGCGTACCTATCTTTTCCATCTTTCCCTAATAAACCTCCTCCACCTATCACAGCTGTAAATTCTTCGAATATTTTATTTCCGTCTTTTTTATACTCTTTAAATTTATCTTTCTTGCATATTTTGTTAAACCATAAAAAAAACTTATTTCTATTGATCGGTTTCTTTCTTTCTATATCTTTTTTTATCTTTTTTAAAAATTCATGAATGGATAAGAAATCAATTTCTTCTGGAGTATGAGTCTCTAGACCAATTGATCCAAAAGAAACTTGTTCTCGTGTTTGCTGGTTTTGGTTGCTGGAGACGAGTATTTTATCTTAAAATTTTAATAATATATATTAAAGGGCTAGCAATAATGAACTTGGGAATAATTAGGAAAACTCATAGTAATTTTATCCTTCAAACAGAATGGGGTCTAATTTATTAATTAAGCAATATAATTAATAATTAAATAAATTAGACATATCATAAAAATAGTGTTAAACCAGGTATATAAAGTAATTAGTGAAGAAGTTTTATGTTAAATAATATTATAAAATCTGATACAAAAGCATTAGGTAAGGTATTTGGTGAAAAAGAGTTCTTGAGATCAAAAGAAGGATGTTTGGTAAATCTGACCTCAAAGACTTATTACGATGAGCACATTTACCTTGATGGACATACAGAAATAGAAAAAATAAATGCCGTAGTGGCTCTGTCAGAAGAAATAATACCTGATAATGTTAGTTTGAATGTTTTCACTTTTATTTATGAAAAAGACCCTTTAATTTTACCGATTTTATTAAAATATTTTACTCATAAAAATTTACTGCAAAAAGTAAGAGATGATTTGGATAAGATAAATCAAAACTTGCAAATGCGAAAAACGGATATAGATAAGCATTTGGAAGAAAAAGAAATCATAAACCCTATTATAGAGATAGTAGAAAAAGAACTAATAGCTTATATTAGGGACAATAAGGATTACATTGAGAAAATATATCAAAGTCTTAATAATAAAGCAAAAAAGATTATAATATCAAGAAATATAAAAATAGCATTACAGATTTCTTCCTTGCTCGTTTTCTCCGTTGCATTAATGCCATTTGTTTCACTTTTTGCTCAAACATGTGCAGGGCCTGTTCAATTCCAGCGCAATATGTTCTATTTTTTCATGCATTACTCACTACCAATTCTGCTACCAACTGTTGCTGCACTACTTGCACTGGCAAATGTGGTTTATTTAGTACAGAGGTACTATGAGCAAAGTTTTGCAAAGGAAATGCAAGACTTTATAAAAGGACCAAAACACGTAGATAAAGCAACCAACACTGAAAATGAAAAAGAGCTAGAACAAACAGAAAAAGAACAGGATGTGGAAGATTTAATAGATCTTAGCGATAGCGGACAATTATTAACGCCTTCAGCACCACCATTGGAGGAGAAAGTGAAAGAGCGAATGTACCCAACTTTTGATCTTCAAAAGGAGTTAGATTCAATAGAAGTTACCTCTTTTACTCTCCCTAACACTGACCTTACCCAGAAAAAGTAGAGAGGAAGTAAAGAAGTTTTTGCTATGAAAATAAAAAGTTCAGGAATGCAATGTAGAATGTCTACGCTGTTTATTATAAAAAATTTCTATATATTCAAATATTGCGGTGTTGTGCAGAGTGTTGTGAAGTATCAATGAGTATGAGTGAACTAAAAAAGCTCTCTGAAACAGCATTATCATAACAATAACCTTTGTCTAGAAATAATATTTTTTGTACTCAGTAAAAATCTCTAATTTTTAGAGGTGTATTGTGATCCTTGATCGCTATAAGCAGATTTGCGCCTATCAATAGCCATATCTATGCCTATCAACTAAATCTATTATTGCCAACCATCCTTCATTGGTTTTTATGTACCTAAACCCATATCTTGTTTGGTTGATCAGTGGTGAAATTCTGATTCAATATGTTATAACTCTATTTGTGGTTTTAAACCTTCATCTAAGCTTAGCTTGAATGCCATTTTTCTGCATAACATTGTTTTGATTTTACCTAAAGCCTTTAATTCAGTTTAGGAGCTCCGTACCTGCATTGTGATGCTTTTCTTTGTATGAGCTCTTCTCTTATTGTTTTTTTTCTGAGTAATCCATCTATACAAGCAGATACGTTCAAAAACCTTCATAATTCCCGTGTTTTATAGCAATTTTCATGTTCTTTTATAAAAACTCTTTTTGGTTTGCAAAATATCCCAGGGCTTTTTTTAAAATGTCTCTTTCTCTCGTTACTCTTGCCAGCTCTTTCTTTAAATCAAACTTTTCTTTGTCACAAGTTCCTTTTCCTTGGTTCCAGATATTGTATGTTTTTACCCACCTGCTTAGCCGCTAATACCCAAATCTCTTCCTATTTTTGCTGATGA
>NZ_QPIP01000206.1 GCF_003344345.1 Wolbachia endosymbiont of Cylisticus convexus | reverse complement strand
AATCACAAAATTACTGACTGGAATAAATTTACTGAATTTGCTAAAAAATATGGTGGAAAAACTCTATCGGAAATGGCTAAGCTTTGGAGCAATGTTAGTATCCCAACGATTCATCGAGCTCTTAAAAAAATTGGACTCACACGCAAAAAAAGACATATGGATACAAAGAAAGGGACGAAGAAAAACGCGCTGAATTTTTGAAAATTATAGCAACAAAAGAACCTCAAAACTTAGTTTATATAGATGAGTCTGGCATTGATAACACCGAGGACTACCCTTATGGATATTGCCAGAAGGGACAGAGGTTTTATGCTCTAAAATCTGGTAAAAAAATTCAACGAATCAGTATGATTGCAGCCTTAAACGGCAGGAAAATAGTTGTTCCGTTAACATTTGAAGGCCACTGTAATATGTTAATAAATGGTTTGAGCAGTTTCTGACACCGATTTTGAAACCTGGACAAACTGTTATCCTTGATAATGCTACTTTTCATAAGTCTAATAAGATTACTGAATTTGCTAAAGGAGTTGGCGCAGAAATTTTATATCTACCGCCTTATTCTCCCGATTTTAACAAAATTGAGCATCATTGGTTTGCTATAAAAAACAGAGCTAGGAAAAACATCCCTCTATTCACATCTTTTCGTCATGCTGTTGATTCCGCTTTTCTATAAGCTTTTCGGACTATTATGAAAAGAGCTATAGTATTATTTTTACTTCGCAGATCAGTAAGTTTACGTACCTCAATTTGCTCTTGTGATTTACATAATTCACAAGTTTGCGCTAGTAGTCTTTGTATTACTTCACTACGCTTATTCCATATTGGTATAACGTTATCATTTACACTGACCCATTTATTCCATTTTAGTGATACAGTACCAAAGTGTGTAATAAGTGGTATCTTTGGTGACAAACTGACCTTACCCAGAAAAAGTAGAGAGGAAGTAAAGAAGTTTTTTCAAAGAGGTGTGATATGACAAAAAGAAGAGAACATACAGCAGAATGCAAAAATGAAGACTGGAAAAAGAAACAGGTCAATCATCAGCAAAAATAGGAAGAGATTTGGGTATTAGCGGCTAAGCAGGTGGGTAAAAACATACAATATCTGGAACCAAGGAAAAGGAACTTGTGACAAAGAAAAGTTTGATTTAAAGAAAGAGCTGGCAAGAGTAACGAGAGAAAGAGACATTTTAAAAAAAGCCCTGGGATATTTTGCAAACCAAAAAGAGTTTTTATAAAAGAACATGAAAATTGCTATAAAACACGGGAATTATGAAGGTTTTTGAACGTATCTGCTTGTATAGATGGATTACTCAGAAAAAAAACAATAAGAGAAGAGCTCATACAAAGAAAAGCATCACAATGCAGGTACGGAGCTCCTAAACTGAATTAAAGGCTTTAGGTAAAATCAAAACAATGTTATGCAGAAAAATGGCATTCAAGCTAAGCTTAGATGAAGGTTTAAAACCACAAATAGAGTTATAACATATTGAATCAGAATTTCACCACTGATCAACCAAACAAGATATGGGTTTAGGTACATAAAAACCAATGAAGGATGGTTGGCAATAATAGATTTAGTTGATAGGCATAGATATGGCTATTGATAGGCGCAAATCTGCTTATAGCGATCAAGGATCACAATACACCTCTAAAAATTAGAGATTTTTACTGAGTACAAAAAATATTATTTCTAGACAAAGGTTATTGTTATGATAATGCTGTTTCAGAGAGCTTTTTTAGTTCACTCATACTCATTGATACTTCACAACACTCTGCACAACACCGCAATATTTGAATATATAG
>NZ_QPIP01000205.1 GCF_003344345.1 Wolbachia endosymbiont of Cylisticus convexus | reverse complement strand
CATAAGCCGGTATTTCAAATAAGTTGGTCAAAAACCATATTTCATCTTCTGTTCTATTTTTAATTTTTATTAGTCGTACTTGCTATTGCTCTGCTTCCGCTGTAAAGATTCACTATATTATCTTCCAAAATTTCCGATCCATCTGGTTGTTGTTTTTGCGTAATTTCATTCTCTCTTATAACGCAGTACCTTCTTTTTAAGTATGTTCTTGTGATAAATTTGTATTCCTTTTTGTCAAACTCAGTGAAAGTTGCAACTTTTGCAATCCTTCTATCAAACAATAAAATATCCTCTTTTTTAACTTTAGCTTCATTAATTGCTCTAACCAGCGCTATATCTTCGCTACTTTCTTCTTGCCCTTGACAAAATCTTATACTCGTCGGTAATTGGCCTTTTAATCCAACGCTTACTTTGACTTGACTGTCATTGCTTTTACCACCTATTTTTAACCCATCTTTTATAAGGTACCCTGATAAATTTATAATTGTTGAATCGAATCTATGTAAGTTATGTGACGTTTTTCTGGGCAATAATTTTTCCACTTTGTTTATTAAATCGATATATACACCTTTAAAATAATCAGAACTTTTAACCTTTTCGATAAGCCACTGTATGTAACTGTACTTTTATCATCATTTTTATCTATCACACACCTATTTATTACCATTTCTAGTGCTCTTAAGCTTGTTTTCTGACCCATTAATATTAGCTTCATTAAGCCTTTAAATATTATTTTACCAACTAACTTAGTATTACATTTATCTACCTCTGTTGATTTTCCTAGTCTTTCCAAATCCTCGTCTTTTAGTTAAGTTTAGTATTCTTTCTATTTGATCCATTATTGCCTCCATTTTTCTTTAATAATAGCTCTTTTATCTTCTTCTTATGACACTTTCAACACTTATGGGAGTAGGGGCCCTCCCTCATCTATTGCACAGCTTCAACACTTCCCGTGTTTCTACGGCGCACAATCATCAGCAAAAATAGGAAGAGATTTGGGTATTAGCGGCTAAGCAGGTGGGTAAAAACATACAATATCTGGAACCAAGGAAAAGGAACTTGTGACAAAGAAAAGTTTGATTTAAAGAAAGAGCTGGCAAGAGTAACGAGAGAAAGAGACATTTTAAAAAAAGCCCTGGGATATTTTGCAAACCAAAAAGAGTTTTTATAAAAGAACATGAAAATTGCTATAAAACACGGGAATTATGAAGGTTTTTGAACGTATCTGCTTGTATAGATGGATTACTCAGAAAAAAAACAATAAGAGAAGAGCTCATACAAAGAAAAGCATCACAATGCAGGTACGGAGCTCCTAAACTGAATTAAAGGCTTTAGGTAAAATCAAAACAATGTTATGCAGAAAAATGGCATTCAAGCTAAGCTTAGATGAAGGTTTAAAACCACAAATAGAGTTATAACATATTGAATCAGAATTTCACCACTGATCAACCAAACAAGATATGGGTTTAGGTACATAAAAACCAATGAAGGATGGTTGGCAATAATAGATTTAGTTGATAGGCATAGATATGGCTATTGATAGGCGCAAATCTGCTTATAGCGATCAAGGATCACAATACACCTCTAAAAATTAGAGATTTTTACTGAGTACAAAAAATATTATTTCTAGACAAAGGTTATTGTTATGATAATGCTGTTTCAGAGAGCTTTTTTAGTTCACTCATACTCATTGATACTTCACAACACTCTGCACAACACCGCAATATTTGAATATATAG
>NZ_QPIP01000204.1 GCF_003344345.1 Wolbachia endosymbiont of Cylisticus convexus | reverse complement strand
CATAAGCCGGTATTTCAAATAAGTTGGTCAAAAACCATATTTCATCTTCTGTTCTATTTTTAATTTTTATTAGTCGTACTTGCTATTGCTCTGCTTCCGCTGTAAAGATTCACTATATTATCTTCCAAAATTTCCGATCCATCTGGTTGTTGTTTTTGCGTAATTTCATTCTCTCTTATAACGCAGTACCTTCTTTTTAAGTATGTTCTTGTGATAAATTTGTATTCCTTTTTGTCAAACTCAGTGAAAGTTGCAACTTTTGCAATCCTTCTATCAAACAATAAAATATCCTCTTTTTTAACTTTAGCTTCATTAATTGCTCTAACCAGCGCTATATCTTCGCTACTTTCTTCTTGCCCTTGACAAAATCTTATACTCGTCGGTAATTGGCCTTTTAATCCAACGCTTACTTTGACTTGACTGTCATTGCTTTTACCACCTATTTTTAACCCATCTTTTATAAGGTACCCTGATAAATTTATAATTGTTGAATCGAATCTATGTAAGTTATGTGACGTTTTTCTGGGCAATAATTTTTCCACTTTGTTTATTAAATCGATATATACACCTTTAAAATAATCAGAACTTTTAACCTTTTCGATAAGCCACTGTATGTAACTGTACTTTTATCATCATTTTTATCTATCACACACCTATTTATTACCATTTCTAGTGCTCTTAAGCTTGTTTTCTGACCCATTAATATTAGCTTCATTAAGCCTTTAAATATTATTTTACCAACTAACTTAGTATTACATTTATCTACCTCTGTTGATTTTCCTAGTCTTTCCAAATCCTCGTCTTTTAGTTAAGTTTAGTATTCTTTCTATTTGATCCATTATTGCCTCCATTTTTCTTTAATAATAGCTCTTTTATCTTCTTCTTATGACACTTTCAACACTTATGGGAGTAGGGGCCCTCCCTCATCTACTGCGTAGCTTTTGTTTCTACGGCACACACAAATCCAAAATATTTAAGGTTAACCATGCAAGTATCGATGATGAGAAAACAAGGGAACTGGGATCAAGCAAAACAACTGCGTCAATTAGTGCAGAGTATGCCATCTAAGGATTCTTGCGATCCAAATTATCGACGTCTTTGGTATGTTAGGTATGCTGATGATATTCTGGTAGGGTTTGCAGGACCAAAAAATGAAGCTGAACAAATTAAAAATGAGATTGCTAAATTCCTCAATGAGGAGCTCAAACTTATGCTTAATGAAGATAAAACGCTTATTACACACGCATGTGATAGCAAAGCCAATTTTTTGGGTTATGAAATACACGTCTTGCATGCAGATGATAAACATGATCATCGGACACAACGATGGGTAGTATTGGATCACATCATATAAAGCAGAAAAAGTGTATGCGTTGTGGAAAGCCTATACATTTACCTCAACGTATATTTGATACAGCTTACAGTATTGTTGCTCAGTATCAAACTGAATATCGAGGAATTGTACAATATTACAAAATGGCCTACAACCTTCACACACTAAGTTATTTGAAGTATGTGATGGAAGTATCATTAGTAAAGACTTTAGCATCTAAATACAAAACAACTTGCAGGAAAATTTATAGAAAATTTGGTGCGATGATTGAAAACGATGAAGGTGAAAAACGAAAAGTCATCCAAATCAGAGTAGATCGTTTACCATCAAAGATACCATTAATTACACACTTTGGTGCTGTATCACTAAAATGAAATAAATGGGTAAGCATAAGTGATAACCTTATACCAATATGGAATAAGCGTAGTGAAATAGAGCAAAGACTATTGGCACAAACTTATGTAAATCACAAGAGCAGATTGAAGTACATCACGTACGTAAACTTGCTGATTTGCTAGGTAAACGTAATACTGAGCTACCGAAATGGAAAAAGAGAATGATTGAACGACAGAGGAAGACTCTTG
>NZ_QPIP01000203.1 GCF_003344345.1 Wolbachia endosymbiont of Cylisticus convexus | reverse complement strand
TATGAGCTATAGAGATATAGCGTCACACGTTGAGGAAATTTATGATCACAAAATATCGGTAGCAGAGATATCAAGTATTACCGACAAATTACTGCCTATAATCAATGAATGGCGTAGTCGTCCACTGCAATCAGTATACCCGATAGTATTTATGGATGGGATGTTCTTTAAGGTCAAGGAGGATGGACATTGCGTAAGTAAATGTATGTACAATATATTGGGCATAGACCAAAATGGCAGAAAAGAAGTCCTGGGCTTTTATTTGGCTGAAAGTGAAGGAGCTAACTTTTGGTTGGAAGTGCTAAATAACCTCAAAGAAAGAGGAGTAGAAGATATTCTGATTGCATGTGTAGATGGGCTAAAAAGCTTTCCTGCAGCCATCAACAGTGTATTTCCCAGTGCAGAAGTGCAGCTATGTATAGTACACCAAATAAGAAATTCTCTGAAATATGTATCCAGTAAAGATGTGAAAGTTTTCATGAATGATCTGAAAAAAATATATCGTGCTTCAAGTAAAGAAATTGCTGAGAATTATCTGCTTGAGCTGGAAGGAAAATGGGGAGAAAAGTATCCTTTAGTTATAAAATCCTGGCAGAACAATTGGGAAAACTTATCCAGTTATTTTAAGTATTCTGGGCCAGTTAGGAAGCTGATTTACACCACTAATCCAATTGAGGGGTTGCATAGACAAATCAGGAAATTTACTAAAACTAAGGGTTCATTTACTAGTACAAATGCCTTGTACAAACAGGTATATTGTGCTATAAAAAAGGTAGAGCAAAAGTGGATTATGGCTCTCCCTAATTGGGCTTTAACTATGTCTCAACTTGATATTTTCTTTCCAGATAGGTTGAAAATTGAGTTGAACTAAAAATGCGGCTTGACACACTTTTTTGAACATTCCCTCATAAGCCGGTATTTCAAATAAGTTGGTCAAAAACCATATTTCATCTTCTGTTCTATTTTTAATTTTTATTAGTCGTACTTGCTATTGCTCTGCTTCCGCTGTAAAGATTCACTATATTATCTTCCAAAATTTCCGATCCATCTGGTTGTTGTTTTTGCGTAATTTCATTCTCTCTTATAACGCAGTACCTTCTTTTTAAGTATGTTCTTGTGATAAATTTGTATTCCTTTTTGTCAAACTCAGTGAAAGTTGCAACTTTTGCAATCCTTCTATCAAACAATAAAATATCCTCTTTTTTAACTTTAGCTTCATTAATTGCTCTAACCAGCGCTATATCTTCGCTACTTTCTTCTTGCCCTTGACAAAATCTTATACTCGTCGGTAATTGGCCTTTTAATCCAACGCTTACTTTGACTTGACTGTCATTGCTTTTACCACCTATTTTTAACCCATCTTTTATAAGGTACCCTGATAAATTTATAATTGTTGAATCGAATCTATGTAAGTTATGTGACGTTTTTCTGGGCAATAATTTTTCCACTTTGTTTATTAAATCGATATATACACCTTTAAAATAATCAGAACTTTTAACCTTTTCGATAAGCCACTGTATGTAACTGTACTTTTATCATCATTTTTATCTATCACACACCTATTTATTACCATTTCTAGTGCTCTTAAGCTTGTTTTCTGACCCATTAATATTAGCTTCATTAAGCCTTTAAATATTATTTTACCAACTAACTTAGTATTACATTTATCTACCTCTGTTGATTTTCCTAGTCTTTCCAAATCCTCGTCTTTTAGTTAAGTTTAGTATTCTTTCTATTTGATCCATTATTGCCTCCATTTTTCTTTAATAATAGCTCTTTTATCTTCTTCTTATGACACTTTCAACA
>NZ_QPIP01000202.1 GCF_003344345.1 Wolbachia endosymbiont of Cylisticus convexus | reverse complement strand
CCATAAGTGTTGAAAGTATCAAAAATGGCGTGATATAAGGTGATCAACGGCATGTAAGTTACCTCCTGATAGTAAAACAATTGAACGTAAAAAAGAGTCATTAAGATCTAATGTAAACTGTAATAGTGCTATCTTAAATCCGTCTAAGTTATTTCTTATTTTATAAACAAGAAATAATAAAGCTGTAATAATAATCATATAAATATACACTTTCATTCCATTCATGTCATGGCTTAAAAAATGCTTATATCCGAGGTTTTGCTTGATAAATTTGAAAAATACTTCTATATCCCACCTGCGTCTGTATATTTGTGGGGAATATTACTTTTTTTCGGTTTGACACACTTTTTTGAACTTATATCAATTTAAAAATGGAGGTTTGACAATGAGTCAAAAAGTAGTAAACAGAACTAACGGATTGGTAGATTATAAAGAGTTGGAAACAAATATCCTGTCGTCTATACGAGAAGGAAGACCGTTGACAGGAAAGGAGGGAGCATTAACACCATTTATAAAAAAGCTGCTGGAGGCGAGTCTAGAAGGTGAAATAGAAAACCATTTATTAGCTGAAAGTGAAGAAAATAATCGCAGAAATGGGAGGAATGGAAAGACTTTACGTACAAGTGCAGGTTCATTTGAGCTGTTAACGCCAAGAGATAGAGAAGGAAGTTTTGAGCCGCAAATAGTCAAAAAAAGGCAAACAAGCTTACATCCAGAGCTTGAAACGAAGATTTTGAGCACATTTGCCAGTGGTATGAGCTATAGAGATATAGCGTCACACGTTGAGGAAATTTATGATCACAAAATATCGGTAGCAGAGATATCAAGTATTACCGACAAATTACTGCCTATAATCAATGAATGGCGTAGTCGTCCACTGCAATCAGTATACCCGATAGTATTTATGGATGGGATGTTCTTTAAGGTCAAGGAGGATGGACATTGCGTAAGTAAATGTATGTACAATATATTGGGCATAGACCAAAATGGCAGAAAAGAAGTCCTGGGCTTTTATTTGGCTGAAAGTGAAGGAGCTAACTTTTGGTTGGAAGTGCTAAATAACCTCAAAGAAAGAGGAGTAGAAGATATTCTGATTGCATGTGTAGATGGGCTAAAAAGCTTTCCTGCAGCCATCAACAGTGTATTTCCCAGTGCAGAAGTGCAGCTATGTATAGTACACCAAATAAGAAATTCTCTGAAATATGTATCCAGT
>NZ_QPIP01000201.1 GCF_003344345.1 Wolbachia endosymbiont of Cylisticus convexus | reverse complement strand
AAACAAGACTTGATCTGACACTTTAGAAAAGTAAGTTATAAAATAATAAAAGAAAGGAGTGTTAGATATGAGTACAATACAAGCAAAAATACTAAAACCAAAGTTAGGGTTATTAGAGCTAGCAAAACAATTAGGAAATGTATCTCAAGCGTATGGGCTACTCAAGAGATACGTTTTATCGATTCAAGGAATTATATGAAAATGGAGGAGAAGAAGCACTGCATGAGATAAGTAAGAAAAAATCACTTATGGCAAACAGAGTTTCCGAAGACATAGAAAGAGCAGATCGCAACAGAATTTCCAGCATATGGACAATAAAGAGCTGCAAATGAGCTGAGAAAAAGGGATTTCCGAAGGTGGTTGTATGGCTAAGAAACGATATTGAAACGTTCAAAAAAAGACTTAAAGCTCTTGAAGCGAAGGTTGCACAAGATGGCATAATTTTAACTGAAGAGCAACTTGCAGCTTTAGAGAAAGTGAAAGAACAAAGATGGTGAAATTGAAACACTGGTTACTTAGGTTCTCAAGACACTTATTATGTAGAAGGGTATAGGACCAGCAAACTTTTATTGATACCTATTCAAGGGTTGCTATGGCAAAGCTTTATACAGACAAAACTGCAATTACTGCTGCAGATCTTCTTAATGATAGAGTCATACCATTCTTTGATGGACAAAAGTACCATTATCCCGCATTTTGACTGATAGGGGTACGGAATACTGTGGCAAACCAGAAAATCACGCTTATCAGCTATATTTAGGAATTGAAAACATTGATCATTCAAGAACTAACCCCACAAACTAATGGCATATGTGAGAGGTTTCATAGAACTATGCAAGATGAGTGTTACAATATTATCTTTAGAAAGAAAATCTACAGTTCTTTGGAAGATTTGCAGATAGATGTTGATCATTGGTTGCGTTCTTACAATGAGACAAGACCTCATTCAGGTAAATATTGCTATGGCAAAACACCGATGCAGACTTTTCTTGATAGCAAACATATTGCTTTTCAGAAAAATATTAGTAGCATCAAACAAGAGACTGATATTAGTTTTAACTACCTCAATCCTTCTGTCAGTTAATTCTTGCCTGTCAGATTAAGTTGTGTCTAGTACACATTAAGATCTAATGTAAACTGTAATAGTGCTATCTTAAATCCGTCTAAGTTATTTCTTATTTTATAAACAAGAAATAATAAAGCTGTAATAATAATCATATAAATATACACTTTCATTCCATTCATGTCATGGCTTAAAAAATGCTTATATCCGAGGTTTTGCTTGATAAATTTGAAAAATACTTCTATATCCCACCTGCGTCTGTATATTTGTGTTACTTCATAAGCCGGTATTTCAAATAAGTTGGTCAAAAACCATATTTCATCTTCTGTTCTATTTTTAATTTTTATTAGTCGTACTTGCTATTGCTCTGCTTCCGCTGTAAAGATTCACTATATTATCTTCCAAAATTTCCGATCCATCTGGTTGTTGTTTTTGCGTAATTTCATTCTCTCTTATAACGCAGTACCTTCTTTTTAAGTATGTTCTTGTGATAAATTTGTATTCCTTTTTGTCAAACTCAGTGAAAGTTGCAACTTTTGCAATCCTTCTATCAAACAATAAAATATCCTCTTTTTTAACTTTAGCTTCATTAATTGCTCTAACCAGCGCTATATCTTCGCTACTTTCTTCTTGCCCTTGACAAAATCTTATACTCGTCGGTAATTGGCCTTTTAATCCAACGCTTACTTTGACTTGACTGTCATTGCTTTTACCACCTATTTTTAACCCATCTTTTATAAGGTACCCTGATAAATTTATAATTGTTGAATCGAATCTATGTAAGTTATGTGACGTTTTTCTGGGCAATAATTTTTCCACTTTGTTTATTAAATCGATATATACACCTTTAAAATAATCAGAACTTTTAACCTTTTCGATAAGCCACTGTATGTAACTGTACTTTTATCATCATTTTTATCTATCACACACCTATTTATTACCATTTCTAGTGCTCTTAAGCTTGTTTTCTGACCCATTAATATTAGCTTCATTAAGCCTTTAAATATTATTTTACCAACTAACTTAGTATTACATTTATCTACCTCTGTTGATTTTCCTAGTCTTTCCAAATCCTCGTCTTTTAGTTAAGTTTAGTATTCTTTCTATTTGATCCATTATTGCCTCCATTTTTCTTTAATAATAGCTCTTTTATCTTCTTCTTATGACACTTTCAACA
>NZ_QPIP01000200.1 GCF_003344345.1 Wolbachia endosymbiont of Cylisticus convexus | reverse complement strand
CTTACTATTACCCATAAATCTATAAATGGAGAAAAAGCTGCTATTTTACTAATTCAACTTTCTATTATAAATAGATCTATGATCTAAAAATGGAATATATGATGAAAAGAAATATAAGCACCTCAACTGGTAAATGGGCAGAAAGTAAATTTGGAATTGTTAATTTTGGTGATATAAGATCAAGTAAGAGGCTTTTAAAAATAGTTTTGCTGAATCGCCTGAAAGTTCAATCAATCAGGCATGTGAAAGTTGGTCTGAAGCAAACGCTTTTTTCAAAATAAGAATGTAAAAGAAAGTGAGATTTTGGCTTCACATGTTGCTAAAACAGCTGAAAGAATGAAAGCTCACAAAAGAGTTCTTGTGATACAAATTACATTTCATATACTCACCATAAAAAAACAAGAGGATTGGGAGATATTTCAAGAAAAAGGGACAAACCTAAACAGCCTTTACTGTGAGTACAGAAGGCTTGGCGCTAGGAATAAAAGGTTTACTTGAGGCCTACTATTTCTGAAGAAGATAAAAGCCATGTTAAGAAAAACGATACTGTCCATATTGAAGATAAAGAGAGTATAAAGTGGATAGAAACTTTAAAAGAAACAAACATTAGTCTAGATTCATCTCAGACTGAAGCTATAACCATACGCGTCAAGTTAAGAGAATACGCCCAATATAGCAACCATTTAAGGTTTATTTGTTATATTTATTTTTTAAGAAATCTTGATCTAAAATAAGATAATTTTTTTTTAAGAGTCTATAAATTACTAATTTTATCGTTTAATGTCTAAAATAATTTTTACCGCTTCTCTTCTTTCTTATGCTACTTTTCCTTAACTTGACGCCTATGGAAGCTATAACTGTATGCGATAGGGAAGCAGATATGTATGATTTATTTGAAGTTGCACATAGTCTTAACTCAGCAGTTTTAGTAAGAGCTTGCCAAAATAGAATAGAAAATATCGATGTCCTAGAAAAAACGAACAAAAGTTGCGGGAAGTTATTAATTGTGCAGGTATAATAAAAGTTGAAATTCCTGCAAAAGATAATAAGCCAAAAAGGACGGCATATTTAGAGGTTAGGTTTGGAAGCTTCATGATGAATTTATCTAAAAATAATATTAGGCATAAAACGGAAAATTTACCTAATCTTCCACTGTATGCAGTCTATGTTGTTGAAAAAGACTCTTTGCCTGAAATAGATCCACTAGAATGGATGCTATTATTCCAGTCAACAGCTTTAACGAGGCTATTGAAAAAGTTATTGTCTTAGATGGAAAATAGAGATATTACACAAAATTTTAAAATCTGGCCTCAAAATTGAAGCTTGCAACAGCAGAAAGGCTAATGAGATATCTAACAGTGATTGCATGGAGAATTTTCTTTATTACAACAATCGCAAGAACTATTACCGTGTACTACCTTATGTACTAGACACAACTTAATCTGACAGGCAAGAATTAACTGACAGAAGGATTGAGGTAGTTAAAACTAATATCAGTCTCTTGTTTGATGCTACTAATATTTTTCTGAAAAGCAATATGTTTGCTATCAAGAAAAGTCTGCATCGGTGTTTTGCCATAGCAATATTTACCTGAATGAGGTCTTGTCTCATTGTAAGAACGCAACCAATGATCAACATCTATCTGCAAATCTTCCAAAGAACTGTAGATTTTCTTTCTAAAGATAATATTGTAACACTCATCTTGCATAGTTCTATGAAACCTCTCACATATGCCATTAGTTTGTGGGGTTAGTTCTTGAATGATCAATGTTTTCAATTCCTAAATATAGCTGATAAGCGTGATTTTCTGGTTTGCCACAGTATTCCGTACCCCTATCAGTCAAAATGCGGGATAATGGTACTTTTGTCCATCAAAGAATGGTATGACTCTATCATTAAGAAGATCTGCAGCAGTAATTGCAGTTTTGTCTGTATAAAGCTTTGCCATAGCAACCCTTGAATAGGTATCAATAAAAGTTTGCTGGTCCTATACCCTTCTACATAATAAGTGTCTTGAGAACCTAAGTAACCAGTGTTTCAATTTCACCATCTTTGTTCTTTCACTTTCTCTAAAGCTGCAAGTTGCTCTTCAGTTAAAATTATGCCATCTTGTGCAACCTTCGCTTCAAGAGCTTTAAGTCTTTTTTTGAACGTTTCAATATCGTTTCTTAGCCATACAACCACCTTCGGAAATCCCTTTTTCTCAGCTCATTTGCAGCTCTTTATTGTCCATATGCTGGAAATTCTGTTGCGATCTGCTCTTTCTATGTCTTCGGAAACTCTGTTTGCCATAAGTGATTTTTTCTTACTTATCTCATGCAGTGCTTCTTCTCCTCCATTTTCATATAATTCCTTGAATCGATAAAACGTATCTCTTGAGTAGCCCATACGCTTGAGATACATTTCCTAATTGTTTTGCTAGCTCTAATAACCCTAACTTTGGTTTTAGTATTTTTGCTTGTATTGTACTCATATCTAACACTCCTTTCTTTTATTATTTTATAACTTACTTTTCTAAAGTGTCAGATCAAGTCTTGTTT
>NZ_QPIP01000199.1 GCF_003344345.1 Wolbachia endosymbiont of Cylisticus convexus | reverse complement strand
TCTGAAAAAAATATATCGTGCTTCAAGTAAAGAAATTGCTGAGAATTATCTGCTTGAGCTGGAAGGAAAATGGGGAGAAAAGTATCCTTTAGTTATAAAATCCTGGCAGAACAATTGGGAAAACTTATCCAGTTATTTTAAGTATTCTGGGCCAGTTAGGAAGCTGATTTACACCACTAATCCAATTGAGGGGTTGCATAGACAAATCAGGAAATTTACTAAAACTAAGGGTTCATTTACTAGTACAAATGCCTTGTACAAACAGGTATATTGTGCTATAAAAAAGGTAGAGCAAAAGTGGATTATGGCTCTCCCTAATTGGGCTTTAACTATGTCTCAACTTGATATTTTCTTTCCAGATAGGTTGAAAATTGAGTTGAACTAAAAATGCGGCTTGACACACTTTTTTGAACATTCCCCGATTGAATATTTTTTTCTTTTCCTCTTCAACTATTTTTAAGCTCTGTTTTGCTGCTTTAATTCGTGGTTCAAATTCTTCTTTGCTAATATACCCTTGAGTATAGCTATCAATAAGTCTTGAAATGCCTTGTTTCAGCTTATCATCTTGTTTTTTAAGTGAATCAGTTATTTGATCACATGGTGATTTTTGAAGTTCTGAAAGCCTACGCTGATATTCCTTTAAAATTCTGTTTGGATTTTTTAATAGGCTTTTAACTTCTTCCCACACAGCTGTCTCTAATGTAGAAGCACGAATTGTTTTACTATTACAAATCTTATTACCAGCAAAACGGTAAGCATCTGCGCCAATACAACGATAACATTTTTTTTGAGACTTGCCATATCTTTTAGCATAATAAGAATACTGGCAACGCTTGCATACCAATAAGCCTTGCAATAGATTAGTTGTTCCTATTTGTCTTGCTCTTTGCCTTTTTGCGTTCTCAGCTAATTGCTTTTGAACTATATCAAACAAATCTTCATCAACTATTTTAGGTACTGGAATGTAAATCCAATGTTCCCTTTCAACACGATAGGTAGAACTATTCTTTTTAGGTTGTTCACAGGAATGTTTGTATGGTCTTATTTGCGGCAGCTTTGCACCTACCTTTGTTTTACCAAAAGCTGCTTGTCCTTTATAGACAGGATTTTTTAGTGTACCACAAAGCGTGCCTTTATTCCAGCATTTTCCCTTCGCTGACATGATAGACATGGTATTTAGCTGGCGACATACTTCTCCAGCACTCATTCTTTCTCTGCCTATCCAAGAAAATAGCTTACGAACCACTTCCGCTTCTTCTTCATGAACTTCAAACCGAGCTTGCCCTCCTTCCATCTGTTTATTTATATAACGGTAGCCGTAAGGAGCTCTACACATTACATTTACACTACCTTTTTTAGCTGCATAAATTTTTCCTCGACGACATCTTTCAGTAATCTTTGTGTGTTCATATTCTGCTATCATACCTTGCATTTGTAACAATAAATGAGCTTCTGGACTATCATTAATCTGATTATTTAAAAAAATTACTTCTACTTTTGCTTTCTGTAATTCTTCAAGTAAAACCATCTGATATGCATATTTACGCGATAAACGATCAGGAGAATGAATATAGATTATGTCAATTTTACCTTCTGCTACTTTATTACGTAATTTTTCTAAGGCAGGACGAACTAAATTAGATCCACTATAGCCATTATCAACGAATTTATGTTCATCTAGCAATTCATGCCCATCTGCTTTAATTTTATTTTCTAAAGCTGAAAGTTGACTTGCAATCGTATTCTCTTGTACTTGTTTTTCTGAAGAAACTCTTGCATATAAGCTTACTGTTAACATTTGATCCTCCTTGAAGTTCTTTTTTATTTGCATTTACTGAATACTTTAGCACTGGCATTAATTTTGTGTAGGCGTCTAATAAATATACCTCTGCCAACCTATCAGGTTCATAACTAACTCGTATGGCAAATCTTTCTTTACTGTTCATAACATTCCATTTAAATAATATGCTCATTATTAATCCACTACATTAAAGCTGATAATTAGTTCGTCATTAGCGTCATAAATAAATGGAGCTCTTACTTTTGGACATAAAAGTTTTCTGGAAATACTTTTTTCAAGTTTTAAATTGTTGGCAACATTGTCGTAGGTG
>NZ_QPIP01000198.1 GCF_003344345.1 Wolbachia endosymbiont of Cylisticus convexus | reverse complement strand
CACCTACGACAATGTTGCCAACAATTTAAAACTTGAAAAAAGTATTTCCAGAAAACTTTTATGTCCAAAAGTAAGAGCTCCATTTATTTATGACGCTAATGACGAACTAATTATCAGCTTTAATGTAGTGGATTAATAATGAGCATATTATTTAAATGGAATGTTATGAACAGTAAAGAAAGATTTGCCATACGAGTTAGTTATGAACCTGATAGGTTGGCAGAGGTATATTTATTAGACGCCTACACAAAATTAATGCCAGTGCTAAAGTATTCAGTAAATGCAAATAAAAAAGAACTTCAAGGAGGATCAAATGTTAACAGTAAGCTTATATGCAAGAGTTTCTTCAGAAAAACAAGTACAAGAGAATACGATTGCAAGTCAACTTTCAGCTTTAGAAAATAAAATTAAAGCAGATGGGCATGAATTGCTAGATGAACATAAATTCGTTGATAATGGCTATAGTGGATCTAATTTAGTTCGTCCTGCCTTAGAAAAATTACGTAATAAAGTAGCAGAAGGTAAAATTGACATAATCTATATTCATTCTCCTGATCGTTTATCGCGTAAATATGCATATCAGATGGTTTTACTTGAAGAATTACAGAAAGCAAAAGTAGAAGTAATTTTTTTAAATAATCAGATTAATGATAGTCCAGAAGCTCATTTATTGTTACAAATGCAAGGTATGATAGCAGAATATGAACACACAAAGATTACTGAAAGATGTCGTCGAGGAAAAATTTATGCAGCTAAAAAAGGTAGTGTAAATGTAATGTGTAGAGCTCCTTACGGCTACCGTTATATAAATAAACAGATGGAAGGAGGGCAAGCTCGGTTTGAAGTTCATGAAGAAGAAGCGGAAGTGGTTCGTAAGCTATTTTCTTGGATAGGCAGAGAAAGAATGAGTGCTGGAGAAGTATGTCGCCAGCTAAATACCATGTCTATCATGTCAGCGAAGGGAAAATGCTGGAATAAAGGCACGCTTTGTGGTACACTAAAAAATCCTGTCTATAAAGGACAAGCAGCTTTTGGTAAAACAAAGGTAGGTGCAAAGCTGCCGCAAATAAGACCATACAAACATTCCTGTGAACAACCTAAAAAGAATAGTTCTACCTATCGTGTTGAAAGGGAACATTGGATTTACATTCCAGTACCTAAAATAGTTGATGAAGATTTGTTTGATATAGTTCAAAAGCAATTAGCTGAGAACGCAAAAAGGCAAAGAGCAAGACAAATAGGAACAACTAATCTATTGCAAGGCTTATTGGTATGCAAGCGTTGCCAGTATTCTTATTATGCTAAAAGATATGGCAAGTCTCAAAAAAAATGTTATCGTTGTATTGGCGCAGATGCTTACCGTTTTGCTGGTAATAAGATTTGTAATAGTAAAACAATTCGTGCTTCTACATTAGAGACAGCTGTGTGGGAAGAAGTTAAAAGCCTATTAAAAAATCCAAACAGAATTTTAAAGGAATATCAGCGTAGGCTTTCAGAACTTCAAAAATCACCATGTGATCAAATAACTGATTCACTTAAAAAACAAGATGATAAGCTGAAACAAGGCATTTCAAGACTTATTGATAGCTATACTCAAGGGTATATTAGCAAAGAAGAATTTGAACCACGAATTAAAGCAGCAAAACAGAGCTTAAAAATAGTTGAAGAGGAAAAGAAAAAAATATTCAATCGAAAAAATCTACAACAAGAATTAACTCTCGTTGTAACCAATTTAGAAGAGTTTTTTTCCAATATTAAATCAAAGCTTGATGATTTAGATTGGCTAACTAAACGTAATGTTATCAGAATATTAGTTAAGCGAATTGAAGTTGATATTGAAGAAGTAAATATAGTGTTTCGAGTAAAAGATATATCTCATTCTACAGAACATAACAATGAAAAAGGTCAAAATTTACAACATTGTCGTAGTAGTCAAGTCTACCCAAATTGGGATTTTTTGCTCAAACAGCTCATTGATAACACTATACTTTGAGCTAACTTGCGATTCGTCGAGAATAACCATGACATCAACTCCACGCTTTTTAGCTTGAACCAAGGATTCAGCAATAGGCTTCGAGGTAAATTGGTATGCTTGAACCAACACAGATTTTTTAGCATAGTCTACAGAATCAATTATTAGGTTGGTGCAATTTTCTCCAGGCGTGAAGCAGACTGTGGCTTTTGGGCAGGAAACACATCCCGATAAAAGCGAACAAGTTAATAAAATCAATAAATACCTAACCATGGCAAAATACATCCTTTCAGTTGACGGAGGAGGCATAAGGGGCATAATACCAGCCATCATTCTAGCAGAAATAGAAAAAAGAACAAGAAAGAGAGTAGCTGAAATCTTTGATCTAATGGCTGGTACTTCAACCGGTGGGATTGTTGTGGCAGGATTATGTAAAAAAGATAAACCTCAATATTCAGCCAATGATTTGGTTGAACTTTACCAAGAGTATGGACCATATATTTTTAAGTCTTCATTCTTTAGACGATCAATACTATCTTGGTTTAATTGTGCATAATACCCACACAAAAACATCGAATCGATATTAGAAAAATATTTTGGTGATGATACTCTACAAAACACTTTGAGTAATGTACTGCTTACCAGTTATGATATTCATAACAACCATCCTTTCTTTTTTAAGAGCTGGAAAGAAGATAGAAATTTTATCAAACTCAAAGATGCATTAAGAGCCACAACTGCAGCTCCAACATATTTTGCACCTAAGTATCTTAAGGTCAACCAAAAAGAAATGGTACTGGTGGATGGCGGAGTATTTGCGAATAATCCAGCTGCTTGTGCATATGCAAACAGTAAAAAACTTTTCCCTAATGAAGAGATTATTCTGGTATCAATCGGCACAGGTCGGCTATCTAATCGAATCAAGTACAGGAAATTAGGGAAAATAGCTTGGATAAAGCCCCTATTAAATGTGATGTTTGCTTCGAGCCTTGATGTAGTGAATTATCAACTAGGTAACGTAATGGACGACAGATATATAAGAATACAATCACACCTGACAATAGCGTCGGCTGAGATGGATAATGTAACACCTAAAAATATTAAATGTCTTCAGCAAGAAGCAAATGCAATGATAGAGGACAACCAGGAAGTAATAGATAAATTTTTGAAATGCCAAGCAAACTAAAGAAATTATACCACAAAGCAAAGAAAGGTTTAAAAAACATAGTTTCGTCCGAAAAATATACTAATGGCCAAGAAGCTAAAACTTCAAACGATAAGCCAAAACCGCTACATGAGCAACCTCTAAAGATGATGGAGAAAACCTCTAAAGCAAAAAAAGATAAAAAAGGAATAAAAGAAAAAATAAAAAGCTTTAAAATAAAGAAAGCAAAACCCGTAAAAAAAGAGCTAAAAAAGGGCAATACGTTCAAAAAAGGCTTCAAAAAGCTAAAAGCAAAAGTAAAAAATTAAACCCAATAAAGGTTAAAAAAAATAAGATCATTGGAAGCAAAAAGTTAGCGCTTTTACTGACTTCTGGCACGATTGTGGCAATTTTGCCGATGTTTAATTTGGCCCCTTTTCCAGCCTTAGCCATAACTTCGGCATGTGTTTTCAGTATTAATTTTATTGCAGTAAAAACGTTAAAGAAAGTTATCAAACAATGCAAATTGGCTGCAAGACCCGAAGCTGAGCCAGAAAAACTAGAAGAGGTATCTGTTGAACAAGCGAAATCTAAGCAAATTTTCAGAGATGGCAAATAGATTTATTAAATAAACAATTACTTTTGCTTATATCTTAATATAATATCTCTGAGTACCCTGTTTTTAATCCAGAATTCAAGTCAATTCATTTTTGGACACTCACCCAACTCATCAGCAGTTAGGCCA
>NZ_QPIP01000197.1 GCF_003344345.1 Wolbachia endosymbiont of Cylisticus convexus | reverse complement strand
TGGCCTAACTGCTGATGAGTTGGGTGAGTGTCCAAAAATGAATTGACTTGAATTCTGGATTAAAAACAGGGTACTCAGAGATATTATATTAAGATATAAGCAAAAGTAATTGTTTATTTAATAAATCTATTTGCCATCTCTGAAAATTTGCTTAGATTTCGCTTGTTCAACAGATACCTCTTCTAGTTTTTCTGGCTCAGCTTCGGGTCTTGCAGCCAATTTGCATTGTTTGATAACTTTCTTTAACGTTTTTACTGCAATAAAATTAATACTGAAAACACATGCCGAAGTTATGGCTAAGGCTGGAAAAGGGGCCAAATTAAACATCGGCAAAATTGCCACAATCGTGCCAGAAGTCAGTAAAAGCGCTAACTTTTTGCTTCCAATGATCTTATTTTTTTTAACCTTTATTGGGTTTAATTTTTTACTTTTGCTTTTAGCTTTTTGAAGCCTTTTTTGAACGTATTGCCCTTTTTTAGCTCTTTTTTTACGGGTTTTGCTTTCTTTATTTTAAAGCTTTTTATTTTTTCTTTTATTCCTTTTTTATCTTTTTTTGCTTTAGAGGTTTTCTCCATCATCTTTAGAGGTTGCTCATGTAGCGGTTTTGGCTTATCGTTTGAAGTTTTAGCTTCTTGGCCATTAGTATATTTTTCGGACGAAACTATGTTTTTTAAACCTTTCTTTGCTTTGTGGTATAATTTCTTTAGTTTGCTTGGCATTTCAAAAATTTATCTATTACTTCCTGGTTGTCCTCTATCATTGCATTTGCTTCTTGCTGAAGACATTTAATATTTTTAGGTGTTACATTATCCATCTCAGCCGACGCTATTGTCAGGTGTGATTGTATTCTTATATATCTGTCGTCCATTACGTTACCTAGTTGATAATTCACTACATCAAGGCTCGAAGCAAACATCACATTTAATAGGGGCTTTATCCAAGCTATTTTCCCTAATTTCCTGTACTTGATTCGATTAGATAGCCGACCTGTGCCGATTGATACCAGAATAATCTCTTCATTAGGGAAAAGTTTTTTACTGTTTGCATATGCACAAGCAGCTGGATTATTCGCAAATACTCCGCCATCCACCAGTACCATTTCTTTTTGGTTGACCTTAAGATACTTAGGTGCAAAATATGTTGGAGCTGCAGTTGTGGCTCTTAATGCATCTTTGAGTTTGATAAAATTTCTATCTTCTTTCCAGCTCTTAAAAAAGAAAGGATGGTTGTTATGAATATCATAACTGGTAAGCAGTACATTACTCAAAGTGTTTTGTAGAGTATCATCACCAAAATATTTTTCTAATATCGATTCGATGTTTTTGTGTGGGTATTATGCACAATTAAACCAAGATAGTATTGATCGTCTAAAGAATGAAGACTTAAAAATATATGGTCCATACTCTTGGTAAAGTTCAACCAAATCATTGGCTGAATATTGAGGTTTATCTTTTTTACATAATCCTGCCACAACAATCCCACCGGTTGAAGTACCAGCCATTAGATCAAAGATTTCAGCTACTCTCTTTCTTGTTCTTTTTTCTATTTCTGCTAGAATGATGGCTGGTATTATGCCCCTTATGCCTCCTCCGTCAACTGAAAGGATGTATTTTGCCATGGTTAGGTATTTATTGATTTTATTAACTTGTTCGCTTTTATCGGGATGTGTTTCCTGCCCAAAAGCCACAGTCTGCTTCACGCCTGGAGAAAATTGCACCAACCTAATAATTGATTCTGTAGACTATGCTAAAAAATCTGTGTTGGTTCAAGCATACCAATTTACCTCGAAGCCTATTGCTGAATCCTTGGTTCAAGCTAAAAAGCGTGGAGTTGATGTCATGGTTATTCTCGACGAATCGCAAGTTAGCTCAAAGTATAGTGTTATCAATGAGCTGTTTGAGCAAAAAATCCCAATTTGGGTAGACTTTAAACCAGCGATTGCTCATAGTAAAATAATGATTATTGATGATAACAAAATAATAACTGGCTCTTTTAATTTCACCTATGCAGCTGAATCAAGAAATGCTGAGAATCTACTGATTATAACAGGGGATCCTCAATTAGTTGAGCAATACATCGAAAACTGGAAGGATCGTCAATCTCAATCTGATCCTTATACACCAAAAGTAGAAGAATAATTACTTTAAATCAGCTTTAAGCTCATCCAATTCCTCAGAAAGATTTTTTACCCTTTCCTCAAGTACTAATACTTTTTCCATTAAACCATATTCAATAAGTTTATCGTGAAATTGTACCCTTGAGTCTAGCTTGGATAACCACCATATCAATGCTACGGTTTGGATTAATATGGTAATAATTACTGTAATTGGGATTTTTTTTAGCATATTTTTTACTGATTATAAAGTAATTGCAAATTACTGATAAAAGAAGAAATATGTTCAGTTTCTATATTTTGCTGTGGTAGTCACTATTTGAATTCGTATTGCTCTTCTGCAGATCCTTATGACTCCAATATATCTTTGATCTTATTTGCTATTTTTGAGCGAGCCTTCTGCATTGGAAAGTAGTTTTATTACTTCTCTGTATTGCTTGTTTTTATCTTTATTACGTTCTTCTGATATTACAGCCATGCTTCTAGGTGTTCTTCCATCTTTAGCTACAGCACTAGGATCTGCTCCTTTGTCTAATAAAAATTTAACAATTTCCAAACGTCCTTGATCTGCAGCATAATGCAGCGGTGTCCATCCCTCATACCCCCCAGAAGCGCCTATATCAGCTCCTTTTTGCACTAGAAAATCCACAACTTCTAAACAACCTGCCTCTGAAGCATAATGTAATGCTGTTAATTTAGGAACCTGCACATTAACATCTAATAGATTTTCTACCAAAAGTTTTACAACCTCTAAGTTACAATTTTCAGAAGCAATTTGTAGTACTGTTTTATAATTACTCACAGCTTTACTCTTTGTATAGCAACATGTAACAACAACACATATAATTGTTATCATAAGCCATAGAAAATTTATCTTATTCTTTATGTTCTTACTTATTTTGTTCATGTCTAACATTTTTTTAGAATTAAATAATCATTTGCTTAAGTTTCATTTAAATAGCTTTGCTCACTTTTGCCTCTACTATAGTTTGATATCCTCTATTATTCAGAATATGTTCTGCCCTGCTGATTACCCATTCGCCTTCAATTTCCTGACAAAATCCTGAAAGGCTGATCTTAGCTTCTGCAAATAATTCTGGATTACCAGGAACAGTTACATTTAAACTTGATGTACTACGTTTTAGTTGTTTTAACTTGGCTGCTGCTGCACTAATTGCTGATCCTGCGGTAGAGTAAAGCGTTTGCAGGGTATAACTTGGGCCCTCATTTCCCACTTTCTCTTCTATAGTTTCTCCCTTTTCATAACTATGCCATTTTGCAATAACAGATCCATATTTGTTACGCACATTAAAATTTACCTCCCAATTTATAATATCTTTAGGTGTCAATACTGTTGTACCTAACATCTTTCCAGTCGCTGATCTTGCTTCTCCCTTCGGAATAAAAATTATATATCCTCCTGCTGGTTTTACTAGTGCATCATATTTTTTGCCTAATCCTTCCAAAAAACTCATGTCGCTTTCATCTGCTTGAATGGTATGTGGTATAAATATATTTTCAAATCTTTCAGCAACTTTACCTTCATACCCATGTTCTTGTGCTATTTCTTTAATCAAATCTCCCAAGGTAATGTCTTTCCATTCCTTTGATTTTCTTTCCTTTAATGATCCTCTTAAACTTGCAGCGTCACATTTTATTCTTAAAGTTTGTGGTGGACTTTGTATTGTAATTTGATTTGCCTTATATACCCCCATAGGTAATAAACCTGTTTCTTTATATCCTAGAAAAACCTGTAATTTACCCTTAAGTTCTAAAGCGCTAGAGCTATAATTAATACATATCTCAGCTTCGTCACTTGTAGTACCTGATCCATCAGTGACACGTAGTGATATTAAACTCTTTTTTAAAACCTCTGTTACTGGGTTATTTTTTGCTACTATATCAAAATCTGGTGTCATTCATCTAAAATATTTATAACAGATTCTTTCAATATTCTCTGAATTTTAGGAAGCTTAATTTTTAATCCAGCGGGCAAAAAGCTTCCGTATTTTGCAAGGCCTGGATTTTCAAGCAATATTTCCTCCACTGCTCCACTACTGTATCCATAATGTTTCCAGCAAATCAAATCTAACATTTCGTTTTCTTTGGTGTAATAATAAATCATTTATTGTAACTTTTTAACTTCAAAATAAACTCAATTTTTCTTGGTTTTCCATCAGGAAAAAATAATATCTGTTTTTCTTCTACATTAGTAATGACAAAATTTCCAAGCACATTTCCTGAATTATCAACTAGAACTTGAGTATCACGTATATTTTTTAGCTGTTCTAAGCCATTACTCTGATAACGTGGATAAATCACTCCTGTCAGATCAATACATTCAATTCCTGAGCCAATGTTTTGTAGCAACGTTTTTTCAATACATTCAATTGTATACCACCTTTTTTCTTTACTGTATCTTAGGCTTATTGGTTCAAGCTTACATTTTCCAAGCAACATCAATGTAACTCTTCAACTATATCAAAAAGTGCCCCACGTGCTTGTTCTCTAAATCGTTCTATTACTGCATCAGCAACACTGCGCACATCTTCAGATTTAATGTTGATATTAAACGTTTGATAGAATGCTTGGTTATGTACTTTCGATTCGCTATTTTCACATCTACTTTTCTTGAATGCTTTCTTAACTTCTTCTTGTTCTATAGCTCTTTTTTCTTCTATAACACCTTTAACTTTAAAACTCTCAAAATTGCCTTTACTATTTTCTGAAAATTGTTTAATAGCACTATTACTTGTCAATGGGTTTCCGTTACTGAAAATGCTATTTTTAGAAAGCTTATTAACAAAATTTCCATTATTTTCAAATTTTCTAATCGGGCTATTCTCAGCAAATATGCTACTAACTGTATTTCCCATCCATGAAAAAGCTTTTCCTATAGGTTCAATGAGTGATTTCCAAAAGCTAGAGAAAAAGTCTTTCACTTTTTGCCAGTTAGTTAGAACATAAACTGCACCAGCAACAAGACTCGCTATTAAAAGTCCAATTGGGTTAGTCATTACAGCGAGTGTTATTGCTCTTAGCCCTGTTATTACTGCAGGAAAAACTATACTTGATAAAGATGAAAATGTTGTCAGTATTGTTGCTTTAAGACCAAAAATTGTACTTCCTAATAAAGTAATTCCATAGCCTAATCCCACTACTAAGACTTTCAAACTTATCAAAGCTGCTAAAGTACTCATGATTGCCGTAGTTAAAGTTGGATATTTTTCTGCAAAAGAAGCTATACGCTCTGTTATTGCTTTCAAACTTCCAGCTACATAATTTAAAGTAGGCAACATTACTGACCCTAGATTCAT
>NZ_QPIP01000196.1 GCF_003344345.1 Wolbachia endosymbiont of Cylisticus convexus | reverse complement strand
GTTCAAAAAAGTGTGTCAAACCGAAAAAAAGTAATTTATATCAATTTAAAAATGGAGGTTTGACAATGAGTCAAAAAGTAGTAAACAGAACTAACGGATTGGTAGATTATAAAGAGTTGGAAACAAATATCCTGTCGTCTATACGAGAAGGAAGACCGTTGACAGGAAAGGAGGGAGCATTAACACCATTTATAAAAAAGCTGCTGGAGGCGAGTCTAGAAGGTGAAATAGAAAACCATTTATTAGCTGAAAGTGAAGAAAATAATCGCAGAAATGGGAGGAATGGAAAGACTTTACGTACAAGTGCAGGTTCATTTGAGCTGTTAACGCCAAGAGATAGAGAAGGAAGTTTTGAGCCGCAAATAGTCAAAAAAAGGCAAACAAGCTTACATCCAGAGCTTGAAACGAAGATTTTGAGCACATTTGCCAGTGGTATGAGCTATAGAGATATAGCGTCACACGTTGAGGAAATTTATGATCACAAAATATCGGTAGCAGAGATATCAAGTATTACCGACAAATTACTGCCTATAATCAATGAATGGCGTAGTCGTCCACTGCAATCAGTATACCCGATAGTATTTATGGATGGGATGTTCTTTAAGGTCAAGGAGGATGGACATTGCGTAAGTAAATGTATGTACAATATATTGGGCATAGACCAAAATGGCAGAAAAGAAGTCCTGGGCTTTTATTTGGCTGAAAGTGAAGGAGCTAACTTTTGGTTGGAAGTGCTAAATAACCTCAAAGAAAGAGGAGTAGAAGATATTCTGATTGCATGTGTAGATGGGCTAAAAAGCTTTCCTGCAGCCATCAACAGTGTATTTCCCAGTGCAGAAGTGCAGCTATGTATAGTACACCAAATAAGAAATTCTCTGAAATATGTATCCAGTAAAGATGTGAAAGTTTTCATGAATGATCTGAAAAAAATATATCGTGCTTCAAGTAAAGAAATTGCTGAGAATTATCTGCTTGAGCTGGAAGGAAAATGGGGAGAAAAGTATCCTTTAGTTATAAAATCCTGGCAGAACAATTGGGAAAACTTATCCAGTTATTTTAAGTATTCTGGGCCAGTTAGGAAGCTGATTTACACCACTAATCCAATTGAGGGGTTGCATAGACAAATCAGGAAATTTACTAAAACTAAGGGTTCATTTACTAGTACAAATGCCTTGTACAAACAGGTATATTGTGCTATAAAAAAGGTAGAGCAAAAGTGGATTATGGCTCTCCCTAATTGGGCTTTAACTATGTCTCAACTTGATATTTTCTTTCCAGATAGGTTGAAAATTGAGTTGAACTAAAAATGCGGCTTGACACACTTTTTTGAACATTCCCACATAATCTTAAATATCTTTATCTCTCGGATCTTACTTTCTACTCTCATTCTAAATGATTTCTATTATGCTCTTTCTGCTCTGGAGTTAATGGCTTTTTACGATACTTTTTATATGGAATTATAACATTGCTTTGCAATTTTTGCCAACCTTGATATCCAGAATCGGCATATTTTATGCTATCGAGTGGTAGATATTTTTCTTGTTTCCTTATGCGAAAATCGCTCACGATATGACTTTGACACTGATAAAATTCTTCCTCCTTCTTCGATAATAATCTCAGTTTTCATAGTGTTGGTTCTTTTTTTTCCTGAATATGATTTCTTCCGTTTTTTACTATCTTCTGGCCTCTGTATTTGCTGTTCTGTAACATCAGCCAGAATTTTCAGTATTTTTTCTGGTGTCATACTTCTATCTTTTGTTATAGTCACTTTTTTGGCGAGTAATGGCTCTATTCTCTTAAGTAACCTACATACATTTGCGTTGTGCACATTGAATAGGCATCCTAAAAATCTATGTGTTATGTAAGTGCGATAGTACAAAATTACACAAAACAACTTATCTTCCAGAGTTGGTAGTTTTTATCTTCTACCATGGCACTTTTTCTGTTTTTCAAGTTTTTCCCATCCAGACCTCACTTTTTCCACTACTTTTTCGAACTCCTCTATAGTTAAACCTGTTATATTACGAAAGTTTCTTCGGTGTTTCCTCATATTATAGTAACTAAAGCTCATTTTTTACCTTACTCAATCTGCTGATTCTTCTTCTACCTCTCTCCCATCATTTTTTCAATCACCTTTTGCAGCAGGTCTTTTG
>NZ_QPIP01000195.1 GCF_003344345.1 Wolbachia endosymbiont of Cylisticus convexus | reverse complement strand
CAAAAGACCTGCTGCAAAAGGTGATTGAAAAAATGATGGGAGAGAGGTAGAAGAAGAATCAGCAGATTGAGTAAGGTAAAAAATGAGCTTTAGTTACTATAATATGAGGAAACACCGAAGAAACTTTCGTAATATAACAGGTTTAACTATAGAGGAGTTCGAAAAAGTAGTGGAAAAAGTGAGGTCTGGATGGGAAAAACTTGAAAAACAGAAAAAGTGCCATGGTAGAAGATAAAAACTACCAACTCTGGAAGATAAGTTGTTTTGTGTAATTTTGTACTATCGCACTTACATAACACATAGATTTTTAGGATGCCTATTCAATGTGCACAACGCAAATGTATGTAGGTTACTTAAGAGAATAGAGCCATTACTCGCCAAAAAAGTGACTATAACAAAAGATAGAAGTATGACACCAGAAAAAATACTGAAAATTCTGGCTGATGTTACAGAACAGCAAATACAGAGGCCAGAAGATAGTAAAAAACGGAAGAAATCATATTCAGGAAAAAAAAGAACCAACACTATGAAAACTGAGATTATTATCGAAGAAGGAGGAAGAATTTTATCAGTGTCAAAGTCATATCGTGAGCGATTTTCGCATAAGGAAACAAGAAAAATATCTACCACTCGATAGCATAAAATATGCCGATTCTGGATATCAAGGTTGGCAAAAATTGCAAAGCAATGTTATAATTCCATATAAAAAGTATCGTAAAAAGCCATTAACTCCAGAGCAGAAAGAGCATAATAGAAATCATTTAGAATGAGAGTAGAAAGTAAGATCCGAGAGATAAAGATATTTAAGATTATGTAACTTCTTTCGAAACTCATTTTGCCAGCTCTAAATTGTATAGCCCTACTCATAATAGTAGAAAAAGAGTAAGATATGGATTTATAGTAGTGAAGGTAAATAGTTATGACGTAAGGAAAAAGGTAATGGAAGCGTTGGATGAAGGAGAAAACTATTGCCAAGAGATTTAAGATCGGAAAAACAACTTTATATGAGTGGAAGAAAAGACGTGAGAAAACGGGAGATTTTCAGTCAAAAACGTGGGCTATAACCATAAAATTACCGACTGGAATGCATTTGCAAGGTGGCAAAACTCAGTCAGAGATGCTGGTGCAATATTAGTAGACAATCGAGCACTTAAAAATATAGGATTCACAAGACTTACGGATACAAAGAAAGAAATGAGGAAAAGCGAGCTCAATTTGTAAGGGTTATAGCGACAAAAGAACCTCAAAACTTAGTATATATAGATGAATCTGGTATTGATAATACCGAAGACTATCCCTATGGATATTGCCAGAAAGGACAGCCCTAAAATCTGGAATCAGCATGGTTGCAGCCTTAAGTGGAAGAAAAATAGTTGCTCCGTTAATCTTTGAAGGCCACTGCAATATGTTAATAAATGGTTTGAGCAATTTCTGACACCGATCTGGACAAACTTTGATAATGCTACTTTTCATAAGTCTAATAAGATTACCGAACTTGCTAAAGGGGTTGGTGCAGAAATTTTATATCTGCC
>NZ_QPIP01000194.1 GCF_003344345.1 Wolbachia endosymbiont of Cylisticus convexus | reverse complement strand
GGCTTTGTTGCATCGCTCTTTGGATAGTAGATAATGTATAATAAATTCATGAAGCTATCTCAAATTTAGCGACGCCAATTTCAATAAATTTATTGAGTAAGTAGCATTTTATTAGCAATTCTTTTTCACGATTTACTTCGGATTTATTTCTAAAGCTAAACCCAAATGTTTGTTTTAGTCGCGAAAAAAAAACCTCAATATATGACCTCTTTCCATAATTTACTTTTTCTTTCCACTTCTTCATACCATCTTCATTATGTAATTTGATTAACCTAATAGCAGTGTTCCTATCAGACATGTAGTCTATTTTTAAATGCTCTGCTGCACAGGTTTTTGGTAGAATTTTTGCTTTTATATTATATTCTTTGCATAATTTATAAAGCTTATGCCTATCGTACGCCCTATCGGCATATAGTACTTTTACGACATGCTGAAAATCAACTTTTTTTAGCAGATCACAAGTGATCAGAGTAGACACCGTTACTGTATTTTACAGCTATGGCGTTTTTGCTATTTATATTCAACATTACATGCAATTTTCTTGTCTGTTCATAGCTGCGATACTTTCTATCTTTACTATTTTCCTTACTGTGACCAGGGGTATTATTATAAATACTGATACTTGTACTGTCTATGGCAATTTCAATATCTTCCATATTGTTTTTGTCAACTCTGCAATCATTGATCTTAATATTGAGTTTTTTAAACCTTCTTGAAGCCTGCGAATAGCTAATGACTGCTAAGCCTTTTCCTACTTGCTGCAAATATCCTTTTATAAACCCTACCGTTTGTCTTAAGCCAATTCTAAAGAGACTAGCGACTATATGCACTAAAATCACAACTTTATCACTGTAAATATTGTTGCCACCGAACACTTTTGGACCATGTTCGTACCAATTTTCTATTAATAAAATGAAAAATATTTCCTCTTTCTTGGAGAAATTTGTTATATTCATTGCAGTTACTGACTTTCATTTGCTGTGGCATATTTTTTCTTCAATGGTTAAATGGCTATTCTATAATGAATTTTGTCAGTAACTGCCAGTTCTTTTCTCTTGAGTGATGCAACAAAGCCATCCCAGTGCCACGCACTGGGATGACAGGAAAAGGGCTACTTGCGTGATATGTCGTGCAAGTAGCTAGCACATAGTTGTACGAACATTCATTTTTGAAGACAGCAAATGGTGTCATGCCAGTGCCCAGACACTGGCATCCAGGAATTTTATTACGTTGGCAAGCACAAAAGTAGCTGCTTCATGTTAGAATACAGCGTTTCCAATGATTACGAAAAAGCTGGGTTCCAGTACTGGAATGACATCCTACTTGGCATGACACCCTACTTTAGTAAATTTGTAAAGAAAACTGAATTCCAGTGTTACGCACTAGAATGACAGAAAAAGTGCTACTTGCATGACAGGAAAAGTATAGCCTTTCCTATAATAGTCCGAACAGGGTAAGATATGTGTTTATACCTATAGTAGGCCAGTAGCATATTATGATCTGTTCGGATTATTGTGAAAAGAGCTATAGCTACTTGCATGACAAGAAAAGGAGCACTACCTTTTTACAAAGATCTTATCAGCAACACGCATATCAATTATGCTCCAATTGTTAAAAGTAAAGTCGGTTGTATTTTGCAAGTGATTTAAATAATCCCATGCGCTATAAGGATTATCTTCAGGCAATTTTACTGTGGAACTGTCATCGAGTACGATATTCCACCTTCTATTTCCTACATAAATACAAGAAGAAATATGATCTCTTAATTGAGTTTTTCTCTCTAGCATATCTTTAATGAATCTTAGGTTTGATAACGAATTTTGTCCTTTAATTACAACGAGGTTATCTATCGGGTAGTCATTTACGATCACTTTACCTTCAGAATCAATTACTGAAGTTCTGTTATCATCTTTCCAGAGAGCGAAAGGTATATGTTCATCTACATCAATGCGTAAGGTATTAGGCAAAATTCTATAAATTCTTACATATTTTATCCATTTGCTTACAGATTGTATATTATCTGTCAGTTTTGAGAGGGGTATATACATGATAGGTTGCGTTCTATCTACTAAACTTAGAATATCCTGTTCATTTGTAAATTTGTTTCCAGTAATGGTTACTTTGTCGATTAAAAATCCATTGCTAAGTAATAAGCTCGATAAGCGATCGTTACACCAAATAAAGTAGTAATTGAATCGATTTGTTATTTTATCAAGTGAACTATAAAGTACTAATGTGAGAAAAAGTGCAGTTATAACAACAAAAGCGCACTTGCGCAAAAAACTCCTTTGGCTTCTAGTAACATTGTTCAACATTGGCTTGATCTCTAATATTCCTGTGATGTAAACTGTCTTCGACAATAATTTTAACTAATTCATTAAAATCAATTTCTTTTGTCAATTTTGCAATTTCTGGTACTAACGATAATTCAGTAAAGCCAGGATGTGTATTAATCTCAAGCATTTTTAAAGTGTTGTTTTTTGGATTATAACGGAAGTCTGAGCGGGAAATAGTTTTGCATCCTAAAAATTGATGAACTTTCAGTGCGTGTTTCAAGGTCATTTTATATATATTGCCAGGAATTTCAGCAGGAAATATATGTTCTGCAAATCCATCTGTATACTTTGCTTCATAATCGTAGAATTTATTTTTTGGTCGTATTTCCATAGTGCCAATGGCTTCATTTAGCAACACAGCAGTATGTAACTCTATACCCGGTATGTATTCTTCTATGATCATCAAGTCTCTTGAGTAGTCTTTTGTCATCCAAGTATCTCCTTCCTTGTCATTCGAGTAGCTTGACACTGGTTCTTCTTTCTGGTCACACGCTGCAAACATGTTTTTTAGTTTTAAATAATCCTCATGCGAAAAAATCATGTGTACTCCAATGCTTGAGCCTTCATTAATCGGTTTTAAGACGTACGGATAATCAATTTTAATATTATTTTTTAGCATATCTTCTCGACTAATTACATAACCTTCTGGAGTATCGATATTAAGAGACTGAAATATATGTTTTGAAATTGCCTTGTTCATCGCAACAGCCGAAGCCATAACTCCGGAGTGTGTATATTTTATACCTAAGATTTCCAATAAACCTTGAATACAGCCATCTTCGCCATAAGGCCCATGCAGAGCGATAAAAGCAAGGCCCGGATTAATTTTTCTAAGCTTTTCAGCAATATTGCTGTCAACATCTATTTCTATTGCATTATATGAAAGGCTATCAAGCGCCTTCTTTACTGCTTTTCCGCTCATAAGTGATACTTCTCTTTCGCAAGAAAATCCACCACTTAAGATTGCTATAGTTGGAACCATAAGCATTCTATGTTTTGCTATATATCATATATAAAAGATACTTTTATCTTCAATAGAAAAAATGTTTTGAAAAATTCTATAGCTCTATCCTATGCACAACTATACGAACGTTCGTTTTGTTAAGTGATCTATAGCTAACCCAAGAAAGGTTTTCCTACGTCATACCACCACGACATTTCTTAGCATATCTTACTTTACCCACAAATATAAATGTTTGTTGCATAGCTCTTAATGGCATAACTTTTGCTTGAAACAACTGTTTATATGGTGCAATTTACAGCTTTTAGTTGCTAAAATTATAACTCTTAGTTTAATAATTTTAATCCAATAAGCTTTCAGGTTAATAAAATTAAATTATTTGAGTAAATACAATACTATGTTTTTATTTGTGGGTAATAGTAAGCTTAGCATATAGCTCACACAGATAAAGTTTACTCTTTTGTCATCCTATGGCTTGACCATAGGATCCAGTCTAAAAAAATCTGGATTCCAGCGTCACGCGCTGGAATGACAACTTAAATTGTTCAGTACAACCATAAAATTTGTTTCGGTAAACCTAATTTGGGTTAGCTATAGATCCCGCTAACACGTAGCGGGATGACATCATAGAGGCACTGGAATGACATCTTTCTTGGTGGACTCAAACTACAATGTTCGTGCGTTACGCCCTGTAATGACAAAAAAGAGTGAGTTGCTAGCTTTTCATATGGTTATACAAGGAGTTTAATCTTTTTTCTTTGTTAATATTACCCTAAATTTTCGTCAAAATAAGCTGTTTTATCCTTTTTTCTTTATACTCTTCTGCTGTATCTAGGGGTTGCTTTTTAGCTGTGATATTTGGCCACTTTTGCGAATATTCTACGTTTATGTTATAAAATGATTTAAAGATTTTTTGTTCATTATTCAGTAAGCTTTCATCTAGCTCTAGAATATCTTTTATGGAATCATCAGTTACAATTGCATCTACTGGACACTCAGGTATACACACTCCACAATCAATACACTCATCTGGGTTAATCACAAGCATGTTTTTACCTTCATAAAAGCAGTCAACGGGACATACTTCTACACAGTCCGTATATTTACATTTTATGCATTTATCTGTAACAAAATGCGTCATAAAACACTGTATATTTACATTATCTTGGGTACACTAAATTGATAAGAAATTCAAGCCTTTTATGAAGATAAATAAATTAAATAACGAAGAACTAGAAATATGGCTAAGCTTGGCTAGAGCTGTGGGACCAGTAAAGTTTTTTAGTATACTAAGAGCATGTGGGTCGCTAGATGAAGTGCTTAAATATCTTAATGAGTTAGCTAATAAGGATTATGGAATTCAAAGTGCAAAAGAAGAAATTAAGAGTGCAGAAAAAATTGGAGCCAAAATAATACCAGCATGTGACCCAGGTTACCCCGATATTTTAAGGAATATAACGAATTGTCCGGCTGTAATAACCGTGCTTGGTGATGTATCATTATTAAGCCGTGAGATAATTGCAATAATTGGTGGTCGTAACTCTTCGATGAATGGAAGAAATTTTGCCAGTAAACTAGCACTTGATTTAAGCAAAGCTGGTTTTGTTATCGTTTCTGGACTTGCAAAAGGAATCGATACCGCAGCAAACAGTGTAATATACAAAAATCATCCCACTATTGCTGTTACAGCAAGCGGAATTGATGTGGTGTATCCAAAAGAGAATTTTGATCTATACAAAAGAATCACTGAAAATGGCGGATTAGTAATTACTGAGCTTCCATTTACTACTAAACCAAAGCCTCAGTATTTTCCTCAAAGGAATCGTATTATATCTGGCCTGTCACTCGGTGTTGTGGTAATTGAAGCATCAAAAAAGTCTGGTTCTCTCATCACAGCAGATTTTGCTTTGAATCAAGGAAGAGAGGTGTTTGCAGTTTCTGGTTTCCCTCTAGATTCACGCTGTAGTGGTAGTAATTATTTAATTAAAAACGGCGCTAAACTTGTTGAATCCGCTGATGACATAATAGAGAGTATTAGGTTTAGTTTACCTCCTCAGCAAAAAAGTCTATTTGATATCGTTGCTGACCAAAAACAAGGAAAATTACAACAGGCAAAATCTGTTATAGTTGATCATATTAACTCTGTACCTGTTGATATAGATGAACTTATATTAGCAAGCGGACTTTCTACCAACATAGCTCTAATGGCTCTTTTGGAACTGGAGTTGGAAAACAAAATAGAGCGTTCACCGGGGAATAAAATATCGTTAATTTTCTAAGCTATAACCCCACAATCGTACGAACATTATGATTTGTAGGCAATTTGCGTAGCAAACGGTTGTCATCCCAGTGCGTGACACTGGGATGGCTTTGTTGCATCACTCAAGAGAAAAGAACTGGCAGTTACTGACAAAATTCATTATAGAATAGCCATTTAACCATTGAAGAAAAAATATGCCACAGCAAATGAAAGTCAGTAACTGCAATGAATATAACAAATTTCTCCAAGAAAGAGGAAATATTTTTCATTTTATTAATAGAAAATTGGTACGAACATGGTCCAAAAGTGTTCGGTGGCAACAATATTTACAGTGATAAAGTTGTGATTTTAGTGCATATAGTCGCTAGTCTCTTTAGAATTGGCTTAAGACAAACGGTAGGGTTTATAAAAGGATATTTGCAGCAAGTAGGAAAAGGCTTAGCAGTCATTAGCTATTCGCAGGCTTCAAGAAGGTTTAAAAAACTCAATATTAAGATCAATGATTGCAGAGTTGACAAAAACAATATGGAAGATATTGAAATTGCCATAGACAGTACAAGTATCAGTATTTATAATAATACCCCTGGTCACAGTAAGGAAAATAGTAAAGATAGAAAGTATCGCAGCTATGAACAGACAAGAAAATTGCATGTAATGTTGAATATAAATAGCAAAAACGCCATAGCTGTAAAATACAGTAACGGTGTCTACTCTGATCACTTGTGATCTGCTAAAAAAAGTTGATTTTCAGCATGTCGTAAAAGTACTATATGCCGATAGGGCGTACGATAGGCATAAGCTTTATAAATTATGCAAAGAATATAATATAAAAGCAAAAATTCTACCAAAAACCTGTGCAGCAGAGCATTTAAAAATAGACTACATGTCTGATAGGAACACTGCTATTAGGTTAATCAAATTACATAATGAAGATGGTATGAAGAAGTGGAAAGAAAAAGTAAATTATGGAAAGAGGTCATATATTGAGGTTTTTTTTTCGCGACTAAAACAAACATTTGGGTTTAGCTTTAGAAATAAATCCGAAGTAAATCGTGAAAAAGAATTGCTAATAAAATGCTACTTACTCAATAAATTTATTGAAATTGGCGTCGCTAAATTTGAGATAGCTTCATGAATTTATTATACATTATCTACTATCCAAAGAGCGATGCAACAAAGCC
>NZ_QPIP01000193.1 GCF_003344345.1 Wolbachia endosymbiont of Cylisticus convexus | reverse complement strand
TGGCTTTGTTGCATCACTCAAGAGAAAAGAACTGGCAGTTACTGACAAAATTCATTATAGAATAGCCATTTAACCATTGAAGAAAAAATATGCCACAGCAAATGAAAGTCAGTAACTGCAATGAATATAACAAATTTCTCCAAGAAAGAGGAAATATTTTTCATTTTATTAATAGAAAATTGGTACGAACATGGTCCAAAAGTGTTCGGTGGCAACAATATTTACAGTGATAAAGTTGTGATTTTAGTGCATATAGTCGCTAGTCTCTTTAGAATTGGCTTAAGACAAACGGTAGGGTTTATAAAAGGATATTTGCAGCAAGTAGGAAAAGGCTTAGCAGTCATTAGCTATTCGCAGGCTTCAAGAAGGTTTAAAAAACTCAATATTAAGATCAATGATTGCAGAGTTGACAAAAACAATATGGAAGATATTGAAATTGCCATAGACAGTACAAGTATCAGTATTTATAATAATACCCCTGGTCACAGTAAGGAAAATAGTAAAGATAGAAAGTATCGCAGCTATGAACAGACAAGAAAATTGCATGTAATGTTGAATATAAATAGCAAAAACGCCATAGCTGTAAAATACAGTAACGGTGTCTACTCTGATCACTTGTGATCTGCTAAAAAAAGTTGATTTTCAGCATGTCGTAAAAGTACTATATGCCGATAGGGCGTACGATAGGCATAAGCTTTATAAATTATGCAAAGAATATAATATAAAAGCAAAAATTCTACCAAAAACCTGTGCAGCAGAGCATTTAAAAATAGACTACATGTCTGATAGGAACACTGCTATTAGGTTAATCAAATTACATAATGAAGATGGTATGAAGAAGTGGAAAGAAAAAGTAAATTATGGAAAGAGGTCATATATTGAGGTTTTTTTTTCGCGACTAAAACAAACATTTGGGTTTAGCTTTAGAAATAAATCCGAAGTAAATCGTGAAAAAGAATTGCTAATAAAATGCTACTTACTCAATAAATTTATTGAAATTGGCGTCGCTAAATTTGAGATAGCTTCATGAATTTATTATACATTATCTACTATCCAAAGAGCGATGCAACAAAGCCATTTTCAGTGGTTCCTTTCTTATCATCCGGGTGGCCTTTTCTTGTCATTCCAGCGCGTGACGCTGGAATCCACTCTTTTCGTAATCTCATCAACTTAGGATTACTTTTGTACCTAAAATTTCTGGATCCCAGTTTTCTTGTCATTCCAGTGCTTGACACTGGAATCCAATAATCTCATCAAAACGTTGTATTTTAAAATAACTTCTATACATACCCCATATTTCTGGATCCCAGTGTCAAGCACTGGGATGACACCTATTTTAATCTCATCAAAACGTTGTATTTTAAAATAACTTCTATACATACCCCATATTTCTGGATTCCAGTGTCAAGCACTGGGATGACACCTATTTATTTTCAGTGGTTCCTTTCTTATCATCCGGGTGGCCGGAATCTACCGTCTTAAGCGTCAAGATAAAAACTATTGTTTTTTACCATGGCATTTAAACAAATAATGATTTTTCTCATGACAGCAACTAATGCAACTTTAGCGGCTTTGCCAGAAGCAACTAAGCGCTGATAAAGAGCTTTCATTTTCCTGTTATGACGCATTGCGACCACAGCAGACATGTATAATGCTTTTCGAGCATAAAACCTGCCACCTATGATTTGAGCTTTGCTTACCTTTCTTCCGCTTTCATTAGTTTTTGGTGCAACTCCAATTAGACAGGCTATTTCTTTATTATCTAATCTACCAAGCTCAGGTACTTCTATGAGTAGGATACTCGCAATTTTGCGTCCAATACCTTTATAGCTAGTTAGAAGTTTGCTTTTTTCCTTCAAACCAGGGTCAGAGTCTATTATGTCTTCTATGTCTTGCCTAACTTGCTCTAATTGTTTTTTGGCAAATTCTATCTGCTTTACTATATATTCTCTGGCTTTTCCTGTCACATTATGTAAACGACACATATTTGCGTGAACATCATCGCTTAGATTACGCTCAATTGCTCTTAGTTCTTTTAGTTCTTCTTGTTTTTGTGAAACTATACATTCTACTACCTCATCGTTTTTTGTGATAAATTCAGCATACTTTTCTAGCAATTTTGCATCTAATTTGTCTGTTTTTGCAAAATGGTTACAAGCTTTCGCAAACGCATATACCCGGTTTGGGTGAGCTCTATGCACAACTATACTATGTTCTTGTAACAATTTTACGACAAGTTTTTCATAACCGCCTGTTGATTCTACTACACATAATTCAACAAATACATTAACTATTTTTGACTTTATAAACTCAGATATAGCTTTTTCTGCATTTTCTATACGCTGATGTTTATTGTTGATTGAAATATCAAGTGTCTCTTTTGAAACATCAATACCCATAAAAACTGTTCTAGCCATTTTTGCACCTATAAATTATAATCAAATAACAATATAAATGATGTACAGGATTGTGATTCGATCTTTTAGATCCCCCTACCGTTCGTACTACATTTTTTAAGCAAGGAGTGTACTGAGATTCCTACGATTTCTATCAATCAATCCAATTGACAGTATCACTCCTTGCTCATTATAGCCTTGCGACTTTGATTTAATATACAATCCA
>NZ_QPIP01000192.1 GCF_003344345.1 Wolbachia endosymbiont of Cylisticus convexus | reverse complement strand
CTAATATCACTACTCCTACACGTTGCCCCACCGAAGTTAAAGTATCGTCTTGATTATGTGTAATATTAACAGACCCAGTAAAATCTATAACATATTCTTTTATAACCTCTTCGTAATCATCCTTAAGTTTATCTTGATAACTCACTGCTTCATCAATCTCTTGCGGCAGGTCGAAATATGAAAAATTACCATTATTCCATAGAAGAAAATTAATACCTATCCATTTATTTCGATCATTGTAAAAATTTTCTATTCTAATAATAAAAGGAATTCCACTTTCTCTTATTAATAAGAGATCATCTTTATCTTTATATCTCTCAATATCTTCAAGACGGGAATTAATCACCACATGATCGTCTTGAAAATCTTCAGGCAATAAAAACATATTTTGAGTTTGTGTAGCATGAAAAAAAGGAACCAATTTACCATATTCCATAGAAGAATTAGCATATAGCTCTGACTCATATAACATTGATTCTACGTAAGGAATAAAGGTCTCTCCTTTTTTGTTCATAACTATGAAATGCTTATAGCTATCACCCTGGAGATAATTTTTTACTCTGATATTAGGATTCAAATATAAATCACAACCTTGCATCCCAAATTCTCCTAGAGCTTCTTGCATAAGTATTGTGTCTAATTTTTTATCGTCTGAGTGATTATCAATTGTAATACTTTTCTCTTCTGTGTCATTGTTAATCACGTACATATCGTTTCCGTTTCCACCCTCGACAAAAACGGTTTCTTTATCAAGGATTATTATATCATTCCCTGAAGAGCCAAATACTATTGTACTGTTGTTTGCTTCATTTTTAATAATTTCAATTACTTTATAACTCTCTTTGCTGTTCAGGATATTTGTATGGTAATGCCTTTTGACAGCACTAAAATCGTTTAAGGAGTATTCTTCATACAATTTAGATGAGTCAATCCTTGTAATACCAGTTTTTTTGATCTCAGGAACAACATTATTGCCATCTTTATTTATCAGTACAAAATTAGGTTTATTACTGCTTTGCTCAATATAATTTTTAATACCAAGGGAATATGAATTACCTCTTCCGTCATCTCTCCTTTCTATATGTAAAGTATTAACTTTTGGAAAATAAGTAATAGAGATGGAATCATCTAATAGGCTAATGCCCGTAAAGATTATGGTTCCTGTTCCTTTTACATCAATCCTTGAATATGAATTGCCATACAGATATTCTGCAGCTTCTATGTAAAAAGTATAATTACCTTCTCCACCTATAACATCAACATTAGACCCAATAATTACCTTACTACAGTTCTCAATTATGTCTCTCGAGCCAAAATAAGCTCCACCACTATTTACAACAAAATTGTGATAAAGATCACCAGTACATGAGAATTCATCTACCTCCTCTTCTCTCCCTATATAGCTATATTCACTAAATTCAAAATTATCATTAACACTTTCCATAATTGTTAATGAGTGACTGTTCATTTTTATTTCCAGTACGTTTTGTGATCTTTGTGTGGCACTACGACTCTGCTGATAGTTGATATTTATCTTTAAAATATTTTCTTCTAAAGCACTATTTTTTATATAATGAAAATCAAATACATTGGTAGAGTTTTGACCTGGATTGATTTTACCTAAAAAGTCAGGTTTTGTAAGAATAAACTCATTGGTTGTATTATCACCACCAGTTATCGATACTCTACCTCCAAAGATTATAAAGCGATTAATTAACTCATTACTCCCAACAATAGAACCATCATTTACATACACTAAGTCATAAACAATTGTTGTACCATTTTGTTTTCTTCTGCTGTCAACAATAACCATTGCATTTTCACAATAATACACAGCTGATGGAACTAAATTTGTCGTGCCTTCTTTTTCATAAATACCATTGGTCTTTTTTGGTAAACAAATCATTTCAGCATTTTCAATTGGATTAGGTAAAAAACGTGAAAGATTTTCACTATAAGAATCTCTTCTTTCATTCATAAAAATGTTCGCATGCTCTGCTCTATTAATTGCTTGAGTGCTTCGACCTTCTTCACTACACTTTATTTCCACACCCTGATATGTTAGTACTTTTAAATTTTCACGGCAGTAGAAATAAATATCTTCTATACTCATGTTTCCAAAACCAATTGCATAGGCAATTACATAATCAGGACTTTTACTTAAAGTTTTCCAGGCCATTTGTGCTATACTATTAACTGAATGACTCCTAGCTTCAAGAGCTTTTATATTCGGTGGTATGGGTTGTAGAAGCATTGTATTCAAAAAAATATCCCAGTTCTCACCATGAGTTGTATTATACTTTTTCGTACTCTATAATATTACTCACACCATTATAAATCCCTTGACCCACCATTAGTGTAAACCCAACTACAGCACCAACCCCAGGCAAACTAGCTGCTGTAAGAGCAACACCAGAAACAAATGACGCACCAGAAAAGGATATAGATGCTATATTATCCCTTATTTCTTTCTCTCCACATGGATTATTACTATTCTCTCTTTTCTTACAATCAACAAGATTACTTGCTGAAATACCTATATCAACAATATCAAATATACCAGATACAGCTCCTGCAGCACCTTTTGCCATTGTAGTTCCAAATTTTGCACCTGCAATTCGAATAGCAAATTTTGTCTGTTTACCTACAGTACCTAATATAATCTTCCCTGCAACTTTTTCAGCTGATGTTACAATTTTCGGAGCAATTTTAACCATTACATTCTCAATTGGTTGAGATGCAAAAGACCATCCTATTCCGCCTAGATTTAATCCACAATCCGTTGCTGTTCCATCCTTGCAAGATACAACAGCACCAGGAATCTACCGTCTTAAGCGTCAAGATAAAAACTATTGTTTTTTACCATGGCATTTAAACAAATAATGATTTTTCTCATGACAGCAACTAATGCAACTTTAGCGGCTTTGCCAGAAGCAACTAAGCGCTGATAAAGAGCTTTCATTTTCCTGTTATGACGCATTGCGACCACAGCAGACATGTATAATGCTTTTCGAGCATAAAACCTGCCACCTATGATTTGAGCTTTGCTTACCTTTCTTCCGCTTTCATTAGTTTTTGGTGCAACTCCAATTAGACAGGCTATTTCTTTATTATCTAATCTACCAAGCTCAGGTACTTCTATGAGTAGGATACTCGCAATTTTGCGTCCAATACCTTTATAGCTAGTTAGAAGTTTGCTTTTTTCCTTCAAACCAGGGTCAGAGTCTATTATGTCTTCTATGTCTTGCCTAACTTGCTCTAATTGTTTTTTGGCAAATTCTATCTGCTTTACTATATATTCTCTGGCTTTTCCTGTCACATTATGTAAACGACACATATTTGCGTGAACATCATCGCTTAGATTACGCTCAATTGCTCTTAGTTCTTTTAGTTCTTCTTGTTTTTGTGAAACTATACATTCTACTACCTCATCGTTTTTTGTGATAAATTCAGCATACTTTTCTAGCAATTTTGCATCTAATTTGTCTGTTTTTGCAAAATGGTTACAAGCTTTCGCAAACGCATATACCCGGTTTGGGTGAGCTCTATGCACAACTATACTATGTTCTTGTAACAATTTTACGACAAGTTTTTCATAACCGCCTGTTGATTCTACTACACATAATTCAACAAATACATTAACTATTTTTGACTTTATAAACTCAGATATAGCTTTTTCTGCATTTTCTATACGCTGATGTTTATTGTTGATTGAAATATCAAGTGTCTCTTTTGAAACATCAATACCCATAAAAACTGTTCTAGCCATTTTTGCACCTATAAATTATAATCAAATAACAATATAAATGATGTACAGGATTGTGATTCGATCTTTTAGATCCCCCTACCGTTCGTACTACATTTTTTAAGCAAGGAGTGTACTGAGATTCCTACGATTTCTATCAATCAATCCAATTGACAGTATCACTCCTTGCTCATTATAGCCTTGCGACTTTGATTTAATATACAATCCA
>NZ_QPIP01000191.1 GCF_003344345.1 Wolbachia endosymbiont of Cylisticus convexus | reverse complement strand
CCGGAATTTAAGTACTGCCAATTATGATGATACATTTGCAAACTTAGTGAGAAACGTGTTTCGCAACCGAGTAGTTGATCATATAAGTTCTCATGAGAACGAGTTTAGAGGTTTTGTTACAGGCAGTTTTGAGAATTATTTAGAAAACATGAGGAAACCCAATACTTGGGGAGGCGAGCATGAAATAAGAGCAATGAGCGAGATGCTTAGCGCAAGGATTAGTGTTTCTGGTGCAACTAGAAGTCAATATGACAACGGGAATATTCAAATACAGTTATTTCATGTTGGCGCACCAGGTAAACGAAATCATTATAACTTTGGTCTTGAGGGAGGTATTGTCGATAATGATGTAGAGCTTGCGAAAGGTTTAAAAAAAGTCATGGGTAAAGGAAAGCCACAAGATTTTGAATTAATACAGTTATTAATAGAGGAAGCAGGTAAAGAAGTCGGTATAAGCCGGCAAGATGAAGACTTTAAGTCTTTTGAACCGAGATTTCAGTCATTTGTGGATCAGATTCCATCTTATTTACACTCTGTAGGAAAAGCAGGATTTTTTACACACTTCTTCTTAGGGAGCTTTTCTACTTTGCTGGACACAGATCTTATTAATTGTATTCTACCTGCAGCATTCATTAACCTGCTTTTTAACTTTGAATTTTTTGTTAAACCACTATTTTGCTGTAAAGCGTCACCATACAAATCCTTGATACGCTCATTCTGAATATAACGTTCATATCCTTGATCTCTAATTACCTTATCAACTAAATATTTATAATCACCTTCAATATTTTTGTTTCCAATAAACTCTATTAGCTGAGCATTTTTCCTTTCATCTTGACTACTTTTAACATAAATTAGGAACTTTTCGCTATCAATTATAACCTTATCTATATTATTTTCATCTACCTTTCCTTTACTAAACTTTTCCACATCATCTTTTGAAAATAAACAAGGATTAATACTTCTTCTATTTCTACCACCTCGCTTTACACAACTATTTGGTTTAAATTTCTTCCTAGGTGGTTGCTGATCAATTTCTAAGGTAGAACTGTGAATTACATCAACAGAAATAAATCCTTCCTCGTTTGTTCTGCTTGTTAAAATAAGCTTATTCTGATCCTTAGATCCTTTATTAAAAACAACACCGATAAATTTCACCTCGTCATCATCTGTAAGTGTTTTATAGGTAACACCTTTTTTGTATTCTTCATTTATTTGATCATTTGCTTCCCTCAATAAAGCTTGAGCTCCTTTGCCCTGCCTTGATGTCTTAAGTTCCAACCCTATTGGAGTGTATTCCTCAGCATTTCCACTTTCGGCTGCAAACTTAATACCATGAACTAGCATGTCAATACGTTTTCCTCTACCAGTTTGAAACTCAGTTAAAACTAATGCCCTGGTTTCTGGTAATTCCTGTAATTTTAAGTCACTATAATAACTAAACGCTCCATGCAATACCCCCTGGAAATCATTTTCTTTACCAATAAGAGTTTTTAAAGGCCATATCCCTTCTCCAATTTTTTCTAACAATCTGTTATATTCGTTTACTGACGAAGACTGAGCATCTAGTGCTTTATCAAATGTTTCTTTTAGCTCATTAGGATAGGGAACTTCTTTGAAAGTACCTCGAAGTCTCTCAGCTCCGTTGTTGTACTCTTGTAAAGAATTGTATTTTTCAGCCCAAATAGTAAGATATCTTTTAAAATCTAACTTGTATTTAGTATCAAAATTAAGACCTAATTCAACTATTTCTCTACCTCCTATCTCTCTACCTAATCTATCAAGAGGAAGCGCTTTATTTAGTACATCCTTTCTGTTAGCTTCAACAATATTTATTACATAAACCAACTTCTCTGTATTTTCTGGAATAAGCACCATTGTTACAACTGCATGGCTTTTATTAAGACCTGTTGATAGTTCTTTTTTGGTTTGCTCACCTTTTGTACGTTGAGGTCTACCAGAATCGGGATGCACTTCGGTAGGTATATTGTCTCCATAGATAAAAATGTATTTTTTAAAACCAGTTTCTAAATCTTCAACTCTATTTAGCAATAGTGATTGCCCTAGTAAAAATCTACTAAAATAATGATTATCTCCCTTCTCCGGTGTACCAGGAAAGGTATGGTAAATACGTTCCAAATTATCTTTTACCTGTTCTTTTAATTTTATTGTTCCAATCCTTTTCGTATCCCAGTCATCAGCAGATTTTAGCATATCTTGAAAGAAAGGAACTATTCTTCCTTCACGACTTTTTGCTTCAATATTGGAGATAGGGGATGGATGATCAAGATTGACACCAACACATAAAATGTTATTTGCAGTAGTTAAAACTCGCTGAACATTTGGTTGGAAACCTTGTGCATATTTTTCTGCTTGTTCCAAAGCAGCAGCTGGCGTAGTTCTGCTATTTTCTTTTACCTCCTCACCCTTCCTTAACTTTTTTAACTCGTCAGGAGTAGCAGCTTTCAGCTCAATAATAATAGGAATGGAATCCAGCGCACGGTTAGGGCCACGTGCTAGTAAAACAATATCTGCATAACCCCTTCCTGCAAATTGCTCTGGATAAACTCTAAGATTATACCTATAGTGGAAATTCATGAAAACACCTACCATAAATCCATGATGTGCTGCTTCGCGCGCTCTACTAGCATAGATTAGTGAGTCTGCATATTCAGAGTGAGTTGTGTAAATCTTATCAAGAATTCTCCTTAAAGACGCTTTAACTGTTCGCTGATTGGAAATAGCTAGCTTCGCTATATCGACTTCGGGACCCCTCCATAACCCTTTTCTCACTTTTTTAAACTGAACTTCAGAATTATGTTCTATGTCCACTCCTTTATCTTTTACGTCAACAACTATTTTTCCCTGATCATTGATATTGTCTTTATTAATTTCTACAAGTTTAACTTTGATTTCACCTGGGTTATCCTCAACAAGAGAGTAATGCTCACCTAATACTTTCTTTAATTCACCTTGATCAAACTCTTGAGTATAAGAATGAGAACCACTTTCTGAGATAACAAATAATTTTACTTTATCAATCACATCTTTTTGACTTTTTATTTTACCATTTTTTATAATGGCCACCTTCAAAGTTTTTGCACCACCAAAGCGAAAATAAATCTCCTTGATACCTAATTTTTTGGCCATCGGAATCTACCGTCTTAAGCGTCAAGATAAAAACTATTGTTTTTTACCATGGCATTTAAACAAATAATGATTTTTCTCATGACAGCAACTAATGCAACTTTAGCGGCTTTGCCAGAAGCAACTAAGCGCTGATAAAGAGCTTTCATTTTCCTGTTATGACGCATTGCGACCACAGCAGACATGTATAATGCTTTTCGAGCATAAAACCTGCCACCTATGATTTGAGCTTTGCTTACCTTTCTTCCGCTTTCATTAGTTTTTGGTGCAACTCCAATTAGACAGGCTATTTCTTTATTATCTAATCTACCAAGCTCAGGTACTTCTATGAGTAGGATACTCGCAATTTTGCGTCCAATACCTTTATAGCTAGTTAGAAGTTTGCTTTTTTCCTTCAAACCAGGGTCAGAGTCTATTATGTCTTCTATGTCTTGCCTAACTTGCTCTAATTGTTTTTTGGCAAATTCTATCTGCTTTACTATATATTCTCTGGCTTTTCCTGTCACATTATGTAAACGACACATATTTGCGTGAACATCATCGCTTAGATTACGCTCAATTGCTCTTAGTTCTTTTAGTTCTTCTTGTTTTTGTGAAACTATACATTCTACTACCTCATCGTTTTTTGTGATAAATTCAGCATACTTTTCTAGCAATTTTGCATCTAATTTGTCTGTTTTTGCAAAATGGTTACAAGCTTTCGCAAACGCATATACCCGGTTTGGGTGAGCTCTATGCACAACTATACTATGTTCTTGTAACAATTTTACGACAAGTTTTTCATAACCGCCTGTTGATTCTACTACACATAATTCAACAAATACATTAACTATTTTTGACTTTATAAACTCAGATATAGCTTTTTCTGCATTTTCTATACGCTGATGTTTATTGTTGATTGAAATATCAAGTGTCTCTTTTGAAACATCAATACCCATAAAAACTGTTCTAGCCATTTTTGCACCTATAAATTATAATCAAATAACAATATAAATGATGTACAGGATTGTGATTCGATCTTTTAGATCCCCCTACCGTTCGTACTACATTTTTTAAGCAAGGAGTGTACTGAGATTCCTACGATTTCTATCAATCAATCCAATTGACAGTATCACTCCTTGCTCATTATAGCCTTGCGACTTTGATTTAATATACAATCCA
>NZ_QPIP01000190.1 GCF_003344345.1 Wolbachia endosymbiont of Cylisticus convexus | reverse complement strand
CAGAGAACAAGAATCATTAGATGCATTAGTCAAATCTCTATCTGAAGATATGAAAAGTGGCAAGGAAAAAGTTAAAAAAGCAGAGAAAATCAGGGTTGCAAAAAATCTAGTGAAGGCGGGTGTTTCTACTGATGTTATTTTGCGAGCAAGTGGCCTAACTGTTGATGAGTTAGGTGAGTGTGAAAATTGAATTGTGTTTAAGATATAAGTAAAAATGGTTAATATATTATCTATTCTAAACCCTTATTTAGCTCTGCAGAATTTTTTTGGCATTTCTACGTATCAAGATAAAACATCACAGAATTTATCGACTACTTTTTGATTTTCCTCTATCATTGCATTTGCCTCATGCTGTAGAAATTTAATATTTTTAGGTGTTACATTATCCATCTCAGCAGACGCTATTGTCAGTTGTGATTGTATTCTTATATACTTTTCGTCCATTACATTACTCATCTGATAATTTACTACATCAAGGCTCGAAGCAAACATCACATCTAGTAACGGTTTTATCCAAGCTATTTTCCCTAATTTCCTGTACTTGATTCGATTAGATAGCCGACCTGTGCCAATTGATACCAGAACGATTTCTTCGTTAGGGAAAAGTTTTTTACTGTTTGCATATGCACAAGCAGCTGGATTATTCGCAAATACTCCGCCATCCACCAGTACCATTTCTTTTTGGTTGACCTTAAGATACTTAGGTGCAAAATATGTTGGAGCTGCAGTTGTGGCTCTTAATGCATCTTTGAGTTTGATAAAATTTCTATCTTCTTTCCAGCTCTTAAAAAAGAAAGGATGGTTGTTATGAATATCATAACTGGTAAGCAGTACATTACTCAAAGTGTTTTGTAGAGTATCATCACCAAAATATTTTTCTAATATCGATTCGATGTTTTTGTGTGGGTATTGTGCACAATTAAACCAAGATAGTATTGATCGTCTAAAGAATGAAGACTTAAAAATATATGGTCCATACTCTTGGTAAAGTTCAACCAAATCATTGGCAGAGTATTGAGGATTTCCTTGTTCATCCTTTTTACATAACCCAGCAACAACAATACCACCTGTTGAAGTACCAGCCATCAGATCAAAGATTTTAGCTATAGTTCTTCTTGCTCTTTTTTCTATTTCTGCTAGTATAATGGCTGGTATGATGCCTCTAATTCCACCTCCATCAACGGATAAAATGTATTTAATCATTGTGAGTTTAGGTTAAGATTTGATTTTTCCGCTTAGAACGTGTAATTTAAACTCATCCAATTCCTCAGAAAGATTTTTTATTCTCTCCTCAAGCCGGTATACCGTAACGGTCAATCCGTTGTTCTGCTCTATAAATTTATCATGAATGTGAACCCGTAAATCTAGCTTGGCAAGCCACCAAATCGCCGCTACCGTCTGTATTAACATCGTTACAATTACTGCGATTGGGATTTTTTGATTTTGCATAATTACTTAAATATGGATTTATTATGGATAGCTACTTTATAGTAACTACTTCTCTGATTTGTACTGTTCCTCTGCTCTAGCCAGTAACTTTATTATTTCTTTATAAGGTTTGTTTTTATCGTGTCGCAATGCCATTACAGCCATTTTTCTAGCTCCTTTTCCGTCATTATCTTTTATGTTAGGATTCGCACCTTTTTCTAATAAGAACCTTACAATTCCTAAATGTCCTTCACCTGCAGCATGATGTAAAGCTGTCCTTTTAAAAGCATTCTTATCGATTGCATTTATATTTACTTTCTCTTCTACTATTAAAAATCTAATAGTATCTAAGCATCCTTCTCTTGCTGCATAATGTAATGCCGTTTCGCTTAAGTTTGGTATTATATCTTTTACTAAAAATCTCGTTGTTTCTAAACTACAACTTACAGTAGCTACTTGTAGTATCTTTCTGTAATTCTCGTTAGCTTTGGATTTTTGGTAGCAATATGTAATAACAACACATACCATTAATATTATAAACCATACAAAATGTATTTTATCCTTTTCATTACATTTTAGTTGACTCATATTCCGTAGTTTCTTTACATTGAATAGACTATATACTTATTTTTCCTTAACATCGTTTTCATTTGCTTAAAGATGCTGATAATATAGTAAGATAACCTGAGCTATTTAAATTATGCTCTGCTCTATTAACTATCCATTCACCATCTACCGCTTGATTAAAACCTATAAGATTAAGTTTAGCTTCTGCAAATAATTCTGGATTACCAGGCATAGTTATATCTAAAGTTTCATTGTTACGCTTCAATTGTTTTAACTTGGCATTTGCTGCACTTAGTGCTGACTCTGCATTTGGATAGATTTCTAGCATAATATAACTTGGCTCGCTACTACCAACTGTTTCTTTAATAGTTTTACCCTTTTCATAGCTATGCCATTTTGCTACTACTGAATTGTATTTATCACGTACAGTAAAATGCACTTTCCAGTTAATTGTATCTTGAGGTCTAATAGTCGTTGTTCCTAAAGCTTTTCCTGTGGCTGATTTTGCCATGTTTTTTGAAATAAATAATATATACCCACCAGCTAATTTTACCATTGCTTCACGCTCTATTGCTATTTTCGTTAGAAGGCTTATGTCACTCTCCTCAGTTTGATTAATGTGAGTTATAAGTACGTTTTTAAATTCCTCAGCGACTTTGTATCCATATCCATGTTTTTGGGCTATTTCTTTTACTAAGTTTTCTATGGTAATTTGATGCCATTCTTTTGATACTTTTGCCTTCAAAGATATTCTTAAATTTGTTGCATGAGCTTTGATTAGTAGGGTCTTAGGTGGGCCTTGTATCGTAACTTCGTTGACTTTATATATACCCATTGGAAAGATTCCCGTTTCCTTATAACCTAGTGCTATGTTCAATTCATTTGGAACTTCTACATTTTCATTGCCATAATCAACGCATACCTCTGCGACATCATCTATAGTACCAGATTCATCAGTAAGGTGCACCGATATTACATGATCTTTTATTCCTTGAATACTAAATTCAGGTTTCATTTATTCCCACACTTTTAACTTCGATTTTTTTAATTGCTCTTGTATTGTAGGTAACCTAATTTTTAATCCTGCAGGCAAAAAACTTCCATGCTCTGCAAGTCCATAGTTTTCCTCCAATACTATTTCTACTGCTCCAGAGCTATATCCATAGTGTTTAAAACATATGTAATCTAACATTTCATTTTCTCGGGTTATATAATGTACTATCATACATAACGCCTTAAACTTAAGCTAAATCTATCTTTTTTGGTAATCCACATGGAAAATACGACGTTTGCTTTTCTTTTAACCGCACAATAACAAATCTTCCCAAAACATTTCCTAATTTGTCTACTAAGATACTTGGTTCCTGATTTTCCTCAGCTTCTTTCATACTTTTTAATTGATTTAAATCATTAAGATTATGGAAATAAATTATTCCTTCTAAGTCTATATTTTCTGTACCTTGGCCAATATTTTGTAATGAAGGTATTTTACCAATACACTCAATTGTACTCCAACGATTTTCTTTACTATACCTTAAACTTGTTGGAGAAAGCTTATGCTGACCAAGTGATAGCATTAGTAAATTGGTTCTATTGAATCAAACAGAACGTCACGCGATTTTTCTCTTATTCTTTTTATTACTGCATCAGCAAGACTACGTACATCTTGGTTAGGTTCTGCTTTTATACTTATATTAAATGTAAAAGTTTGATTAAAAATTTTTTGTTCACACTTTTCACAGTCTTTTAAAACTTTCTCTGAATTATCTTCTACAGAACTTTTTTCTGTAATCACACTAGCACTTTCAATAATATTCGTTCTATTATTCGAAATTCCACTAAAAGCATTATTATTCAATAAAGGATTTCCTTTACTAAAAATACTTCTATTTTCACTAGTTGTACTGCCTATTTTTGCTTCTACTGGTTTCTCTAATGCTTTTATTGGATTATCATTAAACAATTTTCCTACACCAATCCAATTTTCTATAGGTTTTGTAATTGATTTCCAGATACTTGAGAAAAAGTTCTTTACCTTTTGCCAATTAGCAATTACAAGTGCTGCACCAACTGATAGTCCAGCAATAGCAGCTCCTATAGGATTGGTTAGCGTTAAAGCTTTCAGTCCCATGATCACTGCTGGAATTACTCGAGCTGATAACGAAGTTAATACTGGCAAAAGTGTTCCCTGCAAAATAGCCTTAAAAGTTAATATTCCACCTCCAGCCAATGCAAATGCATAACCAAAACCTACTACTGCAATCTTACCAATAATAAGCGCTGAAATTATGCTCATTATTCCTGTAGTAATAACTGGAAATTTTTCTGCAAACCAAGCTATGGGATTAGTTATCTCTCTTAGAAGATTACTTATCCACTTTAAAGGAGGTAGCATTACTGAGCCCAGATTCATTCCCACCTCTGCTATCGTATTCCTCAGTAATCGTAAGTTATTTGCTGTAGTTGCTGCACGATTGTTAAACTCTTCTTGCATGGACTGTTTAAATTCTTCCTCATCAGCTAAATTATTTATGGCATCTTTATAATTCTTTAAGCTTCCAACTAGTAATGCAATATCATCTTGATATTCTTGACCAAGGAGATCGAGAAGGATTTGCGAACGTTCCTGTTTATCTACCTTCTCCAGAGTTTCAAAAAAGTAAAGTAGTGCGTCTTGGCCATTTCTGCTAATCCTTTGTGTCATCTCTTCTGCAGTTATTCCCACGTCTTCCAATGCTGCTTTAAACTTTTTCCCCTGTCCTTCAGCGGTCTGGAGTTTACTAAGTAGAGCGTTTATTGCAGTTGCTGCTTTTGCAGGTTGTTTGCCTAGGCTAATAAAGGCATTTACTAAACTACTTGTCTGTTTAATATCAAAACCAAACTGTTTTGCAGTACCACCAACTATAGCAAGTGCTTGGACCATATCTTTTGCTTTAGCAGCACTATTATCTGAAAGGTGATTTATAATATTACCTACTCTTTCCATGCCTGCTACCTCAATTCCATAAACATTGGCAAGCTTAGCTATAGAATCACCTGCTTCTTCTGCAGACATATCAAATGCTGTGGCCATTTTAGCTACTGTTGTTGTAAATCCAATTAACTTATCTTTTTGAATCCCAAGTTGTCCACCACTTGAAGCTATTTGTGCTAATTCTGTAGCTGATAGTGGTATTTCATGGGATAACTTCTTTATATTCTCACTAAACTTATTAATTTCCTCATCATTCTGAAACTTTACAACCTTCTTAACATCAGCCATAGCACTTTCAAAGTTAATCGCAACTTTAATTGGCGCTGCAAGTGAAAGCCCTAGCCCTATAGTCTCCATTACTTGTGATCTATAATGCGCTTTTTTTGCCAAAGCATTTTGCTGTTTTTGTATTACAGATCCTAACTTACTGTATTTTCCTTTAAGTACTTCAATAGAAGAACCAAGTTTAGTTTGATCCCTCACTAAAGATTTAATATCCTTTCCACTTTTCCTTATTTCTTCATTTAATGTGTGTAGTGCATCTCTCTTTTTGATATAAGCCTCTTTTGCCTTTGATGCCGATGCTTTCAATTTTTCGAATTCATTTCTCAGTGCTTTGCTTGGCTCTTTTTTCCCTTTTTTCTTTAGCAATTGCTGCGGCTGATTCTTTTGCTTTTTTCTGCACTTCCTTCCAATTCTTCATGGCTTCAAGGGCATCATGATTTAATTGCTTAAATTTGGAAACAGATTTCATTGACGAATCAAGCTGCTTTATACTATCACCCAACTTAGAAAGCTTTGCTGCACTACCTGTCATTGCACTATTAAAACTGCCATCTAACGTTGCACCGATCTTTATTGAAAGCATTTTGCTACTCCTTTACTTATTTCTACCCATGATAAAAATTCATTTATATCCATATTAGTAATCTGCTCAATTCCACTTCCTGAAATAGAACTGAGTAGTAGTACATTATACTTTAAGTTCTCTGTTCCAGCGGCGACAAAAAATCTTTTAGCACCTTTTGTATTTCTACATAATCTTTAATACATAAATCTTCAACTGCTTCTTTTGGCACGGATGCTAGATTAGCAATTAAAGCTACTTCTTTCAAGGCTTCTCCTTCTATACGTTCTATAGCAAGTAAATCTCTTACTTTAGGTTCACGCATCGATAATTCTGAGACAGAAATACCATCAACTGTAATTGGGTTGTTTAGTGTTATAGTTTGCATAAAATTCTCCTAAAAAATAAAATTTCAAATAAGTTTTCATATGCCTAAAACCGTTTGCAGCAAGGCCATCTGATCAACTCCGTTTATCTTCCTAATCATATTTTCTGCATCGATTTCTATTAATTCATTACCACCTATAGTAAGTTTATAGTAATGAGCAGCTACAGTACACTTCAGCGTTGCTTTTTCAGCAGGTTTCCAGCTACCAAAATCAAATTCTTTAAAAATGCCTCTTAAATTGATTATTACTCCTTCAATATCATTGTTTCCGCTGCCTTGTAATCCGCCCCTTAGCGTCAGAGAAACCGAATTTCCATCTATGAGGCCAAAAAGCCTGAATAACTCTGAATCATATTCTGAAAACGTAAACTCTGCTTCAAGCTTTTCCATGCCCATGTCAATATTTATTGGAATATCCATACCACCAGCTCTATATTCCTCAGTTTTAATGGTGAGCTTTGGCAAGGTTACTTCATCTATTTTTCCTGCATAACCACGACCATCAACGAATACGTTAAAATTTCTCAGTATTTTTGGTAACACTTCGCTTTCTCCTAACTTATATTTACAAGATGGGATCTGAATATTATTTGCTCAGCTGGATATGGCGGTGTAAACTCAAAATCAAAAGACACTTTTCCGCTTGCAATATTTGCCGGTGTATTGAGTTCTGGTGTTGCATAACATTTTCCGCTGATAATAGCTCCTTGGGCTTTTAAATTGGCTAAATAAGAATTCACCCCCTCAATCACATCATCTATATAAGTTTTAGTGATATTGCGATCAACTGCCCATAAATGAGCTCGAAGTAAACTATCATTGATTAAATCTGCAGTCCTTCTCACTGATAAAAAAGCCCATTTTGAGTCATTTGAACATGTTCTATTTCCCCAAAGTCTGTAGCCATTTGAGGGAATGTTCAAAAAAGTGTGTCAAGCCGCATTTTTAGTTCAACTCAATTTTCAACCTATCTGGAAAGAAAATATCAAGTTGAGACATAGTTAAAGCCCAATTAGGGAGAGCCATAATCCACTTTTGCTCTACCTTTTTTATAGCACAATATACCTGTTTGTACAAGGCATTTGTACTAGTAAATGAACCCTTAGTTTTAGTAAATTTCCTGATTTGTCTATGCAACCCCTCAATTGGATTAGTGGTGTAAATCAGCTTCCTAACTGGCCCAGAATACTTAAAATAACTGGATAAGTTTTCCCAATTGTTCTGCCAGGATTTTATAACTAAAGGATACTTTTCTCCCCATTTTCCTTCCAGCTCAAGCAGATAATTCTCAGCAATTTCTTTACTTGAAGCA
>NZ_QPIP01000189.1 GCF_003344345.1 Wolbachia endosymbiont of Cylisticus convexus | reverse complement strand
AATCACAAAATTACTGACTGGAATAAATTTACTGAATTTGCTAAAAAATATGGTGGAAAAACTCTATCGGAAATGGCTAAGCTTTGGAGCAATGTTAGTATCCCAACGATTCATCGAGCTCTTAAAAAAATTGGACTCACACGCAAAAAAAGACATATGGATACAAAGAAAGGGACGAAGAAAAACGCGCTGAATTTTTGAAAATTATAGCAACAAAAGAACCTCAAAACTTAGTTTATATAGATGAGTCTGGCATTGATAACACCGAGGACTACCCTTATGGATATTGCCAGAAGGGACAGAGGTTTTATGCTCTAAAATCTGGTAAAAAAATTCAACGAATCAGTATGATTGCAGCCTTAAACGGCAGGAAAATAGTTGTTCCGTTAACATTTGAAGGCCACTGTAATATGTTAATAAATGGTTTGAGCAGTTTCTGACACCGATTTTGAAACCTGGACAAACTGTTATCCTTGATAATGCTACTTTTCATAAGTCTAATAAGATTACTGAATTTGCTAAAGGAGTTGGCGCAGAAATTTTATATCTACCGCCTTATTCTCCCGATTTTAACAAAATTGAGCATCATTGGTTTGCTATAAAAAACAGAGCTAGGAAAAACATCCCTCTATTCACATCTTTTCGTCATGCTGTTGATTCCGCTTTTCTATAAGCTTTTCGGACTATTATGAAAAGAGCTATACATAAGGAAATAATAAAACCCCAAAACCTATTAATATCCATTTTGAAATACTATATGCAATGTGTCTATCTATAGCGTACATCTCATGTAAGAATGTTGCAGACCATGCATCTGTAAAGCCTTCTAATGGCCCAATCATAAAACCGCCGAATAAGCT
>NZ_QPIP01000188.1 GCF_003344345.1 Wolbachia endosymbiont of Cylisticus convexus | reverse complement strand
GATTGAATATTTTTTTCTTTTCCTCTTCAACTATTTTTAAGCTCTGTTTTGCTGCTTTAATTCGTGGTTCAAATTCTTCTTTGCTAATATACCCTTGAGTATAGCTATCAATAAGTCTTGAAATGCCTTGTTTCAGCTTATCATCTTGTTTTTTAAGTGAATCAGTTATTTGATCACATGGTGATTTTTGAAGTTCTGAAAGCCTACGCTGATATTCCTTTAAAATTCTGTTTGGATTTTTTAATAGGCTTTTAACTTCTTCCCACACAGCTGTCTCTAATGTAGAAGCACGAATTGTTTTACTATTACAAATCTTATTACCAGCAAAACGGTAAGCATCTGCGCCAATACAACGATAACATTTTTTTTGAGACTTGCCATATCTTTTAGCATAATAAGAATACTGGCAACGCTTGCATACCAATAAGCCTTGCAATAGATTAGTTGTTCCTATTTGTCTTGCTCTTTGCCTTTTTGCGTTCTCAGCTAATTGCTTTTGAACTATATCAAACAAATCTTCATCAACTATTTTAGGTACTGGAATGTAAATCCAATGTTCCCTTTCAACACGATAGGTAGAACTATTCTTTTTAGGTTGTTCACAGGAATGTTTGTATGGTCTTATTTGCGGCAGCTTTGCACCTACCTTTGTTTTACCAAAAGCTGCTTGTCCTTTATAGACAGGATTTTTTAGTGTACCACAAAGCGTGCCTTTATTCCAGCATTTTCCCTTCGCTGACATGATAGACATGGTATTTAGCTGGCGACATACTTCTCCAGCACTCATTCTTTCTCTGCCTATCCAAGAAAATAGCTTACGAACCACTTCCGCTTCTTCTTCATGAACTTCAAACCGAGCTTGCCCTCCTTCCATCTGTTTATTTATATAACGGTAGCCGTAAGGAGCTCTACACATTACATTTACACTACCTTTTTTAGCTGCATAAATTTTTCCTCGACGACATCTTTCAGTAATCTTTGTGTGTTCATATTCTGCTATCATACCTTGCATTTGTAACAATAAATGAGCTTCTGGACTATCATTAATCTGATTATTTAAAAAAATTACTTCTACTTTTGCTTTCTGTAATTCTTCAAGTAAAACCATCTGATATGCATATTTACGCGATAAACGATCAGGAGAATGAATATAGATTATGTCAATTTTACCTTCTGCTACTTTATTACGTAATTTTTCTAAGGCAGGACGAACTAAATTAGATCCACTATAGCCATTATCAACGAATTTATGTTCATCTAGCAATTCATGCCCATCTGCTTTAATTTTATTTTCTAAAGCTGAAAGTTGACTTGCAATCGTATTCTCTTGTACTTGTTTTTCTGAAGAAACTCTTGCATATAAGCTTACTGTTAACATTTGATCCTCCTTGAAGTTCTTTTTTATTTGCATTTACTGAATACTTTAGCACTGGCATTAATTTTGTGTAGGCGTCTAATAAATATACCTCTGCCAACCTATCAGGTTCATAACTAACTCGTATGGCAAATCTTTCTTTACTGTTCATAACATTCCATTTAAATAATATGCTCATTATTAATCCACTACATTAAAGCTGATAATTAGTTCGTCATTAGCGTCATAAATAAATGGAGCTCTTACTTTTGGACATAAAAGTTTTCTGGAAATACTTTTTTCAAGTTTTAAATTGTTGGCAACATTGTCGTAGGTGTATTTATACATGCTTTGGCAATTATTTGATCTACATTTGGTCCAAGGCCCTTTTTCAGTATTTTGGTAGGCTTTCATATCGCACTTGGTGTGCTAGCATACGCGACTATTCTAGCCTTTCCTTTGCCTCAAGGTGAGATAACCTTCGGTAGGGAAAACAATAAGATTAAAACTTAAAGTTAATGTATGTACCTTTTAAAAGCTAATGTCTGCTTTAATAAATCATTCCTTTCATTTATTAAATTACGCGGCCGTATATATTTTTCCTCAATTTCCCTCATCTCCCTTTCTCGTTCTTTGATGCTTGCTCCCATAATTTCTGCTAAGTACTTACTTTTTCCTCCCTCAAGCTCTGATTTTAGTCTCCTCACTTTGTATTCTAATTCATCAAATCTTTCATGCTTTTCTAAAAGTTCCATCATTTCGTTTATTTTACTTAATAGCTCTTTCTCTTTGGTATTTTCCGCAATCAAAGAAAGTAAAAATTTATCTATTTGATAATCAACATCTGCTTGGGATGCAAATGACTCTATTGGATTTTCTTGATATTTAAAATCGCATAAAAAGCTGACAAACCTTATCTTCTTCTCAAGGTAATTTTTCATATCTTTTGAAAGATTTTTTTCCAGTTCTTTGTAGCCTTTTGATAGAAATGTTTCTAGCTCTTTTAAGTAATCTGAGTTTAGCTTGCGTACCTTTTTAGCGTTATCAGATAACACAATTATTAGCAAATGCTTTATTATCTCAATATCACTTGATTTTATTGCCTGGTACAACGCTTTTTCTCTATCTTCCTTCACATCATACAATTCTGATGAATCGCTCAAGCTGAATAAGTAATTTACTTCACTACCATCTTTTTTAGGATAGACTATAACATTCACTTCTCGCAGTGGATGGTCATCATTAAATTCCTTCAGTAATTCTTGCTCAGTAGTTTCTTCTATAGCAACGGCTGCATTACTTAGCTTTTTAAGCTGATTTATATCACTACTTTCTTTTTTAAGTAAAATTTTTGCTTCTTTCAGCAACCTTCTATAGTTAGTAATTTTTTCTTCATTGCTTAGTGCTAAAAAAGTATTGCTTGAGCTGCTCAGAACTATATGATAAAAACTCCATTGCCTTTACCGTTACAGTAACCCATTCTCATGAAAACTGAAACAATTTTCTTTTCCACAGAGAGTTAAACAAAGGTTTGAAAAAGGGTGAAGTGAAACCACCCCATTTCAATTCTAGTATCACATTAAGCCATTATCATAAAAACTAAAGTGACTTTTTTCTGTTATTATTACATGATCCATTAATTTGATTCCTACATTATCACATGCCAACTCTAATTTCCGTGTATTCTTTTCATCTTCCTCAGATGGTTCTTGGTCTCCGCTCGGATGATTATGTGCTACTATAGCAGACATTGCTTCGACCAATAATCCCCTTTTGACTATTTCTCTTATGTAAAAAGGTGTTTTGTTTACAGTTCCGGTGTCTTGAACATACTCGTGCACCAAACGGTTACCTGGATCCAAGTATATCACTCGTAAGCCTTCTTTTCTGAACTGCCCTATTGTTGCCTTCAAGTACTCTATTAGCTTTTCTCTATTATCCATAATTGATAACTCTTCTAATTTGCCTTTCAGTATCCTTTTTATAATTTCTCTCACACATTGAATACTTGCTACAGATGCATCATTCATTCCTACAACGCTTTTTAGCTCATAAAGATCAGCACTAATTACTTTTCCCACACTATTGAACAGCGCTATTAGTTTCTCTGCAACATTTCTGCTTTCTCCTTTTTCGCATACAGAATACAGTATAAGTTCCAATAG
>NZ_QPIP01000187.1 GCF_003344345.1 Wolbachia endosymbiont of Cylisticus convexus | reverse complement strand
TGAGCAAGGAGTAGCACTATCTGGCCTAGAACCTGGAACAATGCAGCTTTTAGATCCAGGTGAGGACATAAAATTTTCAGAGCCATCAGATGTTGGAGGAAGTTATGAAGCGTTTATAAGACAGCAGCTAAGGGCAATAGCGATTGGTACAGGGATAACATATGAGCAACTAACAGGAAGGTGTTAATTATTCATCTATTCGAGCAGGGCTGATAGAGTTTCGCAGAAGGTGCGCAATGTTGCAGCATAACGTGATAGTGTTCCAGTTTTGTAGACCTATTTGGAATAGATGGCTAGAATTAGCAGTACTTTGTGGAGAACTGAGTATAGATGGAAAAGTAGTAAAAGCAGCGAAAGAAGAAGTAAAATGGATACCACAGGGATTTGACTGGGTGGATCCGCTAAAAGATCAGCAAGCACAGCAAATGGCAGTAAGAAATGGATTTAAGAGTCGATCGGAAGTAGTATCAGAAATGGGTTACGATGTAGAAGAAATTGATCAAGAAATAGCAGAGGATAATAAACGCGCCAATAGTCTCAATTTAATATTTGATTCTGATGTTGGGGGAATGTTCAAAAAAGTGTGTCAAGCCGCATTTTTAGTTCAACTCAATTTTCAACCTATCTGGAAAGAAAATATCAAGTTGAGACATAGTTAAAGCCCAATTAGGGAGAGCCATAATCCACTTTTGCTCTACCTTTTTTATAGCACAATATACCTGTTTGTACAAGGCATTTGTACTAGTAAATGAACCCTTAGTTTTAGTAAATTTCCTGATTTGTCTATGCAACCCCTCAATTGGATTAGTGGTGTAAATCAGCTTCCTAACTGGCCCAGAATACTTAAAATAACTGGATAAGTTTTCCCAATTGTTCTGCCAGGATTTTATAACTAAAGGATACTTTTCTCCCCATTTTCCTTCCAGCTCAAGCAGATAATTCTCAGCAATTTCTTTACTTGAAGCA
>NZ_QPIP01000186.1 GCF_003344345.1 Wolbachia endosymbiont of Cylisticus convexus | reverse complement strand
TGAAGACTCGATAAATATAACAAAACAAGGTCTGGACTTTAGATTTACTAAGGAAGCAGTGGAATTCATGAAAAGAATGTATAATGAATCTTTAACGTTACTTAAAAATACCTTACAAGTTGATTGCAGAATCTTGAAGCACTTTGGAGGTGTTAAGGTATTAGACAGCAGCTATATTAGCTTACCTAACAGTATGGAAGACATGTATAAAGGTTATAGCTACAGTGGTTATGAAAGCAATACTAAGTCTGGAATAAAGTTACAATTAGTTTTTGACTACCTAAACCAGACATTAGACCAGCTTAATATAACTGAAGGAATAAGGTCAGATCAGGGTTATAGAAGCCATTTAAGCAATATATCGAGCAACGATTTACTAATATCTGATTTGGGTTATTTTGTGCCAAGTTCTTTTAAACAAATCAATGAAATAGGAGCTTATTTCATAAGTCGTTATAAATCCGATACCAACATATATGATATAGAGACAGGTCAAAAAATAGATTTACTAGAACATTTGGAAGATCGATCTTTTCTAGAACAGGAGGTATTGTTAGAAAAAGAAACAAAGGTTAAAGTGAGAATTATATGTAAAAAACTAACTGAAGAACAAGCTATGGTTAGAAGAAGAAAGGCTAATAAGTTAGCAAGATCACATGGATACATATCTTCTCAAAGGAACCAAAAGTTACTAAATTGGTCGATATTTATAACTAATGTTCCAAAAAGTAAGATTAATGCTGAGCAAATACTAGTAGTTTACCGAATAAGATGGCAAATTGAATTATTGTTCAAATTATATAAGAGTAATATAAGGCTTGATAAGCTGAGAGGAAAGCCATACAGAGTATTATGTGAGCTATATGCCAAATTGTGTGCAATTCTTATATTTCATGGAATAGTGGGTTGCACAGAACTGAAAAAAAATACGGAGCTTAGCTTAACAAAGGCATTTATTGAGCTAAAAAGACGGGTTAGAGAGTTATTTTTAGCACTAAATAATAAAATTAAAGGCTTAAATATTTTTCTCAAAAAGCTTACCATAACTTGGTCGCAATTTTCATTAAAAGACAAGTACAGAAAAACTAGGGTATCCACCTTAACTTCTCTAAATTTGCTCACAATCTCTTAACTTGACGCCTATGGTTAAATAAACTGTGTCAAACCGAGAAATAAAATAATAAATTAAGATAAAAATGGAGGTTTGACATGAGTCAAAAAGTAGCAAACAGAACTACCGGGTTGGTAGATTACAAAGAATTAGAAACAAATATCTTGTCGTCTATACGAGAAGGTAGACCACTGACAGGAAGAGGTGACACCGTTTATAAAAAAGCTGCTGGAGGCAAGCTTGGAAGGTGAAATAGAAAATCACTTATCAAATGAAGATATTGAAGAATTTGGCAATATGTGCAAGGACACAGTATATAACTATCTTAAAAAAGTAAACTATAGATATAAAAAAAACTTTTCTTTATCAAGAAAGGGATAAAGTGAAACGCGAAGAGTTCATGAAAAAGATAGAAGAAATAAACGGAGAAAACTTGATATTCATAAGGGATAGAGGACAATGAATTTTATGCATACGGATGGGCTAAAAAAGGCAAAAGGTTATTTGCAGATAAACCAGGATACAAAAGAAGGAGAGTGAGCATAATTGGAGCACTGAATGAAGGAAAAACCATGGATAATTGATGGGTATTGTAACAGCGAAATATTTGAAGCATACATCGAAAATAGGCTTGTCCCAATATTAAAACCTGATCATTCTCGACAATGCGAGCTTTCATAAATCTGAAAGAACGAAAAAATTAAAAGAAAGTGTTAAATGTAAAGTTTTATTTTTGCCATCATACTCGCCGGATTTAAATCCAATTGAGAAATTTTGGTTTGCTATAACGTAAGAAAGTCACTGCCAAATTTTTGGCCTGATCTGCCATTGATTTTGTTTTTTAGCACTCGGAGAAACCTTACTTTGGTTAGCTATAGTTCTTGATAGTCTACTAATCCAACATATTTGTTTGCCATTTTTTCACTCATGTGTAAAACCTCCGTTTTATATTAATTCTAATATTTTACTTTTCGGTTTGACACAGTTTATTTTACCATATGCGTCAAGTTAAGAGAATACACCCAATATAGCAACCATTTAAGGTTTATTTGTTATATTTATTTTTTAAGAAATCTTGGTCTTAAATAAGATAATTTTTTTTAAAGAGTCTATAAATTACTAATTTTATCGTTTAATGTCTAAAATAATTTTTACCGCTTCTCTTCTTGTATCTTGTAAAAAGCATCTAATGTTTTAAGCTTAAGCATTAGGTGGAGGAGGGAAGAACTCTGTTTCTCCTCTTAGATATAAAATCTGTAAGAAAGATAAGAGTTCCCTCCTCAAAAGTATAGGCTGGACGGTATCGTAGAAAGACCTAAATGGCTCTAATTCTGTATCCACAAGGTTAGCCTTACTTTTCGTTTTAAATGGTAACGTATGGGGTTATATATGATCAACAACTTTCTTGGAATTGATGTATCAAAAGATCGCTTTGATGTTTTTCTTTCATTCATAAGTAAAAAAGAAAAGCGTGAAACTAGGAAAAGGAGCTTTAAGAACGATGATCTTGGGTTTCAAGGTCTGCTGAGTTTTCTACAAAAGCATAATGTGGAAGAAGTAAAGTCATGCATGTGGTTGTTATAGCGAAGCTTTGGCTGAATTTCTGCACAATGCTGGACATTTTGTTAGTGTTGTAAATCCTTATTGTATTAAATCTTATACAAGGAGTAAGCTCGTAAGACAAAAGAATGATCAGACTGATGCAGAAATTATTGCTGATTATTGCCAAAGACAGGAACCAACTCGTTGGACACCACCTTCTTCTGAAATGAAAAAATTAAAACATCTTTATCGTTGCTCAGTTGCGTTAAAAGAATTAGTAAATAACCACCTAGAAAAAAAAGAGAGACTGCCTAAAGAAGTTGCAAATGCTTGTTGCAACGAATATAGTTAAAAAAATAGAAATAATAAAAAACTCCATACGCAAACTATTAAAGCAGCACAAAGAATTGTTGGAAAATTTTCAGCTTCTATTGACTATTCCAGGAATAGGAGAGGAATCAGCAATGGCTATTTTAGCTGAAATCCCTGACATAAAAGCTTTTAGAGATGCCAGGCAATTGGCAGCATATACAGGAGTTATACCGAAAAATATAACATCAGGTTCATCTGTACATTCTAAACCAAGATTAAGTAAATCAGGTTCACAAACATTACGTAAGGCCCTTTTCTTTCCTGCCATAGTAGCCAAGAATCACAATCCTATCATTGTGAGTTTTTGCCAAAGACTAAAGAAGAAGGGTAAGCATAATATGGCAATTGTGGGAGCTGCAATGCGTAAGCTACTCCATATCATTTTCGGTATCCTGACATCCAAAAGTGCTTTTGATCCAAATCATATCAAGAATTACAGAACTAGGATGTTGACTGTAGTTTAAAATCAAAAAATGCTTCCAATCCATTCAACATATTCACTAACTGTAATCTGTGTACTGTTACACAATCAGAA
>NZ_QPIP01000185.1 GCF_003344345.1 Wolbachia endosymbiont of Cylisticus convexus | reverse complement strand
TGTTGAAAGTGTCATAAGAAGAAGATAAAAGAGCTATTATTAAAGAAAAATGGAGGCAATAATGGATCAAATAGAAAGAATACTAAACTTAACTAAAAGACGAGGATTTGGAAAGACTAGGAAAATCAACAGAGGTAGATAAATGTAATACTAAGTTAGTTGGTAAAATAATATTTAAAGGCTTAATGAAGCTAATATTAATGGGTCAGAAAACAAGCTTAAGAGCACTAGAAATGGTAATAAATAGGTGTGTGATAGATAAAAATGATGATAAAAGTACAGTTACATACAGTGGCTTATCGAAAAGGTTAAAAGTTCTGATTATTTTAAAGGTGTATATATCGATTTAATAAACAAAGTGGAAAAATTATTGCCCAGAAAAACGTCACATAACTTACATAGATTCGATTCAACAATTATAAATTTATCAGGGTACCTTATAAAAGATGGGTTAAAAATAGGTGGTAAAAGCAATGACAGTCAAGTCAAAGTAAGCGTTGGATTAAAAGGCCAATTACCGACGAGTATAAGATTTTGTCAAGGGCAAGAAGAAAGTAGCGAAGATATAGCGCTGGTTAGAGCAATTAATGAAGCTAAAGTTAAAAAAGAGGATATTTTATTGTTTGATAGAAGGATTGCAAAAGTTGCAACTTTCACTGAGTTTGACAAAAAGGAATACAAATTTATCACAAGAACATACTTAAAAAGAAGGTACTGCGTTATAAGAGAGAATGAAATTACGCAAAAACAACAACCAGATGGATCGGAAATTTTGGAAGATAATATAGTGAATCTTTACAGCGGAAGCAGAGCAATAGCAAGTACGACTAATAAAAATTAAAAATAGAACAGAAGATGAAATATGGTTTTTGACCAACTTATTTGAAATACCGGCTTATGAAGTAACACAAATATACAGACGCAGGTGGGATATAGAAGTATTTTTCAAATTTATCAAGCAAAACCTCGGATATAAGCATTTTTTAAGCCATGACATGAATGGAATGAAAGTGTATATTTATATGATTATTATTACAGCTTTATTATTTCTTGTTTATAAAATAAGAAATAACTTAGACGGATTTAAGATAGCACTATTACAGTTTACATTAGATCTTAATGTGTACTAGACACAACTTAATCTGACAGGCAAGAATTAACTGACAGAAGGATTGAGGTAGTTAAAACTAATATCAGTCTCTTGTTTGATGCTACTAATATTTTTCTGAAAAGCAATATGTTTGCTATCAAGAAAAGTCTGCATCGGTGTTTTGCCATAGCAATATTTACCTGAATGAGGTCTTGTCTCATTGTAAGAACGCAACCAATGATCAACATCTATCTGCAAATCTTCCAAAGAACTGTAGATTTTCTTTCTAAAGATAATATTGTAACACTCATCTTGAATGTTCAAAAAAGTGTGTCAAACCGAAAAAAAGTAATAAATTGATATAAAAAAATGGAGGTTTGACAATGAGTCAAAAAGTAGTAAACAGAACTAACGGATTGGTAGATTATAAAGAGTTGGAAACAAATATCCTGTCGTCTATACGAGAAGGAAGACCGTTGACAGGAAAGGAGGGAGCATTAACACCATTTATAAAAAAGCTGCTGGAGGCGAGTCTAGAAGGTGAAATAGAAAACCATTTATTAGCTGAAAGTGAAGAAAATAATCGCAGAAATGGGAGGAATGGAAAGACTTTACGTACAAGTGCAGGTTCATTTGAGCTGTTAACGCCAAGAGATAGAGAAGGAAGTTTTGAGCCGCAAATAGTCAAAAAAAGGCAAACAAGCTTACATCCAGAGCTTGAAACGAAGATTTTGAGCACATTTGCCAGTGGTATGAGCTATAGAGATATAGCGTCACACGTTGAGGAAATTTATGATCACAAAATATCGGTAGCAGAGATATCAAGTATTACCGACAAATTACTGCCTATAATCAATGAATGGCGTAGTCGTCCACTGCAATCAGTATACCCGATAGTATTTATGGATGGGATGTTCTTTAAGGTCAAGGAGGATGGACATTGCGTAAGTAAATGTATGTACAATATATTGGGCATAGACCAAAATGGCAGAAAAGAAGTCCTGGGCTTTTATTTGGCTGAAAGTGAAGGAGCTAACTTTTGGTTGGAAGTGCTAAATAACCTCAAAGAAAGAGGAGTAGAAGATATTCTGATTGCATGTGTAGATGGGCTAAAAAGCTTTCCTGCAGCCATCAACAGTGTATTTCCCAGTGCAGAAGTGCAGCTATGTATAGTACACCAAATAAGAAATTCTCTGAAATATGTATCCAGT
>NZ_QPIP01000184.1 GCF_003344345.1 Wolbachia endosymbiont of Cylisticus convexus | reverse complement strand
GATTGAATATTTTTTTCTTTTCCTCTTCAACTATTTTTAAGCTCTGTTTTGCTGCTTTAATTCGTGGTTCAAATTCTTCTTTGCTAATATACCCTTGAGTATAGCTATCAATAAGTCTTGAAATGCCTTGTTTCAGCTTATCATCTTGTTTTTTAAGTGAATCAGTTATTTGATCACATGGTGATTTTTGAAGTTCTGAAAGCCTACGCTGATATTCCTTTAAAATTCTGTTTGGATTTTTTAATAGGCTTTTAACTTCTTCCCACACAGCTGTCTCTAATGTAGAAGCACGAATTGTTTTACTATTACAAATCTTATTACCAGCAAAACGGTAAGCATCTGCGCCAATACAACGATAACATTTTTTTTGAGACTTGCCATATCTTTTAGCATAATAAGAATACTGGCAACGCTTGCATACCAATAAGCCTTGCAATAGATTAGTTGTTCCTATTTGTCTTGCTCTTTGCCTTTTTGCGTTCTCAGCTAATTGCTTTTGAACTATATCAAACAAATCTTCATCAACTATTTTAGGTACTGGAATGTAAATCCAATGTTCCCTTTCAACACGATAGGTAGAACTATTCTTTTTAGGTTGTTCACAGGAATGTTTGTATGGTCTTATTTGCGGCAGCTTTGCACCTACCTTTGTTTTACCAAAAGCTGCTTGTCCTTTATAGACAGGATTTTTTAGTGTACCACAAAGCGTGCCTTTATTCCAGCATTTTCCCTTCGCTGACATGATAGACATGGTATTTAGCTGGCGACATACTTCTCCAGCACTCATTCTTTCTCTGCCTATCCAAGAAAATAGCTTACGAACCACTTCCGCTTCTTCTTCATGAACTTCAAACCGAGCTTGCCCTCCTTCCATCTGTTTATTTATATAACGGTAGCCGTAAGGAGCTCTACACATTACATTTACACTACCTTTTTTAGCTGCATAAATTTTTCCTCGACGACATCTTTCAGTAATCTTTGTGTGTTCATATTCTGCTATCATACCTTGCATTTGTAACAATAAATGAGCTTCTGGACTATCATTAATCTGATTATTTAAAAAAATTACTTCTACTTTTGCTTTCTGTAATTCTTCAAGTAAAACCATCTGATATGCATATTTACGCGATAAACGATCAGGAGAATGAATATAGATTATGTCAATTTTACCTTCTGCTACTTTATTACGTAATTTTTCTAAGGCAGGACGAACTAAATTAGATCCACTATAGCCATTATCAACGAATTTATGTTCATCTAGCAATTCATGCCCATCTGCTTTAATTTTATTTTCTAAAGCTGAAAGTTGACTTGCAATCGTATTCTCTTGTACTTGTTTTTCTGAAGAAACTCTTGCATATAAGCTTACTGTTAACATTTGATCCTCCTTGAAGTTCTTTTTTATTTGCATTTACTGAATACTTTAGCACTGGCATTAATTTTGTGTAGGCGTCTAATAAATATACCTCTGCCAACCTATCAGGTTCATAACTAACTCGTATGGCAAATCTTTCTTTACTGTTCATAACATTCCATTTAAATAATATGCTCATTATTAATCCACTACATTAAAGCTGATAATTAGTTCGTCATTAGCGTCATAAATAAATGGAGCTCTTACTTTTGGACATAAAAGTTTTCTGGAAATACTTTTTTCAAGTTTTAAATTGTTGGCAACATTGTCGTAGGTGTATTTACAATAGATCTAGACTGCATTCAGGTAAATATTGGGGAATGTTCAAAAAAGTGTGTCAAACCGAAAAAAAGTAATTTATATCAATTTAAAAATGGAGGTTTGACAATGAGTCAAAAAGTAGTAAACAGAACTAACGGATTGGTAGATTATAAAGAGTTGGAAACAAATATCCTGTCGTCTATACGAGAAGGAAGACCGTTGACAGGAAAGGAGGGAGCATTAACACCATTTATAAAAAAGCTGCTGGAGGCGAGTCTAGAAGGTGAAATAGAAAACCATTTATTAGCTGAAAGTGAAGAAAATAATCGCAGAAATGGGAGGAATGGAAAGACTTTACGTACAAGTGCAGGTTCATTTGAGCTGTTAACGCCAAGAGATAGAGAAGGAAGTTTTGAGCCGCAAATAGTCAAAAAAAGGCAAACAAGCTTACATCCAGAGCTTGAAACGAAGATTTTGAGCACATTTGCCAGTGGTATGAGCTATAGAGATATAGCGTCACACGTTGAGGAAATTTATGATCACAAAATATCGGTAGCAGAGATATCAAGTATTACCGACAAATTACTGCCTATAATCAATGAATGGCGTAGTCGTCCACTGCAATCAGTATACCCGATAGTATTTATGGATGGGATGTTCTTTAAGGTCAAGGAGGATGGACATTGCGTAAGTAAATGTATGTACAATATATTGGGCATAGACCAAAATGGCAGAAAAGAAGTCCTGGGCTTTTATTTGGCTGAAAGTGAAGGAGCTAACTTTTGGTTGGAAGTGCTAAATAACCTCAAAGAAAGAGGAGTAGAAGATATTCTGATTGCATGTGTAGATGGGCTAAAAAGCTTTCCTGCAGCCATCAACAGTGTATTTCCCAGTGCAGAAGTGCAGCTATGTATAGTACACCAAATAAGAAATTCTCTGAAATATGTATCCAGT
>NZ_QPIP01000183.1 GCF_003344345.1 Wolbachia endosymbiont of Cylisticus convexus | reverse complement strand
TTCTGATTGTGTAACAGTACACAGATTACAGTTAGTGAATATGTTGAATGGATTGGAAGCATTTTTTGATTTTAAACTACAGTCAACATCCTAGTTCTGTAATTCTTGATATGATTTGGATCAAAAGCACTTTTGGATGTCAGGATACCGAAAATGATATGGAGTAGCTTACGCATTGCAGCTCCCACAATTGCCATATTATGCTTACCCTTCTTCTTTAGTCTTTGGCAAAAACTCACAATGATAGGATTGTGATTCTTGGCTACTATGGCAGGAAAGAAAAGGGCCTTACGTAATGTTTGTGAACCTGATTTACTTAATCTTGGTTTAGAATGTACAGATGAACCTGATGTTATATTTTTCGGTATAACTCCTGTATATGCTGCCAATTGCCTGGCATCTCTAAAAGCTTTTATGTCAGGGATTTCAGCTAAAATAGCCATTGCTGATTCCTCTCCTATTCCTGGAATAGTCAATAGAAGCTGAAAATTTTCCAACAATTCTTTGTGCTGCTTTAATAGTTTGCGTATGGAGTTTTTTATTATTTCTATTTTTTTAACTATATTCGTTGCAACAAGCATTTGCAACTTCTTTAGGCAGTCTCTCTTTTTTTTCTAGGTGGTTATTTACTAATTCTTTTAACGCAACTGAGCAACGATAAAGATGTTTTAATTTTTTCATTTCAGAAGAAGGTGGTGTCCAACGAGTTGGTTCCTGTCTTTGGCAATAATCAGCAATAATTTCTGCATCAGTCTGATCATTCTTTTGTCTTACGAGCTTACTCCTTGTATAAGATTTAATACAATAAGGATTTACAACACTAACAAAATGTCCAGCATTGTGCAGAAATTCAGCCAAAGCTTCGCTATAACAACCACATGCATGACTTTACTTCTTCCACATTATGCTTTTGTAGAAAACTCAGCAGACCTTGAAACCCAAGATCATCGTTCTTAAAGCTCCTTTTCCTAGTTTCACGCTTTTCTTTTTTACTTATGAATGAAAGAAAAACATCAAAGCGATCTTTTGATACATCAATTCCAAGAAAGTTGTTGATCATATATAACCCCATACGTTACCATTTAAAACGAAAAGTAAGGCTAACCTTGTGGATACAGAATTAGAGCCATTTAGGTCTTTCTACGATACCGTCCAGCCTATACTTTTGAGGAGGGAACTCTTATCTTTCTTACAGATTTTATATCTAAGAGGAGAAACAGAGTTCTTCCCTCCTCCACCTAATGCTTAAGCTTAAAACATTAGATGCTTTTTACAAGATACAAGAGGAGTAGAGGATATTCTGATAGCTTGTGTTGATGGTCTGAAAAGCTTTCCTACAGCTATAAATAGTGTCTTTCCTAATGCAGAAGTACAGATGTGCATAGTACATCAAATACGCAATTCACTGAAGTATGTGGCTAGTAAAGACGCAAAGAGTTTTTTGAGCGATTTAAAGAAGATATATCAAGCAAGGAAATTGCTGAGAATTATCTGTTGGAATTGGATGAAAAGTGGGGCACAAAGTACCCTATGGTTATAAAATCTTGGCAAAATAACTGGGAAAACTTATCTGGTTATTTTAAGTATTCTGGGCCAATTAAAAGGGTGATCTACACCACTAATCCCATAGAGGGACTACATAGGCAAATTAGAAAATTCACCAAAACCAAAGGCTCATTTACCAGCATAAATGCCTTGTACAAACAGGTATATTGTGCTATAAAGAAAGCAGAGGAAAAGTGGATGATGCCTATATCTGATTGGGCATTAACTATCTCTCAACTTGATCTTTTCTTTCCTGATAGATTGAAAATTGAGTTGAACTAAAAATGCGGCTTGACACACTTTTTTGAACATTCCCTCTATATATTCAAATATTGCGGTGTTGTGCAGAGTGTTGTGAAGTATCAATGAGTATGAGTGAACTAAAAAAGCTCTCTGAAACAGCATTATCATAACAATAACCTTTGTCTAGAAATAATATTTTTTGTACTCAGTAAAAATCTCTAATTTTTAGAGGTGTATTGTGATCCTTGATCGCTATAAGCAGATTTGCGCCTATCAATAGCCATATCTATGCCTATCAACTAAATCTATTATTGCCAACCATCCTTCATTGGTTTTTATGTACCTAAACCCATATCTTGTTTGGTTGATCAGTGGTGAAATTCTGATTCAATATGTTATAACTCTATTTGTGGTTTTAAACCTTCATCTAAGCTTAGCTTGAATGCCATTTTTCTGCATAACATTGTTTTGATTTTACCTAAAGCCTTTAATTCAGTTTAGGAGCTCCGTACCTGCATTGTGATGCTTTTCTTTGTATGAGCTCTTCTCTTATTGTTTTTTTTCTGAGTAATCCATCTATACAAGCAGATACGTTCAAAAACCTTCATAATTCCCGTGTTTTATAGCAATTTTCATGTTCTTTTATAAAAACTCTTTTTGGTTTGCAAAATATCCCAGGGCTTTTTTTAAAATGTCTCTTTCTCTCGTTACTCTTGCCAGCTCTTTCTTTAAATCAAACTTTTCTTTGTCACAAGTTCCTTTTCCTTGGTTCCAGATATTGTATGTTTTTACCCACCTGCTTAGCCGCTAATACCCAAATCTCTTCCTATTTTTGCTGATGA
>NZ_QPIP01000182.1 GCF_003344345.1 Wolbachia endosymbiont of Cylisticus convexus | reverse complement strand
CTGACGTTAATGCTAAGAATATTTATGGCGAAACTCCTCTGCACTTAGCTGCCCGAAGCGGTTACTTAAATGTAGTAGAAAAGCTTATAGAGAAGGGGGCTAACGTTAATGCTAAGAATAGTAATGGCAAAACTCCTCTGCACTATGCTGCTGAAAAAGGTTACTTAAATGTAGTAGAAAAGCTTATAGAGAAGGGGGCTTATTTTGATGCTGAAAATAATAAGCAACAGAAACCTCTAGACATTTCTAGAGTAAATAGTTATTCAGAAATTTCTAAATTTCTATCAAACATAGAAGAACTATTTAATGTAGCAAAAGAGGATAATCTTAATAGAGTTGAGGAGCTTATTAATCAGGGAGCTAGGGTTAATGCTAAGAATAGTGATAGCAACACTCCTCTGCAC
>NZ_QPIP01000181.1 GCF_003344345.1 Wolbachia endosymbiont of Cylisticus convexus | reverse complement strand
CACCTACGACAATGTTGCCAACAATTTAAAACTTGAAAAAAGTATTTCCAGAAAACTTTTATGTCCAAAAGTAAGAGCTCCATTTATTTATGACGCTAATGACGAACTAATTATCAGCTTTAATGTAGTGGATTAATAATGAGCATATTATTTAAATGGAATGTTATGAACAGTAAAGAAAGATTTGCCATACGAGTTAGTTATGAACCTGATAGGTTGGCAGAGGTATATTTATTAGACGCCTACACAAAATTAATGCCAGTGCTAAAGTATTCAGTAAATGCAAATAAAAAAGAACTTCAAGGAGGATCAAATGTTAACAGTAAGCTTATATGCAAGAGTTTCTTCAGAAAAACAAGTACAAGAGAATACGATTGCAAGTCAACTTTCAGCTTTAGAAAATAAAATTAAAGCAGATGGGCATGAATTGCTAGATGAACATAAATTCGTTGATAATGGCTATAGTGGATCTAATTTAGTTCGTCCTGCCTTAGAAAAATTACGTAATAAAGTAGCAGAAGGTAAAATTGACATAATCTATATTCATTCTCCTGATCGTTTATCGCGTAAATATGCATATCAGATGGTTTTACTTGAAGAATTACAGAAAGCAAAAGTAGAAGTAATTTTTTTAAATAATCAGATTAATGATAGTCCAGAAGCTCATTTATTGTTACAAATGCAAGGTATGATAGCAGAATATGAACACACAAAGATTACTGAAAGATGTCGTCGAGGAAAAATTTATGCAGCTAAAAAAGGTAGTGTAAATGTAATGTGTAGAGCTCCTTACGGCTACCGTTATATAAATAAACAGATGGAAGGAGGGCAAGCTCGGTTTGAAGTTCATGAAGAAGAAGCGGAAGTGGTTCGTAAGCTATTTTCTTGGATAGGCAGAGAAAGAATGAGTGCTGGAGAAGTATGTCGCCAGCTAAATACCATGTCTATCATGTCAGCGAAGGGAAAATGCTGGAATAAAGGCACGCTTTGTGGTACACTAAAAAATCCTGTCTATAAAGGACAAGCAGCTTTTGGTAAAACAAAGGTAGGTGCAAAGCTGCCGCAAATAAGACCATACAAACATTCCTGTGAACAACCTAAAAAGAATAGTTCTACCTATCGTGTTGAAAGGGAACATTGGATTTACATTCCAGTACCTAAAATAGTTGATGAAGATTTGTTTGATATAGTTCAAAAGCAATTAGCTGAGAACGCAAAAAGGCAAAGAGCAAGACAAATAGGAACAACTAATCTATTGCAAGGCTTATTGGTATGCAAGCGTTGCCAGTATTCTTATTATGCTAAAAGATATGGCAAGTCTCAAAAAAAATGTTATCGTTGTATTGGCGCAGATGCTTACCGTTTTGCTGGTAATAAGATTTGTAATAGTAAAACAATTCGTGCTTCTACATTAGAGACAGCTGTGTGGGAAGAAGTTAAAAGCCTATTAAAAAATCCAAACAGAATTTTAAAGGAATATCAGCGTAGGCTTTCAGAACTTCAAAAATCACCATGTGATCAAATAACTGATTCACTTAAAAAACAAGATGATAAGCTGAAACAAGGCATTTCAAGACTTATTGATAGCTATACTCAAGGGTATATTAGCAAAGAAGAATTTGAACCACGAATTAAAGCAGCAAAACAGAGCTTAAAAATAGTTGAAGAGGAAAAGAAAAAAATATTCAATCGAAAAAATCTACAACAAGAATTAACTCTCGTTGTAACCAATTTAGAAGAGTTTTTTTCCAATATTAAATCAAAGCTTGATGATTTAGATTGGCTAACTAAACGTAATGTTATCAGAATATTAGTTAAGCGAATTGAAGTTGATATTGAAGAAGTAAATATAGTGTTTCGAGTAAAAGATATATCTCATTCTACAGAACATAACAATGAAAAAGGTCAAAATTTACAACATTGTCGTAGTAGTCATAACTTGCCTTATCGTTACCCTTCATGCTGTCTTCCATCATATGAAAAATGTCGACCTCTATGATATTGAAGATTTCGGAACTCAATACCTTCACTTTCGTTGTACCCTGCATTGTCCATTCCATTAGCTTTACTACGCTCGTTACCTTACGCAGCATAATGGTCTGTTCTAGGCTGCTGGCTAGACTTTGCCTAGGTTGACCAACTGTCTTCTAAACGCTTTTCTTGGCACACTCATATAGCATCTTTTACTTTTCGCAAAAGTACTATTATAATTCTATTATCTTGAATGTCTACACTGCCTAGAGACTAATCCTTTTTTCCCCTCCTTGTATCTTGTAAAAAGCATCTAATGTTTTAAGCTTAAGCATTAGGTGGAGGAGGGAAGAACTCTGTTTCTCCTCTTAGA
>NZ_QPIP01000180.1 GCF_003344345.1 Wolbachia endosymbiont of Cylisticus convexus | reverse complement strand
AATATGGGTGCGCCAAGCAAAGTGCGTAAAGCTTAGTTGGTGAAAATCCAATCCAGGCAAAGCCTAGCCAGCAGCTTGGAACAAACCACTATGCTACGTAAGGTAACGAGCGTAGTAAAGCTAATGGAAAGGACAATACAGGGTGCAACGAAAGTGAAGGTATTGAGTCCCGAAATTGCCAACATCATGGAGATCGACACTTTTCATATAGTGGAAGACAGCATGAAGAATAACGATAAGGCAAGTTATCATTCACTCTATCGGGATCCGAGGCCGTGTCATGTGTTGAGATGGAGTTTACGTAAACTTGGGAGATCCTTTGTATTCCTATTAAGGTACGTTGGAACAAGTCAACAAAGGCGAGGACTGACGGAAGATAGAAAAAGTCGGACTGATTGATAGTACTCAGAGTGTGGGAAACAAGGGGAAGCGGTCAGCAGTGCAGAAACTGGCTTATGGGTTATTATACCAACACAACAGAGGTTGGAATATGATACAAGGAAAAGTAAACCAGATAACAGAAGTTAAAAATGCTGTGAATGCTGCACTGAAGAGCCGTATGCGGGAAATTCGCAAGTACGGTTCTGTTGGGGGGATCATAGCAGTTAAACCTAATAGGAGGATTTAAAAGTTATGATCTCTACCAGACGTCAAAAAATAGCAAATAGAACTAGCGGATTGGTAGATTATAAAGAATTAGAAACCTGTCGTCCATACGAGAGGGAAGACCATTAACACCATTTATAAAAAAGCTGCTGGAAGCGAGTCTGGAAGGTGAAATAGAAAGCCACATGTTAGCTGAAAGCGAAGAAAACAACCGAAGAAATGGGAGAAACGCAAAAACTTTACGCACGAGTGCAGGTTCATTTGAACTGTTAACACCAAGGGACAGAGAAGGAAGTTTTGAATCACAAATAGTCAAAAAAAGACAAACAACAGAGCTTGAAACGAAGATTTTGAGCACATTTGCCAGTGGTATGGGGAACGTTCAAAGAAGCATACGCGTCAAGTTAAGAGAATACGCCCAATATAGCAACCATTTAAGGTTTATTTGTTATATTTATTTTTTAAGAAATCTGGGAATATTACTTTTTTTCGGTTTGACACACTTTTTTGAACTTATATCAATTTAAAAATGGAGGTTTGACAATGAGTCAAAAAGTAGTAAACAGAACTAACGGATTGGTAGATTATAAAGAGTTGGAAACAAATATCCTGTCGTCTATACGAGAAGGAAGACCGTTGACAGGAAAGGAGGGAGCATTAACACCATTTATAAAAAAGCTGCTGGAGGCGAGTCTAGAAGGTGAAATAGAAAACCATTTATTAGCTGAAAGTGAAGAAAATAATCGCAGAAATGGGAGGAATGGAAAGACTTTACGTACAAGTGCAGGTTCATTTGAGCTGTTAACGCCAAGAGATAGAGAAGGAAGTTTTGAGCCGCAAATAGTCAAAAAAAGGCAAACAAGCTTACATCCAGAGCTTGAAACGAAGATTTTGAGCACATTTGCCAGTGGTATGAGCTATAGAGATATAGCGTCACACGTTGAGGAAATTTATGATCACAAAATATCGGTAGCAGAGATATCAAGTATTACCGACAAATTACTGCCTATAATCAATGAATGGCGTAGTCGTCCACTGCAATCAGTATACCCGATAGTATTTATGGATGGGATGTTCTTTAAGGTCAAGGAGGATGGACATTGCGTAAGTAAATGTATGTACAATATATTGGGCATAGACCAAAATGGCAGAAAAGAAGTCCTGGGCTTTTATTTGGCTGAAAGTGAAGGAGCTAACTTTTGGTTGGAAGTGCTAAATAACCTCAAAGAAAGAGGAGTAGAAGATATTCTGATTGCATGTGTAGATGGGCTAAAAAGCTTTCCTGCAGCCATCAACAGTGTATTTCCCAGTGCAGAAGTGCAGCTATGTATAGTACACCAAATAAGAAATTCTCTGAAATATGTATCCAGT
>NZ_QPIP01000179.1 GCF_003344345.1 Wolbachia endosymbiont of Cylisticus convexus | reverse complement strand
GTAGGGTCGAGAGCTGGCGCGCCTCCTTTAGGGTTTGGTGGTTATTCCATTCGCTTTCGTTGAGGACCTCAATCCAAAATTCCCATATTTACGTTTCCAGCTCCCGCCTCATCAAACGCAGCATGCGGTTTTCCCGCACTACGCTTTCCTAGCAGATTCTTACCAAAGTTTATAACATATTGTACTGGTTGTGCTTTCGGTTCATAGTATCGTATTCTATAGTCTGAATACAGACCAAGTTTATCTATCCATTCCTTACTCCACCTCTTCCAGCCAAATCCTTTTCGCATTTTCCTGGATCTCATTAAGTTGCGTCTTGTTTTCTTTTCTACCCATTGTTTAACGTAGTTGAAGCTTCGACTTGAGTTCCCAATTCTAAAGTAGTTTGTCCACCCTCTCAATATTGGATTGATGATTTTTATCACCTTCCCTATCGGTTGCGACTTATAGCAGCGAAATATTTCCTTCAACTTGCGTATTAGGTTTGTCCGTACTTTCATCTGTGGTGTTGTTTGTATGCTCCACTTTCCTTGTCTTGTAATTTTCCTTCGAAAATCAAATCCTAAGTAGCTGAATATTCTCCTTCTTTTAGATTGATTACTTTTGTCTTTTCTTCATTTACTTCTACTTTTAGTTTTGCTAATTCTTCTTGTACCCTTTTGTAAACTGATTTTTCTAGCCATTCCCATTTTGGGTGTCCACTTATCAGTATCACTAAATCATCAGCCCATCTGGCGTATTCTATATGTTGATATTTTCCCTCTTTAGTCACCTCTTTTGCTTTCTCTAGCATTTTGTCCACCTCATTTAGGTATATATTGCTTAGTAACGGCGAAATTGGTGATCCTTGAGCTATTCCCATAAGTGTTGAAAGTATCAAAAATGGCGTGATATAAGGTGATCAACGGCATGCAAGTTATAGCTCTTTTCATAATAGTCCGAAAAGCTTATAGAAAAGCGGAATCAACAGCATGACGAAAAGATGTGAATAGAGGGATGTTTTTCCTAGCTCTGTTTTTTATAGCAAACCAATGATGCTCAATTTTGTTAAAATCGGGAGAATAAGGCGGTAGATATAAAATTTCTGCGCCAACTCCTTTAGCAAATTCAGTAATCTTATTAGACTTATGAAAAGTAGCATTATCAAGGATAACAGTTTGTCCAGGTTTCAAAATCGGTGTCAGAAACTGCTCAAACCATTTATTAACATATTACAGTGGCCTTCAAATGTTAACGGAACAACTATTTTCCTGCCGTTTAAGGCTGCAATCATACTGATTCGTTGAATTTTTTTACCAGATTTTAGAGCATAAAACCTCTGTCCCTTCTGGCAATATCCATAAGGGTAGTCCTCGGTGTTATCAATGCCAGACTCATCTATATAAACTAAGTTTTGAGGTTCTTTTGTTGCTATAATTTTCAAAAATTCAGCGCGTTTTTCTTCGTCCCTTTCTTTGTATCCATATGTCTTTTTTTGCGTGTGAGTCCAATTTTTTTAAGAGCTCGATGAATCGTTGGGATACTAACATTGCTCCAAAGCTTAGCCATTTCCGATAGAGTTTTTCCACCATATTTTTTAGCAAATTCAGTAAATTTATTCCAGTCAGTAATTTTGTGATT
>NZ_QPIP01000178.1 GCF_003344345.1 Wolbachia endosymbiont of Cylisticus convexus | reverse complement strand
TGACCACTCTATACGTGTTGCTGTGCCATCTATCTTTATATCTTTTGGCTCAATATAGCTTTCAGCAATGACAGTCTGCGAGGGCATTCCCACTGCTGTTTCTCTAATCTGCACAACAACACGTTTTTTGCCGCTATTTACAAACCATAGCTCCACGCCTCCTATGTGCCTACTCTCATTTAGAGTAAATGTTTGTGCTAAAGGATCAACTCTTCTTGCTGCTATAACTCTTCTTCTTTCTTCTATGGTAATAGTTTTTTTACCAGTATACGTTGCTTCTCCGTAGCTTCCTTTATCTCCATAAAATTGCACTAGTTTGGTACCTGCTGGAATATTTACTGGTATTTTTATCTTTCCACTTATTCGTCCTTGGTTGTTAGCTGTTATCATACTTTTTATGCCATAGATTGAATGCTCATACCGTCAAATTTTATCTCCTTAAGCTTTTCACTTGGCTCAAAACCTTCAATTTCAAAATCTTGTATTGCCTCCATAAGTGTTGAAAGTATCAAAAATGGCGTGATATAAGGTGATCAACGGCATGTAAGTTACCTCCTGATAGTAAAACAATTGAACGTAAAAAAGAGTCATTAAGATCTAATGTAAACTGTAATAGTGCTATCTTAAATCCGTCTAAGTTATTTCTTATTTTATAAACAAGAAATAATAAAGCTGTAATAATAATCATATAAATATACACTTTCATTCCATTCATGTCATGGCTTAAAAAATGCTTATATCCGAGGTTTTGCTTGATAAATTTGAAAAATACTTCTATATCCCACCTGCGTCTGTATATTTGTGTTACTTCATAAGCCGGTATTTCAAATAAGTTGGTCAAAAACCATATTTCATCTTCTGTTCTATTTTTAATTTTTATTAGTCGTACTTGCTATTGCTCTGCTTCCGCTGTAAAGATTCACTATATTATCTTCCAAAATTTCCGATCCATCTGGTTGTTGTTTTTGCGTAATTTCATTCTCTCTTATAACGCAGTACCTTCTTTTTAAGTATGTTCTTGTGATAAATTTGTATTCCTTTTTGTCAAACTCAGTGAAAGTTGCAACTTTTGCAATCCTTCTATCAAACAATAAAATATCCTCTTTTTTAACTTTAGCTTCATTAATTGCTCTAACCAGCGCTATATCTTCGCTACTTTCTTCTTGCCCTTGACAAAATCTTATACTCGTCGGTAATTGGCCTTTTAATCCAACGCTTACTTTGACTTGACTGTCATTGCTTTTACCACCTATTTTTAACCCATCTTTTATAAGGTACCCTGATAAATTTATAATTGTTGAATCGAATCTATGTAAGTTATGTGACGTTTTTCTGGGCAATAATTTTTCCACTTTGTTTATTAAATCGATATATACACCTTTAAAATAATCAGAACTTTTAACCTTTTCGATAAGCCACTGTATGTAACTGTACTTTTATCATCATTTTTATCTATCACACACCTATTTATTACCATTTCTAGTGCTCTTAAGCTTGTTTTCTGACCCATTAATATTAGCTTCATTAAGCCTTTAAATATTATTTTACCAACTAACTTAGTATTACATTTATCTACCTCTGTTGATTTTCCTAGTCTTTCCAAATCCTCGTCTTTTAGTTAAGTTTAGTATTCTTTCTATTTGATCCATTATTGCCTCCATTTTTCTTTAATAATAGCTCTTTTATCTTCTTCTTATGACACTTTCAACA
>NZ_QPIP01000177.1 GCF_003344345.1 Wolbachia endosymbiont of Cylisticus convexus | reverse complement strand
AATTGCAGTTTTGTCTGTATAAAGCTTTGCCATAGCAACCCTTGAATAGGTATCAATAAAAGTTTGCTGGTCCTATACCCTTCTACATAATAAGTGTCTTGAGAACCTAAGTAACCAGTGTTTCAATTTCACCATCTTTGTTCTTTCACTTTCTCTAAAGCTGCAAGTTGCTCTTCAGTTAAAATTATGCCATCTTGTGCAACCTTCGCTTCAAGAGCTTTAAGTCTTTTTTTGAACGTTTCAATATCGTTTCTTAGCCATACAACCACCTTCGGAAATCCCTTTTTCTCAGCTCATTTGCAGCTCTTTATTGTCCATATGCTGGAAATTCTGTTGCGATCTGCTCTTTCTATGTCTTCGGAAACTCTGTTTGCCATAAGTGATTTTTTCTTACTTATCTCATGCAGTGCTTCTTCTCCTCCATTTTCATATAATTCCTTGAATCGATAAAACGTATCTCTTGAGTAGCCCATACGCTTGAGATACATTTCCTAATTGTTTTGCTAGCTCTAATAACCCTAACTTTGGTTTTAGTATTTTTGCTTGTATTGTACTCATATCTAACACTCCTTTCTTTTATTATTTTATAACTTACTTTTCTAAAGTGTCAGATCAAGTCTTGTTTAATACACCTAAAGGAGGCGCGCCAGCTCTCGACCCTACACCTCGAGGCCCTTTATTCTAAACCCCGCTTAGCTCCGCTAAGTATTTCTTAATGCGTACCACGGCGCACCCTTTCACTTAAAATGGTAACACTCCCTTGTTCATAATGATGTATCTGCGAGGGTCCTATATTAAGCTTTTTTGCTAATTCTTCTTGCGTATATCCTCTTATTACTCTCCACTTTTTTATCTCTTGTCCTCCGTTTGGCTCGTATCTCTCTTTATCAGCATATTCTTCAGTTGATAAGCCTGTTGCTCGATAGATAATGTCAGTATCAAACCCTGCTTTAACTAGATTTTGTGCTATTCTTATTCTTGCTGCTTTTATATTACTTTCTTCCTCAGCTCGGACAGATTTGGTTAATGCATAAATTGCTTTGCGTCCTTCTATTTTTTTGTATTTTCCTATAAAATTATACATTTCCTCGGTCTTAGCTTTGTCAAAACAACTGCTTTCTTTTAGTATAGCTCTTTTCATAATAGTACAAACGAGGTAAAATAAGATTTTATAGTAGTGAAGGTAAGTATGCCAGCAGCATATAGTTATGATTTAAGAAAAAAAGCAATGGAATCACTAGAAGAAGGAGAAAGCAGAGAAGCAGTGGCAGCAAGATTTAAAATTGGAAGAACTACGTTATGGGAGTGGCAGCAAAGAAAAAAGAAACAGGAGATTTTCAGTCAAAAAAACTTGGAAATGGAGGTTATAATCACAAAATTACTGACTGGAATAAATTTACTGAATTTGCTAAAAAATATGGTGGAAAAACTCTATCGGAAATGGCTAAGCTTTGGAGCAATGTTAGTATCCCAACGATTCATCGAGCTCTTAAAAAAATTGGACTCACACGCAAAAAAAGACATATGGATACAAAGAAAGGGACGAAGAAAAACGCGCTGAATTTTTGAAAATTATAGCAACAAAAGAACCTCAAAACTTAGTTTATATAGATGAGTCTGGCATTGATAACACCGAGGACTACCCTTATGGATATTGCCAGAAGGGACAGAGGTTTTATGCTCTAAAATCTGGTAAAAAAATTCAACGAATCAGTATGATTGCAGCCTTAAACGGCAGGAAAATAGTTGTTCCGTTAACATTTGAAGGCCACTGTAATATGTTAATAAATGGTTTGAGCAGTTTCTGACACCGATTTTGAAACCTGGACAAACTGTTATCCTTGATAATGCTACTTTTCATAAGTCTAATAAGATTACTGAATTTGCTAAAGGAGTTGGCGCAGAAATTTTATATCTACCGCCTTATTCTCCCGATTTTAACAAAATTGAGCATCATTGGTTTGCTATAAAAAACAGAGCTAGGAAAAACATCCCTCTATTCACATCTTTTCGTCATGCTGTTGATTCCGCTTTTCTATAAGCTTTTCGGACTATTATGAAAAGAGCTA
>NZ_QPIP01000176.1 GCF_003344345.1 Wolbachia endosymbiont of Cylisticus convexus | reverse complement strand
TTTCTTCGGTTATTTTCCTCGCTTTCAACAGACAAGTGGCTTTCTATTTCACCTTCCAGACTTGCCTCTAGCAGCCTTTTTATAAATGGTGTTAATGCTCCATCTCTTCCTGTTAGCGGCTTACCTTCTCTGATAGATGATAAAATATTTGTTTCTAGTTCTTTATAGTCCACCAAACCTGTAGTTCTGTTTGCTATTTTTTGACTCATGTCAAACCTCCATTTTTTATATCAATTTATTACTTTTTTTTTGGTTTGACACACTTTTTTGAACGTTCCCTCAAAAAATATTTTTCATGATACAAAAAATTATTGTTGACTTTTATGCAATTAGAGAACTCTTCCGCATTTGTATTCGCTCCTGATTTTATCAATTCTCTAACCGTTTCTAGACGTTTCTCCGTTATCGCTAGGTGTAGTGCTGTATATCCTTCCACATCTGCTGCATTCACATCTACTCCTTTTTCGACTAGTAACCTCACTGTTTTTGCGTCTATTGCATAATGCAGAGCTGTTCTTTCCTTCTCGTCTCTTGCATAAATATTTTTATATGAGTTCTCTAATAATTCTTTTGCTGACTTATTAAATGCCTCTTTTCCTTTTTTACTCATAATCTACCCCACCTTTCTTTAAACCTAAGCCTTCTTTCTCACCACCTCATCTATCATTTCGTTCACTTTGCTCATTATCTTGCTTGCTAAATTTTTACATTCTTCCTTTATTACTGATTTGTCTCTCTTCCTTATTTCTCCTATCTCTATTATTTTTAACTCCGGCATATAGCTCCCATCCAACATGTCTGCTATTTCTCCCACTAGCCCTTCTATTCCATAGCACGTCAGTTTTCTACTTTTTGTTACTCCTCCTTTTTCTCTCAGAAATTTACTTGCTTTTTCATTCTCTCCACTATTCCATAAACAATACTTTTCACTTTCCCATATGTAATACATTGGTGTTGTTATTCAGTTGATTAACCTCAGCCCCTGCTTTTACTAGCTCTTTTATTATTTCAACTCCTGCTCCTCCTATTTTGCACGCAGAGTGCAGTGGTGTACATCCGCTGACATATTGAGTGGCATTTACTTCTGCTCCAGATCTTAGCAGCACTTTTACATTTTCTAAACTTTTTGCGAATACTGCAC
>NZ_QPIP01000175.1 GCF_003344345.1 Wolbachia endosymbiont of Cylisticus convexus | reverse complement strand
AACCGTTCCACTTAAAACTAATTTTATCCTTGTTTCATTGCCATTAAAGTTTGTCAGCACATGAGTTCTCTCTACCCAATTTTCTCCAATTGGTTTTCCTGATGTTAAATTTACTAATTGCCAATCCACATTTTTTTGCACATATGCTTTTACATCTGCAGTGCCAGGTATTAGCGCATCATACGTTATGGTAATTTTAGTGTTAGCTCCTGCTGTAATACTTCTTGTAACATAATCTCCAGACTCTGAAAGATTACCTAGAACTAGCTGTAACCCTGGATATAGCACTGGACTTTTTTCTTTTGACCCTTTTAAATTTGCCTTTACTGTTAACTCTCCAGATAGTCTTTCACGCAGCGCGAGCGGCAAGTTATCAGATAGAAAATTTTCTTTTCCTTCTTCATCTGTCAGAATAAATTCTACATTGGTATCAAATGCTACTTTTTCGACGTTCGTCAAAACAATTAAATCTGAAGTATTGGTTGCTGTAACTTTGCCAAGATCAATAACATGAGAATTTTCGCTAAATTTTGCAGCTAGTAATCGAAACGTTAAATCTAAATTTTGATGTGGAGTCCAGGTGCTTGCATTACTTGATGATAGTAATACTCCTACTTGATATGGCTGACTTGTTACCCAACGGCTATTTACTGCATCATATTTGCCAAGTTCTGCTATTTTTACTGCAGTACCAGGATCATCAGTAAGTAGCACTATTGCATACTCTTGTTCTGCATGGCAAAACACTGGTGACCACTCTATACGTGTTGCTGTGCCATCTACTTTTATATCTTTCGGCTCAATATAGCTTTCAGCAATAACAGTCTGCGATGGCATTCCCACTGCTGTTTCTCTAATCTGCACAACAACACGTTTTTTGCCTTTATTTATAAACCATAACTCTAGACCTCCTATGTGTCTGCTCTCATTTAAAGTAAATGTTTGCGCTAAAGGATCAACTCTTCTTGCTGCGATAATTCTTCTTCTCTCTTCTATGGTAATAGTTTTTTTACCAGTATAAGTTGCCTCTCCATAGCTTCCTTTATCACCATAAAACTGTACTAATTTAGTACCTGCTGGAATATTTGCTGGGATTTTTATTTTTCCACTTATTTGTCCTTGATTGTTAACTATTAACATATTTTTATGCTATAGGTTGAATAATTATTCCGTCAAATTTTATCTCTTTAAGCTTCTCACTTGGCTCAAAACCTTCAATTTCAAAATTCTGTACTGCTTCTCTCATAAATTCAGTTTCGTATGAAGTACTTGACAGCAGCTCTGTTGTTTCTTTAACATTAAATACTCTTGTTACTGGACTTTTCCAATTCGTGGTAACCTCCGTCCAGTGGTCTATATTTTTATTTAGAGTAATTTGTGCCGGAACTGGATCAAAAGCTTGATACGGGTTAATCTTTTCTCCTTTAGTCTGTAAAAGCTGCTCCAGTACCGGTTCAAGTTTATAAGGTAAAAGATAAGGTTCTTTACCTCTTTCAACATCAATAATTTCCACATCTATAGGTAAAATTAATTCTTTGTTTACTATTGCTGCAGACTGCGAAATTCCTTGATCGCGCATATCATCATCAAAGAATGAATCAACAAATACTCCTTTTTTGGTGGTAGGTTCTCTTGAATTTGCATCACTGCGTAAACGCTCCTGTGCAACCAGCGCATAAAGATCATTTATTCCTTTTTTCATTGCTTCAAGCTCATTCATCGGTACAGCATGAATAGCATTATTCACTATTTTTACCCCTTCGCCTTTTTTCCACGTCTGATGAATGTAGCAGAGCAAAAGTTGTCCACTAGGCGCTCTAGGCATTGATGGTCGCCAAGGGTGAGCTATGCCTTTTATTCTTCTTACCACTCCTTTGCTATCGATAGTAATTAAATCATAGCGGGGCATTTTCCAGGTGTAATCAACCAGAACCAAGCTGTTATCAACTGCACCTCTTACTTTACATCCCTCTTCGCTTATATCTTCAGGGCTTATATGAGTGCGGCAGCGATAGGTTATCAGGTAACTACTTCCAGGAGCTGGTTCTTTACCAGGTAATGACCAATCAACGTTTCCTGCGTTTAATTTGTAATCTATACTATTTTCATAAATAACATTGCCTTGTTTAACTTGAATAATCTCAAGTACTGCAGAGTCAGGAATAGCTCCAGAATATGAACCGTGAGTAACAGTAATAGTTTTTTGAACAGTTATGTCTACTTTTTTGATTTCACTTATTGGAAAATCATTAACCTTCAGTTCCATTACTCTTTGGCTATTTGGCTGAAAAGTATGTGGTTCTGATTCAACTGATTTTATATCCGGATCTTCATCAAAAGAAACACGAATACTGTGAGGAAGTTTAATCTCATAGCCATCAACATGAGCTTTACCCTCATTAATCACAAATATTTCTTTTTACCTTTTTTACCCCTTCTTCTCCCTCTTCCTTTTGCAGGAACATTACTTCAAGACCATTTACAACGTAGGAACCATTTGCTTCTTTGTCATAACGAGCAAGAGCAGTAGTTACTATGTTTGCTTGTGGAGGTGGTGAATGTTCTATTAATACTCCATTTTCAATATTGTAAATTGGGTAAAATTCGCCATTTGTAGAGTTAACAGTAACACTTTCTACTTGGTATCCCCAAATGGTGGAAACTTTAAGCCTTGCAGCTCCTACTTCCTGATAGTTTCTTGTACCAACAGCAGGATCACGAAGATTTTCGTCCTCAAGTTCTGTAATGGTAGATTCTAGGTAATAAATACCTATACGCACTGTGGTACTCAGTGGAATAACAAACTCTTCTTTTTCGACTTTTCTAACTGCACCACGCAGATAGATTTTTCCTCCTTCAAGTGTAACTTTACCAGTTTCTCTATCTATAATACAATTGCTTCCTGCTATAACATCACCATCACGGAATATTGCATCACCTATGCCC
>NZ_QPIP01000174.1 GCF_003344345.1 Wolbachia endosymbiont of Cylisticus convexus | reverse complement strand
GTAGGGTCGAGAGCTGGCGCGCCTCCTTTAGGGTTTGGTGGTTATTCCATTCGCTTTCGTTGAGGACCTCAATCCAAAATTCCCATATTTACGTTTCCAGCTCCCGCCTCATCAAACGCAGCATGCGGTTTTCCCGCACTACGCTTTCCTAGCAGATTCTTACCAAAGTTTATAACATATTGTACTGGTTGTGCTTTCGGTTCATAGTATCGTATTCTATAGTCTGAATACAGACCAAGTTTATCTATCCATTCCTTACTCCACCTCTTCCAGCCAAATCCTTTTCGCATTTTCCTGGATCTCATTAAGTTGCGTCTTGTTTTCTTTTCTACCCATTGTTTAACGTAGTTGAAGCTTCGACTTGAGTTCCCAATTCTAAAGTAGTTTGTCCACCCTCTCAATATTGGATTGATGATTTTTATCACCTTCCCTATCGGTTGCGATTTTTGTCCACGAAATACCTCCTTCAGTCTCTGAAGCAAATTTGTCCGTGCTTTCATCGTTGGTGTTATTTATACACTCCACTTTCCTTGTCTTGTGATTTTCTCTCGGAAGTCGAATCCTAGAAAGTTGAACGTTCCTCCCTTCTTTAGGTTGATTACTTTTGTCTTTTCTTCATTTACTTCTACTTTTAGTTTTGCTAATTCTTCTTGTAACCTTTTGTACACCAATTTCTCGAGCCATTCCCATTTCTGGTACCCATCCAGTATCACTAAATCGTCTGCCCATCTGGCGTATTCTATACGTTGATATTTTCCCTCTTTGGTCACTTCTTTTGCTTTCTCTAGCATTTTGTCTACCTCATTTAGGTATATATTGCTTAGTAACGGCGAAATTGGTGATCCTTGAGCTATTCCTCGTTTTCCTCCTTCCTTGAGGATTAGCTTGATTAAGTGCATGATTTCTTTATCGTTTATCCTTCTGGCAATTTTCTCCATATAGATAAAATTTCTTTATTTTAAACTTGTTGAATTTCGCCTAAAGAGAGACCTATAGCAGTATAGCAAATAAGTGGGGGAAGTTGAAGGCTATCTGATGTAATCTATAGCTAAAGTGACTTAGGTTTACCGACAATTTGAAGAACTGTCATTCCAACGCGTAACGCTGAAAAGACAAAGAATATTGTAAGTTAAAAATATGATATAAAGGAGATAAGAGGGAAGATAACTCCACTCACTATAGGAATGGAGTTATCACGGGCGTGTGCGACCGCTAGAATAATGGCTATACAACCGTGCTCATCAAGGTACACTAGCCCTATCTCTCGATACGTTTGAATAGTTGTGTGGGACATACATATGCACCCGTTTACAATCTTAAATTAACTAAAACTAATCGAGGTTATTATGATTACATCTTATCAAAATTTTATTGGCATTGATATCGGAAAATTTAAAAATGTTGCTGCAGTTCACAACCAAAAGAACACTATCAAGTTTGATAATAATGCTGCTGGTTGGCAACAATTGTTTCAAAATTTTTCAAATATTCTACCTAATTCTTTTGTAACTTTGGAAAATACAGGAAAATATGAGCTTGGCTTAGCACACTTTCTGGTTGATAAGAATGTTGCTGTACATCGAGCTAATACTCGCAAAGTAAAAAGCTTTACCTTATCTCATGGAATTTTAGCAAAGTCTGATCAATCAGATGCAAGAGCCCTTGCTCAATATGGATTTGAGCGTTATAGTACTCTATCTCTATTTGTGCCTATGTCAAAAGAACAAACAGCCTTAGCTGCACTTTGTCAACGTCGTGATGACCTTACACAAATAAGAGCTCAAGAGAAATGTAGACTGAAAGCACCTGAAAACGACTATATAAAAGAAAGTTGCCAAAAAACTATTGACTTTTTTAACAGTCAAATAGATGAGCTCAATGATGCCATACAAAAAATTATCGATGAGAATCCAGAGTTAAAAAAGCGCCAAAAAATCATAAGAACAGTACCAGGAATAGGTAAAAAGTTATCACAAGATTTTGTATGCTTGATGCCAGAACTTGGCTACTTAAGCAGGCAAGAAGTTGCTAGTCTTGCTGGAGTTGCCCCGCATCCAAAAGAAAGTGGTAAAGCTATTGGTTATCGCAGAATAAGTGGTGGCAGAAGGAACGTTCGTGAAAAGCTTTTTACATCTGCGATGGCTGCTTCAAGGACTAAATCTGCACTTGGTGCTTTTTATTCTGCTCTCATTGGTAGAGGTAAAAAGAAGATGGTAGTCATAACAGCTCTAATGCGCAAAATTATAGTGATTGCTAATGCAAGGCTTAAAGAAGCAATTAACGCAAATTTTTAAAATCTGCATAAGAAAATAGGTTAATGAATATGCGCGCCACACAAATTTAAAGCACATATTCATTAATCATAAGATCTAAGCAGTGGTAGTTGTTTGATATAAATTTCTTTCTGTAATGAACTAGGGTTTTTATTGCCAAAAATACGTTTTTCAATTGAATAAGAATACAAAACTATAAATAAGAGTTGTAATAAGACTAAATTCAAAAAATTTTAAAAAACATAGTTGATG
>NZ_QPIP01000173.1 GCF_003344345.1 Wolbachia endosymbiont of Cylisticus convexus | reverse complement strand
GTATCTTGTAAAAAGCATCTAATGTTTTAAGCTTAAGCATTAGGTGGAGGAGGGAAGAACTCTGTTTCTCCTCTTAGATATAAAATCTGTAAGAAAGATAAGAGTTCCCTCCTCAAAAGTATAGGCTGGACGGTATCGTAGAAAGACCTAAATGGCTCTAATTCTGTATCCACAAGGTTAGCCTTACTTTTCGTTTTAAATGGTAACGTATGGGGTTATATATGATCAACAACTTTCTTGGAATTGATGTATCAAAAGATCGCTTTGATGTTTTTCTTTCATTCATAAGTAAAAAAGAAAAGCGTGAAACTAGGAAAAGGAGCTTTAAGAACGATGATCTTGGGTTTCAAGGTCTGCTGAGTTTTCTACAAAAGCATAATGTGGAAGAAGTAAAGTCATGCATGTGGTTGTTATAGCGAAGCTTTGGCTGAATTTCTGCACAATGCTGGACATTTTGTTAGTGTTGTAAATCCTTATTGTATTAAATCTTATACAAGGAGTAAGCTCGTAAGACAAAAGAATGATCAGACTGATGCAGAAATTATTGCTGATTATTGCCAAAGACAGGAACCAACTCGTTGGACACCACCTTCTTCTGAAATGAAAAAATTAAAACATCTTTATCGTTGCTCAGTTGCGTTAAAAGAATTAGTAAATAACCACCTAGAAAAAAAAGAGAGACTGCCTAAAGAAGTTGCAAATGCTTGTTGCAACGAATATAGTTAAAAAAATAGAAATAATAAAAAACTCCATACGCAAACTATTAAAGCAGCACAAAGAATTGTTGGAAAATTTTCAGCTTCTATTGACTATTCCAGGAATAGGAGAGGAATCAGCAATGGCTATTTTAGCTGAAATCCCTGACATAAAAGCTTTTAGAGATGCCAGGCAATTGGCAGCATATACAGGAGTTATACCGAAAAATATAACATCAGGTTCATCTGTACATTCTAAACCAAGATTAAGTAAATCAGGTTCACAAACATTACGTAAGGCCCTTTTCTTTCCTGCCATAGTAGCCAAGAATCACAATCCTATCATTGTGAGTTTTTGCCAAAGACTAAAGAAGAAGGGTAAGCATAATATGGCAATTGTGGGAGCTGCAATGCGTAAGCTACTCCATATCATTTTCGGTATCCTGACATCCAAAAGTGCTTTTGATCCAAATCATATCAAGAATTACAGAACTAGGATGTTGACTGTAGTTTAAAATCAAAAAATGCTTCCAATCCATTCAACATATTCACTAACTGTAATCTGTGTACTGTTACACAATCAGAAGTATTTTTTGATTTTATGATACAGCTTGAGTAATTTTTTTGTTGACTAGCAAGACGGTATCTTTTTTCTTCTTGCACTATAGATAAAATCAGCAAGGTCAAATATACCATTTACCTCTCCTCCTGGGCTATCTATATCAAGTAGAATCGTCTCTATGCTTTTATCTCCTAAAGCACTCTCTATCTCTTCATGAATTTTTTCATATGATGTCATTCCCAGAAAACCATCAAACGCGCCTGGTTTTTTCGTCAGAATTCCATGAATTGGTATAATTGCAGTTCTTTCTACGTTACTTTTGATAGAGTGCTTGAGATTTTTAAAAATTGGCTGTTTTTCTTTGTATAGCGATAGTAGCTCAAAACTCCTTGGTTCAAGCATTAATGGTCTACTTAGAAACATTGTTTCCCCCAACATCGGGAATGTTCAAAAAAGTGTGTCAAACCGAAAAAAAGTAATTTATATCAATTTAAAAATGGAGGTTTGACAATGAGTCAAAAAGTAGTAAACAGAACTAACGGATTGGTAGATTATAAAGAGTTGGAAACAAATATCCTGTCGTCTATACGAGAAGGAAGACCGTTGACAGGAAAGGAGGGAGCATTAACACCATTTATAAAAAAGCTGCTGGAGGCGAGTCTAGAAGGTGAAATAGAAAACCATTTATTAGCTGAAAGTGAAGAAAATAATCGCAGAAATGGGAGGAATGGAAAGACTTTACGTACAAGTGCAGGTTCATTTGAGCTGTTAACGCCAAGAGATAGAGAAGGAAGTTTTGAGCCGCAAATAGTCAAAAAAAGGCAAACAAGCTTACATCCAGAGCTTGAAACGAAGATTTTGAGCACATTTGCCAGTGGTATGAGCTATAGAGATATAGCGTCACACGTTGAGGAAATTTATGATCACAAAATATCGGTAGCAGAGATATCAAGTATTACCGACAAATTACTGCCTATAATCAATGAATGGCGTAGTCGTCCACTGCAATCAGTATACCCGATAGTATTTATGGATGGGATGTTCTTTAAGGTCAAGGAGGATGGACATTGCGTAAGTAAATGTATGTACAATATATTGGGCATAGACCAAAATGGCAGAAAAGAAGTCCTGGGCTTTTATTTGGCTGAAAGTGAAGGAGCTAACTTTTGGTTGGAAGTGCTAAATAACCTCAAAGAAAGAGGAGTAGAAGATATTCTGATTGCATGTGTAGATGGGCTAAAAAGCTTTCCTGCAGCCATCAACAGTGTATTTCCCAGTGCAGAAGTGCAGCTATGTATAGTACACCAAATAAGAAATTCTCTGAAATATGTATCCAGT
>NZ_QPIP01000172.1 GCF_003344345.1 Wolbachia endosymbiont of Cylisticus convexus | reverse complement strand
GTGTGACGTGAAAGTCGTCTATTAAACTGTTTAGCACTGACTAAACCGAGTGTTTTGCCACTCGTACCCTACTAAACTGTATAAGTACAGTAATGTCTTATGCAAAGCGTTTAGGACAATGAACCCGCCCGAAAAGGAGAAGTTCGGTCTGTGAAGAAGGAACGATGCTATAAGTGTCAAGTTGGCACGGGGGCTAGGGTGAACGGTATGGATAACAGAAGTGAATGATCGTAAGCATCGTTAAATCGAACAAGCCAAAGACACTGACAGGCTTGGACCAAAAGGTATGTGGTAGGTTATCAGCGTGAACGCATCTGATACGCAAACATAAACACCACCGGTGTATAGATCAATCCTAACCCGCTCGTTGTTTGATAGGTGGAACACGGAAACCCCATATATCTCTGGGTAATTTCTTTACTCAGTAAGGTTGATCATGAGAAAGACTGATGGATATGTGGGATTGGGAGTGTGGAAAAAGTGAATGCTCATCTGTAATGGATGAGATACAGGTTTAAACGTTATCTGGCTCGAAAGAGAACTGACGTCCACTACGGTCATCTTGAACAAGATTGTTTGTAAAACCTTTTAAGTGAGGAAAGCAGATGGTTACAGGTAAAATTGTAAGTGCACCTTTCGGTACAGCAGAACACTGGAATCAAATTAACTGGTTTCAGTGTAAAAAAAATACCAGAAGGCTACAAGCTCGTATTGTTCAGGCAACAAAAGCTAGGAGATGGAATAAAGTGAAAACTTTACAACGCCTCCTCACACGTAGTTTTAGTGCTAAAGCGTTGGCAGTAAAACGCGTAACTTCAAATAAAGGAAAATGTACAGCTGGTGTTGACAACCAGTTGTGGCAGAGCCCTTCAGCAAAATCTCAAGGAATTGCAAACCTGAGGCAACGAGGATATCGCTCTCAACCTTTGAGACGAGTCTATATCCCCAAACCTACAGGCAGCAAGCGACCTCTTAGTATTCCCACTATGAAAGATCGAGCGATGCAGGCCTTATATCTTATGGGACTTGATCCTGTTGCAGAAACAATAGGAGATAGACACTCATACGGATTTAGGAAACATCGCTCAGCTGCTGATGCGATAAGCCAGATCCACAAAACTTTGGCGGGACGCGACAGATCGCAATGGATCCTAGAGGCGGATATTAAGAAGTGTTTTGATGAAATAGACCATTGCTGGTTAGAAAGCTCAATTCCAATAGAAAAGAATATTCTCAGCAAATGGTTAAAATCTGGGTTCATAGAAAAACAAATGTTCCGCTTCACAATAGCAGGGACTCCACAAGGAGGAATTATCTCCCCTGTACTTGCTAACTTGACCCTTGATGGTTTCGAAAATGTTATCAGTAAACATTTCGGGAAGAAGGGAACAAGAAAACGCAAGAAATATGGTGTGCACGTGATTCGCTACGCGGATGACTTCATAGTAACACTGGAAAATCAAAAGAAATTCTTGAGACTAAAGTTAAAAGGCTAGTAGAGGATTTCCTCAGCGACAGAGGGTTAACTCTATCCACAGGAAAAACCAAGATCACACACGTAGAACAGGGATTTGATTTTCTAGGTCAGACAGTACGTAAGTACGAAAGGAAGATAATCATCAAACCTTCAGCAGAAAGTACAAACCGACTTCTGAAGCGCATCCGGTGCTTGATTCGTAAGAACTGCGCAGCAACCCAAGAAAAAGTAATAGAACTGCTCACACCTCAAATTCGAGGGTGGGTCTATTACCACAGGGGAATATGCGCAAGAAAAGCTTATGAGAAAGTGGATTCTGAGATTTTTAAAGCCTTATGGCAATGGTCAAAACGCAGACACCCTAATAAAGGCTTACGCTGGATTAAGGAGAAATACTTTAAAACAAAAGAAGCCAGAAGATGGTGCTTTGCAGCGCTGACTAAGAATAAAGGTACAGTTGAGTGGAAGGAACTCTTTCAAGCAACAAGCGTACCAATTCGTCGCCACAAGAAAATTCAAGCTGAGGCAAATCCCTACGATAAAGAATGGTATGCCTACTTTGAAAAACGTAGATCAAATAATCCTTCTCTTTATGAGGATGATAAGATATGATTAATGTTAATCCTAGTAAGGAATTTGAAATGCCAGAATATTTGAAGGAAGCTGTTGCCGGTTCTCGAGAAAAGGACTTAAGATGGCTCGAGCCGTATGAAGGGAAACTTTCAAGTACGGTTCCTAGAGGAGAGTTTAGTGGAAAATATCTCAGTCCACTAAACTCTTACTCGTTCAAAAGAATATTTGGCACTGAAAAGAATAAAGATATCCTCATTCATTTCTTGAACGATATTTTAGGCTTTACTGGCTTAGCCGCTATTCACGATGTTGAATTCTTAGCTACCATTCTAGACCCTGAAATTGCCGCTAAAAAGCAGAGTATTGTCGATGTTCTTTGTAAAGACTCTCAAGGTTCCAGATACATCATAGAGATGCAGTTCACTAAGACCAAAGGCTTCGAAAAGCGTGCTCAGTATTATGCTGCTAAAGCCTACTCAAGTCAAGCTGATCAAGGTGATGAGTATCATAATCTCAAGGAAATTATCTTTATTGCTGTTGCTGATTGCATTATTTTTCCAGATAAGGCTGAGTACAAATCAAATCATGTCATCTTGGATAAAAATAGCTTTGAACATGACTTGAAGGATTTTTACTTCGTATTTATAGAGCTACCAAAGTTTAACAAAACAAAAGAAGATCAATTAGAAAATATAGTAGAAAAATGGTGTTATTTTTTTCGATATGCAGGAGAAACAAGGGAAGAGGATCTAGATAAGATAGTTGGTAGTGACGTAATAATAAAACGAGCTTATGAAGAGATGAATAAGTTTAACTGGTCAGAAGAAGAATTACTAGCATATGAGCAAAGGAAAAAACGTATAATGGATGAGATTGCTGCTTTTGCTGAAAAATTTGATGAGGGGCTTAGATTAGGTCAAGAAAAAGGTAGACTAGAAGGTAGACAAGAAGGCATCCAAATCGGCCATGAAAAGGGCAGAAAAGCAGAGAAAACCGAAGTTGCAAAAAATCTACTTAAGGCTGGTATCTCCATTGACATCATATCGCAAACCACAGATCTTTCTCCTGATGAGATCAAACAGTTACAGGCAGAAAAGACCTCATAGTTCCCTCAATTCATAGCTCTAACACATTGCTTATTCCTTTAACCACTGATGTTCCATTTAAGAAAGTGTCGGGCTTCTTAGATAACTCTACTTTTTTTGAAATTTGCCGATCTAAGATCTTAGAAGGCTTTTCTACTTTCTGTTGTAGCAGTGCAGTTTCTTTCTCCTCTTCTAAATTGCTTCTTAGAAGTTTATCAGTTTGTTTTAATTCTGGACATGCTTCTTTTGCAAATGAATATAGAGTTTTTGATATTTCAGAAAATTTTTCACTTACTATTTGCCCAACTATAGCTGATTGTACTGCCACAGGATCAAAGTTTAGATTTGTTAGTGATATACCTGATTTAGTGGCTGTTTCATTCAATAATCGCTCAAATCCCGTAATATTCAATGCATAACTCTGTGCTTCTAGTGGAGATATAGACTGACCTACTGTAGAAATGTACTTTTGACCTGTAATCTTTCTTATGAATACATCTAGCAGAAGAAGCGTACCATTTATATCAGCACCTTGAGTTGTAATAGCCTTATCCATACC
>NZ_QPIP01000171.1 GCF_003344345.1 Wolbachia endosymbiont of Cylisticus convexus | reverse complement strand
AACTGGAGAAGTTTTATGGTTAAACCTTTAACAGTAGTTTATTCGAAGTGCAAAGAATAGGTTAGGAAATAAAGCAGTGTTAATAAAAAGAGCTGTAAGTATGACGCAAGAATTTAGATTATTTTAGTTACTTTATTGTATAACTTGCTTTTTTCAAATAGAGGATTATATGAGTAAAATAACTTTTTTAAAAGGCAAAGAACTACTTAGAGAGGAAATAGAATCTTGTTTTAAGCAGGCAAAAATGGCAGAGGAGCCAGATCTACAGGAGCTTATGTGTATGGAGCAAGCTGAATTGATATCAGCAAAGCTTGGATGCCTTGAATATAATACAGAATTAGAGAAACTTAAGTGCCTTATAGAGCCGGAAAATGGATCACCAGTAATTATGCAAGAGGAAGTGCTTATTATCTGATCAAGTTGGTGTAGTGTAGTATGATTTGAGTGATTCCATAAACATTGTTTCAATAGGAAATGATAATTCAAGTTGAAAACAAATTAAGAATTGAAAGAAAAACTAGCCTGGCATTGGCTGAAAAAGAGGTTAGTTTTTCTTGTGTTATGGAGGAAGCTCAAAAGAGAAATACCGATGCTATGGAGTGAGCAATTAGAGAAGTTTTATGGATTAGTGTTGTAACGTTTATAAATAATGCTCACAGAAACTTATACTCAAATATGTAAGGATATTAACATAAAATAGCGAAGATCTTGATACATGTTAACAAATAGTTAAAAGCAGGAAAATCTTTCCAGCAAGGAATGACAAGTTACTTATGAGTTTAGTTCAAAATTTTAGTTAATAAATTAACTTATATTGACTTATATAAAAATATTAGTTACACTATTAGTAGTTTATTAATAAAAGAGGCTAACATCATGACAGATTTTATAGATTTTTTCAATAATGATTCAGAATTTGTTGATGATAACTTTTATTATGAAGTACACAAATATAATAAAGATGGTCAGCATATTAAAGATGATTTTTACTTATACTCGCTGTGCTTCACCCGTGTGGAAATGAAGATGAAAATTTATCATTTTTTCATGAAGATCATGAGAAAACATCTCTTATATGGCTAGACAAAGAGTATTTGCAAATATCAGAGGGTAGCTGGAGAAGCGGAAGCTATTATAGTGATCTTTTGAATTCTGACTATGCGGTAAGTGATGTAACTTTGGATAAAAACATAGTAGAATTTAATGTAACTCCAACTGTAGAGAGCTACTCAAAAGAGGTAAATAAAATTGTAATCTCAAAAACCGGCTTGAAGAAAGGTAATTTATAACCCTTGACCTTGCCTAAAAATCTGTTATTTTAACCTGGAGCACTTATACTCCTCCTATTTTCACTTGACTTGCTATGCTGCACTGAGTGACTTGAGTTCATACTAGCATCCTGATTTTCTGCATAACCTTCTCTATAGGAGTTTGACGAAGAGTTCACTATATCGCCATACTGTAAATCTTTTACTGCTTCTAAGACTCCCTTCTCAATTTTTTTAGATGAGCTAACTCTTTCAGAAGACTGACAAAGCTTTCTAGGTCGTTCAAAATATCCTTGTTCTATAGCTTGATTAACTGATAAACCTCCTAATAAGCAATTTTCCCCTATTTCTTCGTTACAGCTTTTTAATTTCTCTAACTTTCCTTGATCTCTTACTTCTACCCATATGAAATTTTCATCCTCCTCATCAAGATATAATTCAACTTCTAACTCCCCCAAGCTGGTGTAGAAAGTTAACACTATACCGTCACTACCTGCAATGTCAGTGTAATTTCTGTCTTTCCCTTTAATGTCAATTCTTACTATACTTCCTCCTATTTTTAACGTGCAGACTTTTAATTCTAGATGTTCTACCTCCAATTCATTTGTAATTTTTACAATCTCAACAATACTACCTTGTGGATACTTTATATAAGAATATATATTATCTATGCTTATTTCTAACTCATCTTGAATTTGTTTGTTTTTGTTCACAATGCTTTCATACGCAGCATCTTTTAGCTTATCCATAATGTCTTTATATTTACAAGAAAGGTAGCCATCAAACTGTTCGTTAGAATCATTTACAAATCCCGTAGTCGCATGTGACATCCTATCGTTATAGAAAAGACATCGCTGCACTTTCCCGCCTTTTAATAGTAAACCTTTAGCAATATCTTGTATAATGCTCACATTTTCTTCATCTATTGCTATATCTTCACAATAGTCAATATGTATACCAGAGATTACTTTTGTAACATCGTCAAGAACATCTTCTATTTCCCTAAATGTTAAATCCACTACAGTTGTTTCATTGTCGTCACAATATGAGTTCAACTTCATTCCCTCTTCAAGATAATTATTTACTATATATTTAATTTTTTCTAGAGCACACCTTACCCAATCTTTTTCAGACTTTCGTATAATTTCTTCTATTAGATCATCCTTTGTCCAACCTTTTCCAAACTTTTGTACAATTTCTTCTATTAGATCACCCTTTGTCCAACCTTTTCCAGACTTTTGTATAATTTCTTCTATTAGAGCATCCTCTGTCCAATCTTTTCCAAACTTTTGTACAATTTCTTTTTCAATTTCCTCATACTCTCCCTCACTTTTCTTCCGTCTATTTTCCATTTCCTCATAAAACTTTTTAACCAATGAACTCCCTCCATCAGTCAATGGTATTTCTTTTTCTACTAAAGATGAATCTCCTTCTAAAAGAAAAGGAGGAGAGTTATCTAAATCACAGCTTGAGTTCGAGTCTTCCTCTGAGTTTAAATTGCTTAGGGCAATATTTGGCTGTGAATCCCAATACTCTGAAGAATAATAACTTTTTGAGCTAGTTTGTTCTGCGTATTCCACACATCGCTTGTTTTTTATCTCACTACTCATAGCATGTACCTCATCTTCGACACTTATTGTAACATGCAAGCGAAAATTAACAAGAAAAACATTCTGCCTACCAGCTTAATAGTTTCATCTACCCATTCCTGGTCCGCATAAGTTCTCCATGTTCACATTATTCATGTTGCCATTAGGTCCTTGCATTGCAGCTTGCTGCAATAAATTGACTACTTTCCCATGTCCACAGGACTGAGCCAAATGCAAAGGAGTTTTTCCTTCAGAGTTTTTTGCATAAACATCTGCTCCATGCTTCAATAGTACTTCAGCTACTTCTAAATCACCTTTCCAAGCAGCAAAATGCAAAGGAGTATTTTCTCCAAGTCCAAGGTTTCTTGCATTAACATCTGCTTCATGCTTTAATAGTAATTTGACTACTTCTAAATCACCTTCCCAAGCAGCAGCATGCAAAGGAGTATATCCTTGCTCACTTTTTTACATTAACATCTGCTCCATGCTTCAA
>NZ_QPIP01000170.1 GCF_003344345.1 Wolbachia endosymbiont of Cylisticus convexus | reverse complement strand
AAGAGGAGAATGTTCGTAATCCTTGCTCATGCGTCTAAAATTGGAAAGCCAGGCAAAGGTTCGTTCTACAATCCAACGTTTAGGAATAACTTGAAATCCTGTATCAACCAATTTCTTGGTAATCGTTAGCAAACATCCAGTTTCCAACAAACATCGATTTTGTAATTTACCTTTGTATCCTTGGTCAGCAAAAAACCTACGTAATGTTGGAGCTTTGCATTTAGCTTGAACAAAAAGATACCATCACGGTCCTGAATGCTTGCGCTGTGTACTTCTACAGTAATTACAAGACCTAGTGTATCTACAATAATATGGCGTTTTCTACCCTTTATTTTTTTACCGGCATCATATCCTCTTGATCCCCTTTTTGAGTCGTTTTCACTGATTGACTGTCAATTATACCTACTGAAGGTGTCTCATTTTTACCAACCATTTTTCTTACCTCTTTTACTAGCATGTCATGTATTTTTTTCAATTTTCCATTATTACGCCGCCTGAGAAAATAGTCATACACCGTTTTCCATGGAGGAAAATCTTTTGGTAGCATTCTCCACTGGCAACCACCCCTCATTATATACCTTATTGCATTAATAATTGTTCTGGTGTTATGTTTTCTTGGTCGTCCTATCGCTCCTTGTGCAACATAGGGCTCTAAAATTTCCCATTCCTTGTCACTTATATCACTTGGATACAACTTACCCTCCTATTTTTTGCTTACCTCATCATACTCTTTTCTTCATTCCCTTTCAAGACAGGTTCTTATTTGATATGCATGCATCTTGATCATTTAAACCTTTGCTCTTATATTTGCCAAGCATACTTTTCATTTTAGAGCCTTACTATTACCCACAAATATAAATGGACTTATAAATAAAGTATTAGAATATTAAAGTTTGCAAATATTGAGGGTATAAAAATGGCAAGTGAATGGGCTAAAAATGAATTTGGAGATGCGACACTTGGAGATAAAAGACTAACTGACCGATTGGCGAATATTGCTGATAGTTTAATAAATTTACCTGAAAGCTCAATTAATCAGGCATGTGGAAGTTGGTCAGAAGCAAAATGGGCATATCGTTTTTTTCAAAATGAGAACGTGAAAGAAAGCGATATTCTAGCTTCACATACTACAAAAACTGTTGAAAGAATAAAAGCTCATAAAAAGATTCTTGTAATTCAAGATACAAGTTGTATTTCATACACGGGCCATAAAAAAACAAGTGGGTTGGGAATTATCTCAAGAAAACGTAGTAAGGGTGTTATGCTGCATACAGCTTTTGCTGTTAGTACAGAAGGCTTGGCATTAGGAATACTAGATCAAAAAATTTACTCGAGACCACCTGTTTCTGAAGAAGCCAAAGAGCTAAAAGAGAGGAATCGTAAAAGAGCACATATTGAAGATAAAGAAAGTATAAAGTGGCTAGAAAGCCTAAAGAAAACAGATAGCATTATAGACTCAACTAAAACTGAAGCTATAACTGTATGTGATAGAGAGGCAGATATTTATGAATTTTTTGAACTTGCACGTAATCTTAACTCAGCAGTTTTAGTAAGAGCTTCCAAAGATCGAGATATAAATAGAAAATCCAGATTTTCCAACGATAAACAAAAATTATGGAAATTTGTTGAAGACTTCTCTAGCATTGGTACAATAGAAATTGAAATCCCTGCAAGAGATAATAAGCCAAAAAGAACAGCATGTTTAGAGGTTAAGTTTGGGAAGTTTATGATGGATCCGCCTAAAAGGCACATAAGGTATAAAGAGTTA
>NZ_QPIP01000169.1 GCF_003344345.1 Wolbachia endosymbiont of Cylisticus convexus | reverse complement strand
TTTTTTATATCAATTTATTACTTTTTTTCGGTTTGACACACTTTTTTGAACATTCCCCTTAGCAGCAGCATGTAGTACTGTAAGCGTTAGATTATTTGATCATATTATCATTACAAGTGCGGGCTATTTTAGCTTTAGAGAAAACGGATTGTTATAGCAGAAAGTATTTGCAAATCTACTCACTATAATTTATACTGAGTAGTAAAGTGTATAACAATTGTACACTTAAAAAGTATTTTTAATAGTGGAGGTAATTGTATGAGTAATAAAATAATCGTACCTTTTGGTGATAAGGAAGGAGGCATCTACGAGTTAAACGTTGATCTTGATAAATTATCAAAAGGTGAGATGCTAAATGCTATTATAGGAATTGGGCGTGCTAACCAGCAGTCCACTTTTGTAAGCAAAATTAATAAGGCTAAAAAGGTTGGAGCAGTGCCCTCCCCTAATAGAGACGTTCAAATCAACTACGGAAAAGGGCTCGACTACATATATGGCACAAAACCTTTGAGTAATCAAGCAGATTATCCAAATCCATTTGCTTCAGCTTTGCAAAAAATAAAGCCAAGTGCAGAAAAGTTAAGCTGGTTTAAAAGTGCTGTGGTAAGAGCAAAAAGCGTAAATGAACTGCACAAGGCTGTAGACGAAGCACTAGCTGTTGGAACAAGGCTAAATGCATGTAATGATGGTGAATGGAGTTTTGCAGCAGTTGTGTTAAAAGTCAATAGAAAAATTGATGTAGCTGTGAATAAGTACTTTAAATTTGTGTGGGCGTACATACTGTAATTGCTATTGAATGATGGAGAGACATACTCCATTATTTTAGCACGAAGTAACAAATTCAATGAATTAGTTCTTCAAGAATAATTTAAACTTTTACAGTAGGAGTAGTCTCATGAAACATTATAGCGGGTTAGATGTCTCACTCAAAGAAACTTTTATTAGTATCATTGATGAGAAAGGAAAAATTGTTAAAGAAGGGGTTGTTGCAAGTGAAAGCAGTGCAATAGCTGAGTTTCTGCTTGGTCAAAACAAAAAATACGAGTCCATAGGAATAGAAAGCGGGCAATTATCAATATCGATGTGCAAAGAGTTGAGGAATCTTGGATTACCAGTAACTTGTGTAGATGCAAGGCATATGGCAGCAGCATTATCTGCGAGAATCAATAAGAATGATAAAAATGATGCAAGAGGCATAGCACAAATGATGAGAGTTGGGCTATTTAAGGAGGTATTAGTAAAATCAGACGAAGCTTGTCAGGTTAAAATAATACTTGGAAGCAGAAGACAATTAATACGTTGCAGAGAGCAAATTGCGGGAACAATAAGGGGATTACTGAAAATATACGGGATAAAAGTTAATCAACGTCTTAGTTCTGCAAACTTTGCTTTAAAAGTGCAAGAAATGGTTAATAATCTAGATGAAATTAGCCAAACCTCAATTGAATCATTAGTACATAGTTTAGAAATAATAGAAGAATCAACAAGAAAACTTGATAAAATGCTCTCAGAACAAAGCAAAAAAGATGAGGATTGTAAATTATTAACTACTGTTCCAGGAGTTGGTATTATAGTAGCAATGACATATAAAGCTGCAATAGATGATCTGCATAGGTTTGAAACATCTTATACAGTTGGAGCCTATATGGGATTAAGTCCAAGACAGTACGCTTCTGGTGAGATTGATCGACACGGAAGTATATCAAAAATGGGACCAGTGGACTGTAGGAATATGTTATATGAAGCCGCGCAGGTCTTACTGGTAAAATGTAAAAGGACATTTAAATTAAGAAGCTGGGGATTGAAGCTTAAAAAGAAAAAGGGCATGAAAAAAGCAATTGTTGCAGTAGCAAGAAAATTAGCCGTGATTATGCACAAGATGCTAATCGATAGAAAAGAGTTTTGCTATCAATAAACACTAAAGAAGTATAAAACAATAATTTTACTGAAAGTAAAGATAGCAATGCCGATGGAAGGGATAAGCAAGAGGATAAGTTGAAGCATAGACTTCGTGGCGTACATGTTGCCGTCCACTTCCGCCTACAAGTATAGTGCGGCTTGGCTACAATATAAATTAGCCATATTAGACCGCGGAGAGAACAATGGAAGCATGCTACTTTTAACTTATGTAAAATCATTAAGACTATAGAGGAAAAGAATGATACCTTAGTTTTTATAAGCTTAATGAATATGTGGATAAATACTTTAAGTTTGTGTGGACGTATTTATCCACATATTCATTGGCTACATAGTTTAAAAGAGATTAATTGGAAATTAGTGTTGATGTTTTTATTGCCAATAAAACCTCTTTTGATTGAATAAGATAATACAATAATAAATAAAAGGTTGTATTAGAGCTGAATTTTACATCAAAAAATATTTTTCATGATACAAAAAATTATTGTTGACTTTTATGCAATTAGAGAACTT
>NZ_QPIP01000168.1 GCF_003344345.1 Wolbachia endosymbiont of Cylisticus convexus | reverse complement strand
TTTAAAAAAATTACTTCTACTTTTGCTTTCTGTAATTCTTCAAGTAAAACCATCTGATATGCATATTTACGCGATAAACGATCAGGAGAATGAATATAGATTATGTCAATTTTACCTTCTGCTACTTTATTACGTAATTTTTCTAAGGCAGGACGAACTAAATTAGATCCACTATAGCCATTATCAACGAATTTATGTTCATCTAGCAATTCATGCCCATCTGCTTTAATTTTATTTTCTAAAGCTGAAAGTTGACTTGCAATCGTATTCTCTTGTACTTGTTTTTCTGAAGAAACTCTTGCATATAAGCTTACTGTTAACATTTGATCCTCCTTGAAGTTCTTTTTTATTTGCATTTACTGAATACTTTAGCACTGGCATTAATTTTGTGTAGGCGTCTAATAAATATACCTCTGCCAACCTATCAGGTTCATAACTAACTCGTATGGCAAATCTTTCTTTACTGTTCATAACATTCCATTTAAATAATATGCTCATTATTAATCCACTACATTAAAGCTGATAATTAGTTCGTCATTAGCGTCATAAATAAATGGAGCTCTTACTTTTGGACATAAAAGTTTTCTGGAAATACTTTTTTCAAGTTTTAAATTGTTGGCAACATTGTCGTAGGTGTATTGTTGTAACCATTGGCAATCTTGAACGTCAGACTTTCTACCAGGCACATTTTTAACATGTCGCGCATTTACCAATTTTACTTCAAATCTATATGATTCCAGTATTTGAAATCTTACTATTACCCACAAATATAAATGGACTTATAAATAAAGTATTAGAATATTAAAGTTTGCAAATATTGAGGGTATAAAAATGGCAAGTGAATGGGCTAAAAATGAATTTGGAGATGCGACACTTGGAGATAAAAGACTAACTGACCGATTGGCGAATATTGCTGATAGTTTAATAAATTTACCTGAAAGCTCAATTAATCAGGTATGTGGAAGTTGGTCAGAAGCAAAATGGGCATATCGTTTTTTTCAAAATGAGAACGTGAAAGAAAGCGATATTCTAGCTTCACATACTACAAAAACTGTTGAAAGAATAAAAGCTCATAAAAAGATTCTTGTAATTCAAGATACAAGTAATTTACTCAGCAGCAAGCGTTATGCGATGATAAAAAAAGATACTTATGGATATCAAAAACAGAGTACGGATAGCAAGATCACTATGAAAATAGATAAGTCTGTTCTAAGAACCTGTACATGATCTCAAAGAAGGGATAAAGTAGGAGATAATGTATATAAATTAGATATATGAGAAGTGTATACCCAAGTGACATAAGTCGTGAAAAATTCAAGATAATTTTACCAGATCTAGAATCTTGTAGAAAAAAAACAAAGCCAAGAAGACTTATGAGTGCGCCAAGAAAAGCGTTTAGAAGACAGTTGGTCAACCTAGGCAAAGTCTAGCCAACAGCCTAGAACAGACCATTATGCTACGTAAGGTAACGAGCGTAGTAAAGCTAAGGGAACGAACAATACAGGGTACAACGAAAGTGAAGGTATTGAGTCCCGAAATTACCAACATCATGGAGGTCGACACTTTCCATATAGTGGAAGACAGTATGAAGGATAATGACAAGGCAAGTTATCTATCGGGATCTGAGGCCGTGTCATGTATTGAGATGGAGTTTACGTAAACTTGGGAGATCCTTTGTATTCCTATTGAGGTACGTTGGAACAAGTCAACAAAGGCAAGAACTAACGGAAGATACAAAGGAAGTCGGACTGATTGATAGTACTCAGAGTGTGGGAAACAAGGGGAAGCGATCAGCGGTATAGTTAGGGATTGTTACACCAACACAACAGAGGTTGGAATATGATGCAAGGAAAACTAAATCAGATAGCAGTAATCAAAGATGCTGTGAATGCTACACTGAAGAGCCGTATGCGGGAAATTCGCAAGTAGGGAATGTTCAAAAAAGTGTGTCAAACCGAAAAAAAGTAA
>NZ_QPIP01000167.1 GCF_003344345.1 Wolbachia endosymbiont of Cylisticus convexus | reverse complement strand
TGGATTGTATATTAAATCAAAGTCGCAAGGCTATAATGAGCAAGGAGTGATACTGTCAATTGGATTGATTGATAGAAATCGTAGGAATCTCAGTACACTCCTTGCTTAAAAAATGTAGTACGAACGGTAGGGGGATCTAAAAGATCGAATCACAATCCTGTACATCATTTATATTGTTATTTGATTATAATTTATAGGTGCAAAAATGGCTAGAACAGTTTTTATGGGTATTGATGTTTCAAAAGAGACACTTGATATTTCAATCAACAATAAACATCAGCGTATAGAAAATGCAGAAAAAGCTATATCTGAGTTTATAAAGTCAAAAATAGTTAATGTATTTGTTGAATTATGTGTAGTAGAATCAACAGGCGGTTATGAAAAACTTGTCGTAAAATTGTTACAAGAACATAGTATAGTTGTGCATAGAGCTCACCCAAACCGGGTATATGCGTTTGCGAAAGCTTGTAACCATTTTGCAAAAACAGACAAATTAGATGCAAAATTGCTAGAAAAGTATGCTGAATTTATCACAAAAAACGATGAGGTAGTAGAATGTATAGTTTCACAAAAACAAGAAGAACTAAAAGAACTAAGAGCAATTGAGCGTAATCTAAGCGATGATGTTCACGCAAATATGTGTCGTTTACATAATGTGACAGGAAAAGCCAGAGAATATATAGTAAAGCAGATAGAATTTGCCAAAAAACAATTAGAGCAAGTTAGGCAAGACATAGAAGACATAATAGACTCTGACCCTGGTTTGAAGGAAAAAAGCAAACTTCTAACTAGCTATAAAGGTATTGGACGCAAAATTGCGAGTATCCTACTCATAGAAGTACCTGAGCTTGGTAGATTAGATAATAAAGAAATAGCCTGTCTAATTGGAGTTGCACCAAAAACTAATGAAAGCGGAAGAAAGGTAAGCAAAGCTCAAATCATAGGTGGCAGGTTTTATGCTCGAAAAGCATTATACATGTCTGCTGTGGTCGCAATGCGTCATAACAGGAAAATGAAAGCTCTTTATCAGCGCTTAGTTGCTTCTGGCAAAGCCGCTAAAGTTGCATTAGTTGCTGTCATGAGAAAAATCATTATTTGTTTAAATGCCATGGTAAAAAACAATAGTTTTTATCTTGACGCTTAAGACGGTAGATTCCAGTGTCAAGCACTGGAATGACAAGAAAAGGCCACCCGGATGATAAGAAAGGAACCACTGAAAATAAATAGGTGTCATCCCAGTGCTTGACACTGGGATCCAGAAATATGGGGTATGTATAGAAGTTATTTTAAAATACAACGTTTTGATGAGATTATTGGATTCCAGTGTCAAGCACTGGAATGACAAGAAAGGGAGCACTGACTTGAACATTCCCCTGAACAGATACCTTGATACATTAAAGTTTCTAGGTTTGAGTAGTGAAATCCGATTCAGTGTGAAAATTAGCAAACTCCTTTTTAAGCTGTAGAATAAAATTTTTTATTTTAATAAAAAAATTGCTTCCATATACTCAAGATGCCATTATAATGATAGTAGAGATATTTAGAGAGCTCAAAATCTATCTCGGTCTGCAGACCTTTCAACCAATTTTTCAGTAAAAACTTCAGCGATATCTGTTGTATGTGTACTCTGAATCTTTTTTATACAGGAGGATTTTATGCCTAGAATTCCAGATACTTGACCTTTACTTTAGCTAATAACAGGCGCCTGTAGTTTTTAGATTAGTGTTAACACGGTTTTTCTGCTTTTTTTTACTTAATGCCTTAACTCAATGTACACCAGTATCATTTACTGCTTCTAATAAATATAACATTGCTATCACTAACGATATTGTTGTTTTATGCTACAATGTAGATGATGCAGATTTTGCATCATAATAACATTTTTGTATGATTAATGTTAAGTTAATTATTAGCCCAGCAATATTGCTAAGCACAATAAAAGTTAACCCCTCATAGAGACCATAGATAAGCCAAGAAGATGAACAAATAACAAAATTATCAGCATCGATATATCACGAGTAAGTTTAGTAATATATGATTTATACACTTGAGGTAATAATCCAACTAGAGACGAAATTAATGCAATGAAACCGAAGCACTTTCCTATACTTATATACATATACCCTCCTTTTATTAATATATTAAATTTAAAATATTGATAATATTGAATGTCTTTAAACTATTACTAAACTATAATAACGATATAGCTTAAACCAAAAAGAATTAAAAGTATACCTAAGTTAATTATTATCCAAGCTAATCGTCGGCTGTGCATCTTGCTCAGAGATCAGAGCAACTAGCAGATTGTTTATCAATTGAACTTTTTGTTTTCCGTCCAATTGTATATTTTTATTTTTTTCAAAATGAGCTATTACTTCTTCAATGATTCCTATTGCATTTTGCACTATATGCTTTCTTGCAGAGGTGATGGCATGCGCTTGTTGACGCCTCAGCATTGCTTGTGCAATCTCAGATGAATACGCCAAATGCGATATTCTCGCTTCTGCAATTTCAATTCCAGCGATATCTAATCTTTGTTGTAGCATTGACCGCAATTCATTCGAAATTTTATCAGAATTTTTACGCAAAGATTCCTCATCGCTTTCGCTGTCATAAGGATAATTGCTTGCCAATTCTCTAATTACTGAGTCACTTTGCACAAAAACGAATTCATGATAATTATTAACATTATAATATGCCTTTGCAGGACTGCTAACTCTCCAAACAATCACTACTGATATTTCTATTGGGCTCCCATTTGCATCATTCACTTTTATTTTTTCTGTATTGATATTCTGAAATTTCAGAGAAACAACATGTTTGTTTGAAAAGGGAAGCGTTACACATATTCCAGATTTAAAATAAGTTCCGATATAATGACCAAAAAACTCTATCACTCTTGCTTCATTAGGATCATTAATGAAAAATCCTTGAGAGAAAGCCAATATTGAAACAGCAGTAACCCCAAGCGCAATTGTACTGTCATACGCTACAAAAAGTACCAATAAAACTAATCCTAGCGCTATTAGTACAGGAAAAGCCTTTAAATTTCTATCATTTATCGTATTTTTATCTGTACTGTCTTCATCAGATTTCTTTTTCACTTGCACCCTCTCTGCTGATTATTTTATCTACCTTACTTACAAATAATTTAAACTCTCTTAATTCACGATCAGGCAACTTTATCTCAGTTCTATGAGCTATTGTAAGCGGATCAATGTGCTTACCATTATACATAACTTCATAATGTAAATGAGGTCCTGTTGCAACACCAGTGCTGCCAACATAAGCTATAACCTGACCCTGTTTTATTTTAGAGCCCAACTTTATATCGCTACTAAATTTGCTTATATGTGCGTAACAAGTTGAATACCCATTTTCATGTTTTACTTTAATATACTTGCCGTAACCTCCGTTATTCCCTATATATTCTATCACACCCTCTGTAGCAGCATGTATAGGAGTGCCAAGTTTAGCTGCATAATCTACTCCTTTATGAAAAACAACTTTACCACGAATAGGATGCTTTCTATTACCAAATTTCGAAGATATACGATAATCTCCGTTTAAAGGACTTACGAAAATTTCGCTACTTGTTAAGCTTATCCCCTCTTTATTAAAGTACCCCCCTTTGCCGCTCTGTGATTCATAATGATACAAGCTAATGGCCTTTTTATCTGCTATCAGTGAAGTATATAAAATTTTTTCTTCAGCTTTCTGATTACCGAGCGATTTCTCAAAAAGAACCTCCAACTTACTTTTTGGCACAATGTCTTTTTTAAAATCTATACCATAACCTTTATATATGTCGATTAATCTCATCACTGTATTTGGCGCCAAACCTTCTGTGTCAAAAAAAGAGGATTTTATGTCACTGGATATGAATAACAACTTTCCATCACTTTCTGTCATCAAAGCAGCTTTTTTTTTCCTGATCCCATGCTGAAGTAACGCTGGAAAGTGGTTTAGGTTGCTTTCTGTCATTCCAGTGCTTGACACTGGAATCCAGTTTTTATTATACAATCGCTTGGTGTGTCCATTTGTAATTGAATTTTCTGGATCCCAGTGTCTAGGCACTGGGATGACATCTTTCTTGGTGCTTATATCACAATGTTCGTACAGTTGTTTGTTTGACACTGGCTCTTTTTTGCTGATCCCATGCTGGAACGGTACTGCAGATGTTTCAGTGACATATGCTGGTAAAATACAAAGCAATGCAAGTATTACCAGCCTCATAGCTCATCAGCAAAAATAAAATTACCTTCCACATACTGCACATCGTCATTATCTTCTAATTCTTCAACTAATGCAGATAATTTATCAATTAATTCTTTATCGCTAACTTTAATCAGATCTTTTGGCTGCCATGAAAGACGAGCAAGTTCTGGTTCTCCAAATTTTGTATAGAAAGCATCACGCACTCTACCAAATTCTTTTACTTCACAAGTTATAATATACAATCCTTCTGAGTTATTCTCCTCAACATTCAATACTTCTAATTCAATTCCATAGTTAAATAAATCTTCAAAATTCATACCCTCTGCTTTATAGACAATCAAGCCTACATGATCGAAAAGGTAACTTACACCTCCTGTTTCCCCCAAATTACCACCCTTGCGAGAAAAGATATAACGTATCTCAGAAGCAGTTCGGTTGCGGTTATTTGTTAGGGCATGAACAATAAGTGCAGTACCAGAAGGTCCGCAGCCTTCATACTGTATTTCTTCATAATTTTCTCCTGCAACACTACCAGTTGCATTTTTTATTGCTGTTTCTATTTTATCTTTTGGTAGATTTTCCTTACGCGCAGCAAATATAGCAGAGCGAAGACGTGCAGAATCAGGCAGCCCTTGTTTTGCAGCAACTGTTATTTCTCTAATGAGCTTTGTAAATTTTTGAGAGCGCTTTGCATCCTGAGCGCCTTTCCGGTGTTTTATATTTGAAAATTGTGAATGACCAGCCATAGTATATAAAGAAAACTAATTCAGACCTTCTGCTAACATACTTTTATACTGCTCAGCTTCTAAGTCAAGGCCAAGAGCTAAGTAAGCCGAGATTAAATGGTTAATAATTCTAGGAAAATATTGAGAATCTTTATCGCTTACCATATTTTGAAAACGTTTAATTGCCGCTAAATATTCACCACGCCTTAAGTAAAATTCACCAATAGAATACTCTTTTTTTGATATATGTTCTGTGATTAATTTTGCTTTTTCTTTGATCTCGTCTATATACTCGCTATTCGGAAAAAGATTAATATATTCAGTAGCCAGTTCTAAAGTTTTATATGTAATTTGCTGCCCAAGCTGCACTTTGTTAATTTGCATGTAATAAGATAATACTCTTAAGTAATATACATATGGCAAATCTTCACCATTTGGATAAACGTATATATAATCATCCATATCACTTGCAGCACTGCTGTAGTTACCCATATTATAGTGAGAAACCCCAGACAATAATTTGGCTTTCATTGCCCAATAAGATAAAGGATACAAATCCTCTATCTTTTTAAATGCTCTAATAGCTTGTTTATATTTTTTCTGGTCAAAAAGTTCAACTGCTTCTTCATATAGTTCAGTTTCAGTTTCAGTTTTTTCAAGATCATTCGCATACGATTGTGTAAAGGAGCAAATTAGAAAAATAAAGCACGTGATTAAAGTCTTATACATAAGATTTTTTTCGATCAAAATAAAGTATAGACCTAAATATTACTTAAATAAATAAATTTCTACTAGGCAATAGCCGGCCCTTCCTCTTTATAACTACGGTCAGAACTACCTGCATTCCTCGATTTACCTTGTCCTTCCACTTTTGGATCTTTCAGCGTTTTGCTGTAGGAACGTATAGTTAATATCTGTACAACCATAAAAAGTGCAATACCTATCAAGCCTAAAGTAGGCCCAACAGCAGGATTTAAGGATGATGCTAATGCCATTAACATTATTCTTTTTATTAAAAATATAGAAGAACCAGCAAGCGCCAATCCGGCTATAGACATATTGCTAGTTTTCTTGCTAGATTTCTCATCAAGATTAGATTTTTCTGTTTCCTTTTTCTTATTTTTTTCATGCTCACCAATATAAGAAGCAAGAGTTGCAAGAAAAGCAATTGCATTGGCAAGAAATAAAATTGCATCCTCTGCTGCTTCAAGTGAAGATGTTTCACCCATTATCATACCTACAATAACCAGTGCAGTTGTTATAGCCTCAATATAGATCAAACACTGATCTATATCAGAAATATTGTGCTCTTTTTCCTTTACTTCCTCTCCATTTTCAATATTCTCCAACTCTCGTTCTTTTTGTGCTATTTTCCTGTTATTGTAAATTAAATATAGCGTACAAATAAGAGATAGGACCATAAAAGGTAATATAGTGTGGCTTAGCGCACCACTTATCACGCCAAGTAATACCTGATCGCTACATGTTTTTTCCAGTTCAATAGCCATAAATAATGCAAATGGAACCATTGTTACCAATGATACACATTGTCTATATAGCTCTCTTTTTTTTAGTGTTAATAACTCTTGTTCTAGCTTTTTACTTTTTTCTGCCTCTCTTTCTTTTCTGACTTCTTCATCAACTGTTGGCCAAAAATCCCGAAAAAAATCCTCCACTGTAGCATCTTTTCCAAATCCTGATCCTTTAGAGAAGTGCTTAGTATTAAGGCTATCTGCAGTAATAATAGTCATATGAATCGACTAATTTATGAACTAATACATTATACAGGATTTTAACTACTCAGTCAATATTATGAAATTATTAACTGCTTTTAAGCAATTCAGTCAATCTGTTTGATGCCAACTAGAACGTAATTATAACCTGACCACACAGTCATAATAGCCGCAACCCACAAACAAATCACACCTACATATTTAGTTGCTTCATAATCACTCATTATTAGCGCTACTACGGCAACCATCTGCAAAAATGTTTTAATTTTCCCAGCTTTGCTCACAGGTAGGATAACGTTCTTAGCTATCAAAAACTCCCGCAGACCTGAAACTAATATCTCCCTACAAACAATTATAACTGACGGTATAATTGTAACATCATCTATCTTTTGCTTATAGACTAGCATGATTATTGTTGAAACTACTACTAACTTATCGGCAATTGGATCAAATAACTTGCCAAAATTCGATTGGACTTTCCATGCACGCGCTAAATAACCATCAAAAAAATCTGTAATGCACGCAAACATAAAGATCAATATTGTTATTAGATTTGCATACTTACTTTCTATATAAAAGCTTAATATTATTGCCGGTATTGCGAGCGCACGAGAAATTGTTAGCAAATTAGGCACGTTTTTCTTAAGCATGTACATCACTCTCCTAATAAACTCCTTCAATTAACTGATCCTTTCTAACCAGGACATAACCAAATTCAAGGACTTTTCTACTTAGATTCTTCATAACCCTGTCTTGATAAAGTTTCTCATAATAATCAATTCCTTTTTCTACATATTCTTTTCCATATTTTAGCATATTGTAAAAAATACATGCCAATTTTCTTGCTGTAGCAGTAATTGCTTTCGGTATCTCTAGTCGCTTCTTTAAAACCTCCTGCAGTATGCACCAAGTGCAGTCTTGATACACAGCAAGGCATTCGCAGCACGATTTATAACCTTACGTGTTCTTGTTCCAATAATTTTCCCTCCTGTAATTTTATTAGTAGGACTCAACCCAAGCCATGAAGAAAAATGCTTTTCTGTCTGCCATTTATTGCGATTTATACCTGTTTCTGAAATGATAGTCTGTACACTTAATACATCAAGTCTTGGAACTTTAGTAAAACCCATTCCCGTTATTCGATATAAATCTTCGTCTACGGCAAAATCTGGACTATTCTTCTGCTTCCGCTTTTTTATTTTATTCAATGTTCCGTTCTCATTCAACTTTGTTTCAAATATTTTATAGTAATTTTCTATACTTTTATCACATTCGGTTTGAAAAAAAGTATATGCTGCATATTCTTGTTTCAATACAAACAAGTGTTCTTCTCTATA
>NZ_QPIP01000166.1 GCF_003344345.1 Wolbachia endosymbiont of Cylisticus convexus | reverse complement strand
CCACTTTATGCAGTTTATGTTGTTCTGTCCTCCTGAAGCAAGTCCGCTAGAGTGGATGCTTTTAACGAATCTTCCTGTCAATACTTTTGATGAGGCAGTTGAAAAGGTTAGTTGGTATTGTCTTAGATGGAAGATAGAGATACTTCATAAAATTTTAAAATCTGGCCTTAAAGTTGAAGAATGTAGACTTGAAACAGCAGAAAGATTAATGAGGTATTTAACGGTTATGAGTGTTATTGCTTGGAGAATTTTTTTTATTACAACAATTGCAAGAACCAATCCAACACTACCGTGCACTACTTTATTAGCTGAAGAAGAGTGGAAAGTTTTATACGCGAAAATACACAAATGCCCAAATGTAACTCCTACTATAAAAGAGGTTGTTTCATGGATTGCTCAGCTTGGAGGCCACTTAGCCAGAAAAAATGACCCAGAACCTGGACCTATTACCCTTTGGAAAGGATGGAGACGTCTCTTTGATTTATCAGAAGGATGGAGGCTTGCTACTGAACTTTATACTTATGGGTAATAGTAAGGTTTCAAATACTTGAGTCATATGGATTTGAGGTAAAACTGGTAAATGCAAGACATGTAAAAAATGTACCCGGAAGAAAATCAGACGTCCAGGATTGTCAATGGCTTCAACAATTACACAGCTACGGGTTACTCCAAGGATCATTTAGATCAGATGTGCGTATTGCGTAGTTATGTAAGACCTTACTATTACCCACAAATATAAATGGACATAAAAACAAAGTATTACAATATTAAAGTTTGCAAATATTGAGGGTGTAAAATGGAAAGCAAGAGTAATGAATGGGCTAAAAATGAATTTGGAAATGCTGTACTTGGGGATAAAAGATTAACTGATCGATTAGTAGATATTGCTGATAGCTTGGCAAATATGCCTGAAAGTTCAATCAATCAAGCATGTGAAAGTTGGTCAGAGGCAAAGGCAGCATATCGCTTTTTCCAAAACGAGAGCATAAAAGAAGCTGACATCTTAGCATCACATATTACAAAAACTGTTGAAAGAGCAAAAGATTATAAAAGAATTATTGTAATTCAAGATACAAGTTTTCTTTCATATACTGGCCACAAAAAAACAAGCGGGTTGGGGCATAAGTGTTGAAAGTATCAAAAATGGCGTGATATAAGGTGATCAACGGCATGTAAGTTACCTCCTGATAGTAAAACAATTGAACGTAAAAAAGAGTCATTAAGATCTAATGTGTATTAAACAAGACTTGATCTGACACTTTAGAAAAGTAAGTTATAAAATAATAAAAGAAAGGAGTGTTAGATATGAGTACAAT
>NZ_QPIP01000165.1 GCF_003344345.1 Wolbachia endosymbiont of Cylisticus convexus | reverse complement strand
AAAGCTTCGCATTATCCAGTAACTCCTTTTGTATATCTTCTTTAGTACGCTGAGCAATTTTTCCTCCCTCTGTTAAACAATAACTTTTTTGCCAATTAAAATTCTTTGGCGCTTCATACCAATTTTCACCCTCTGGTTTATTTTCAAGCGTTGTTGTTTCTACTTGTTTGTTATTTTCAAAACGTATGTAAATGCTCACAGTTTTTCTCCCTATTTGATTTACTGCCAAATCTCATGTGTGCTAGATAACCCAGGACATTGCCACGCTCTTAGTGTTCTCTCCACATCTACTTCAAGTCCTGTAGTTAGAACATTGCTACGTATGTTTAAATCCCCCACTGAATAAATTGACCATAGTTGTGTACATAATTTGATGCAAGCATACCTTGACTAACTTGTGTTCTGGAATACAGGTAAGATGATGTGTAAAGTAATATTGCAACTGTTTTTCCTGCTGGAATCTCCACATTACCAGATCCAGCTAATTTGCTATCAGAACTCGTGTATTGGTAAACATTTTTCCATATTATTCTTGAAATTCTTGATTTATTAGAATTGGTATTATCTGGTGTTCCCACAAATAATCCTGCACCTCCATACTCCGTACTCGAATACGATGATCCAACAAATTCTATTGCTTTATTTATGTTCACATTGGTTGTATTTTTTACAAATACTACTCCAAGTGCAGCATATGGGTAATAGTATATCTCATCATAACTACCCGAAAAGCTTTTTGTGCATAACTCTCCGTAAATAAATGTTCCCTTGCTTCCCTCTATAAAACTTAGTTGTCTTGGCCGATAAAAACTAAC
>NZ_QPIP01000164.1 GCF_003344345.1 Wolbachia endosymbiont of Cylisticus convexus | reverse complement strand
TCTTGCTTACTCATAAGCTACCTAAATAAAGGAAATTAAAGCAACTTGAAAGAAAAGACAAATGAAAAGTTTATTACCGCCAAACGCAACAAAGCAAGAGCAAGCACTGGTTGATGCAATAGATTATAAGGTTGATCCAAGCTGTATCAAAGGATTTAAGTTTAATCTTAAAGAAGAAACATTGCCGTGGTTGATTGAGGAATATGAATTGGGGGAAATTCTACGTTGGATAAAGGATAAAAGAAAAGCCGTAGTAGAAGGAGTAAAATTTCAAAGACTGAGAGGAACACCTAAATCACTTAAAATAGCACTCAAGTGGGCAAATATAGAAGATATTAAAATTATCGAAGAACCACCTGGTAAACACTTTTTTGAGTTGCAAGTAGGGATAAAAGAGGTACCAAATGACTTCTTCGTAGATGCAGTAGTAGAGCTGGCAAAACTATCACTGCCTGTAAGATCCAGATTGATGAGGATTTTTAACGATTATTATAATGCGCAGAGATTTATATTGGATGAGAGTTTATTTGGAGATCTTCTTTCTGATTATTCAGGGGTAAAAATAGAAAAAGATGGACCAGTGTTATCATTTGGAAGAGTAAATTTTTTCAGGTCTAGTGGTCCAGTTATTAGGATTATAGAAAACTATCTACGCGATCATTATGAACGAGCTTTAAGCAATGATATATATCGCCTAGATGTAGCAATCCTTGGAGAAACCGAGCCTCACACAAGGGATTATAAAGGCATCTATGAAAGAGATCATTTGTGTTACAACTTAAAAGCACTATATCCATTACCACAGAGTTTATTACCATCGATTAAATTTGCAAAAGCGCAAGTTATATTATCGGACAGTTGGAACTTAGGAGAAACAAATGCGTGCTTTCCGGTTGGTAGCATAGAAGAAGAAGGAAATAAATTTGTATTGGGAAACGATAAACTTTCAGGGCAACATTGGAGTTTAAAACACAAGCCAATTTTAGAAAGGTTTAGCGTTACTCACAACTATAAAGTAGAAAATTATACAGATCAGAAGGTCAGAAAATATGTTTTAGCAGAACACAACGTTTACTATAAAAATGATTTGGATTCAGAGCAAAAAGACTCAATACACGAATTAGAAAAGCACATTTTAGTATTTTATCCAGGAGTACTGAAGTGGCACGAACATAGACATTTGCACAGAAATTGGAAAAATAGTCAAGTAATATGTGTAATAAGTTAAGTATTTATATTTAGATCCTCATATATTATATTAATAATAGGTAAAAGTGTATGAAATAAAAAGAAAAGGACTTGCTTTCTCATGCTAAAAAGGACATGACTTGAATAGCAGCAGGTAAATATAAGAAATTTATCTGACGCTAGAAAAGCTAATTTTGTGAGGTAAGTATGAAGTTTAGCAAAGAATCTTTTAGTAAGTTTTTTAAAGAAGTATCAAGTAACGATATTAATAAAAGAAATGAAGAAGGAGAGACGATCTTGCATCAAGCAGTAGAAATCTCTGATTACAAAACAGTGAGATTATTAATAAAAAAAGGAGCAGAGGTTAATGCAAGAGACAAAAATGGTTATACACCTCTACAC
>NZ_QPIP01000163.1 GCF_003344345.1 Wolbachia endosymbiont of Cylisticus convexus | reverse complement strand
TTCTGATTGTGTAACAGTACACAGATTACAGTTAGTGAATATGTTGAATGGATTGGAAGCATTTTTTGATTTTAAACTACAGTCAACATCCTAGTTCTGTAATTCTTGATATGATTTGGATCAAAAGCACTTTTGGATGTCAGGATACCGAAAATGATATGGAGTAGCTTACGCATTGCAGCTCCCACAATTGCCATATTATGCTTACCCTTCTTCTTTAGTCTTTGGCAAAAACTCACAATGATAGGATTGTGATTCTTGGCTACTATGGCAGGAAAGAAAAGGGCCTTACGTAATGTTTGTGAACCTGATTTACTTAATCTTGGTTTAGAATGTACAGATGAACCTGATGTTATATTTTTCGGTATAACTCCTGTATATGCTGCCAATTGCCTGGCATCTCTAAAAGCTTTTATGTCAGGGATTTCAGCTAAAATAGCCATTGCTGATTCCTCTCCTATTCCTGGAATAGTCAATAGAAGCTGAAAATTTTCCAACAATTCTTTGTGCTGCTTTAATAGTTTGCGTATGGAGTTTTTTATTATTTCTATTTTTTTAACTATATTCGTTGCAACAAGCATTTGCAACTTCTTTAGGCAGTCTCTCTTTTTTTTCTAGGTGGTTATTTACTAATTCTTTTAACGCAACTGAGCAACGATAAAGATGTTTTAATTTTTTCATTTCAGAAGAAGGTGGTGTCCAACGAGTTGGTTCCTGTCTTTGGCAATAATCAGCAATAATTTCTGCATCAGTCTGATCATTCTTTTGTCTTACGAGCTTACTCCTTGTATAAGATTTAATACAATAAGGATTTACAACACTAACAAAATGTCCAGCATTGTGCAGAAATTCAGCCAAAGCTTCGCTATAACAACCACATGCATGACTTTACTTCTTCCACATTATGCTTTTGTAGAAAACTCAGCAGACCTTGAAACCCAAGATCATCGTTCTTAAAGCTCCTTTTCCTAGTTTCACGCTTTTCTTTTTTACTTATGAATGAAAGAAAAACATCAAAGCGATCTTTTGATACATCAATTCCAAGAAAGTTGTTGATCATATATAACCCCATACGTTACCATTTAAAACGAAAAGTAAGGCTAACCTTGTGGATACAGAATTAGAGCCATTTAGGTCTTTCTACGATACCGTCCAGCCTATACTTTTGAGGAGGGAACTCTTATCTTTCTTACAGATTTTATATCTAAGAGGAGAAACAGAGTTCTTCCCTCCTCCACCTAATGCTTAAGCTTAAAACATTAGATGCTTTTTACAAGATACAAGAGGGGAAGAGACGCATGCGGTAATGGTAACAGATAAGGGTTTAATCTACCGAGAAGAATTTTATACGTCATTATCAGCGGTGGAAGGGAAAATAATGGGAATGAGTTACAATGGGCCGCTCCTATTTGGTTTGCGTGATCAAAAGGGAAGGGAAAATGTGTAAAGGGATAAGATGTGGAATATATACGAGAAAGTCAAATGAAGACGGTCTAGAACAAAAGTTTAACAGTTTAGATGCGCAGCGAGTAGCATGTGAAAAATATATAAAGAGCAGAGAAGGCTGGGTAGTATTGGCAAAAAGGTACGACGATGGAGGTTTCTCAGGAAAGAATTTAGAAAGACCAGCAATAAAGGAATTATTTGAAGATGTAAAGGCAGGAGAAGTGGACTGTGTGGTAGTATATACATTAGACAGACTATCAAGGGAAACAAAAGACAGCATCGAAGTAACATCATTTTTTAGAAGGCACCGAGTAAATTTTGTAGCAGTAACACAAATATTTGATAATAATACGCCAATGGGAAAGTTTGTGCAAACGGTATTATCAGGGGCAGCACAACTAGAAAGAGAAATGATAGTAGAGAGAGTAAAAAATAAAATAGCAACATCGAAAGAGCACGGAATATGGATGGGTGGAACTTTACCGCTAGGGTATGATGTAAAAGATAAAGAATTAATAGTAAATGAAAAAGAAGCAAAAGTGGTAAGGTATATATTTGAAAGATATTTGGAGCTGAAGTCAATGGCAGAATTGGCAAGGGAGTTAAATAGCCAGGGGTACCGTACGAAAGGAAAATCAGATATCTTTAAAAAGGCAACGGTGAGAAGAATAATAACAAATCCAATATATATGGGAAAAATCAGACATTATGAGAAAGAGTATGAAGGAAAACATGAAGCAATAATAGAGGAAGAAAAATGGCAAAAAGCGCAGGAATTGATAAGGAATCAGCCATATAGAAAAGCAAAATATGAGGAAGCGCTGCTTAGGGGAATAATTAAGTGCAAGAGCTGTGAAGTAAACATGACGCTAACGTACTCAAAAAAAGAGAATAAGAGATATCGATATTACGTATGCAACAATCATTTAAGAGGAAAAAGTTGTGAATCAGTAAATCGAACAATAGTAGCAGGAGAAGTGGAAAAAGAAGTGATAAAGAAAGCGGAGCAGCTATATGAAAATTGGAAAGAAAAGATCGAAGAAAAATGGAGTTTTGGGAAACAGAAAGAAGTAGTGAAAAAGTTAATAAAGAGAGTAATGGTAAAAGAAGATGGAATAGAAATGAGTTCAGAGGATAAGGTGGAATTTATACCAATAAAAAAGAAAGGAAACAAATGCACAGCGATCGAGCCAGAAGGCAAAACAAATAATGCGCTACTGAAAGCAGTGGTAAGAGCTCATTTGTGGAAACGTCAATTAGAGGAAGGAAAATATGGAAGCGTAGGAGAGTTGAGTGCAAAAATTAATATAGGTACAAGACGAATACAACAAATTTTAAGGCTGAATTATTTAGCACCAAAAATTAAAGAAGACATAGTGAGTGGAAAACAACCAAGAGGTTTGAAGTTAGTTGATTTGAGAAAAATACTAATGCTATGGAGTGAGCAACTGGAGAAGTTTTATGGTTAAACCTTTAACAGTAGTTTATTCGAAGTGCAAAGAATAGGTTAGGAAATAAAGCAGTGTTAATAAAAAGAGCTGTAAGTATGACGCAAGAATTTAGATTATTTTAGTTACTTTATTGTATAACTTGCTTTTTTCAAATAGAGGATTATATGAGTAAAATAACTTTTTTAAAAGGCAAAGAACTACTTAGAGAGGAAATAGAATCTTGTTTTAAGCAGGCAAAAATGGCAGAGGAGCCAGATCTACAGGAGCTTATGTGTATGGAGCAAGCTGAATTGATATCAGCAAAGCTTGGATGCCTTGAATATAATACAGAATTAGAGAAACTTAAGTGCCTTATAGAGCCGGAAAATGGATCACCAGTAATTATGCAAGAGGAAGTGCTTATTATCTGATCAAGTTGGTGTAGTGTAGTATGATTTGAGTGATTCCATAAACATTGTTTCAATAGGAAATGATAATTCAAGTTGAAAACAAATTAAGAATTGAAAGAAAAACTAGCCTGGCATTGGCTGAAAAAGAGGTTAGTTTTTCTTGTGTTATGGAGGAAGCTCAAAAGAGAAATACCGATGCTATGGAGTGAGCAATTAGAGAAGTTTTATGGATTAGTGTTGTAACGTTTATAAATAATGCTCACAGAAACTTATACTCAAATATGTAAGGATATTAACATAAAATAGCGAAGATCTTGATACATGTTAACAAATAGTTAAAAGCAGGAAAATCTTTCCAGCAAGGAATGACAAGTTACTTATGAGTTTAGTTCAAAATTTTAGTTAATAAATTAACTTATATTGACTTATATAAAAATATTAGTTACACTATTAGTAGTTTATTAATAAAAGAGGCTAACATCATGACAGATTTTATAGATTTTTTCAATAATGATTCAGAATTTGTTGATGATAACTTTTATTATGAAGTACACAAATATAATAAAGATGGTCAGCATATTAAAGATGATTTTTACTTATACTCGCTG
>NZ_QPIP01000162.1 GCF_003344345.1 Wolbachia endosymbiont of Cylisticus convexus | reverse complement strand
TTTCTTCGGTTATTTTCCTCGCTTTCAACAGACAAGTGGCTTTCTATTTCACCTTCCAGACTTGCCTCTAGCAGCCTTTTTATAAATGGTGTTAATGCTCCATCTCTTCCTGTTAGCGGCTTACCTTCTCTGATAGATGATAAAATATTTGTTTCTAGTTCTTTATAGTCCACCAAACCTGTAGTTCTGTTTGCTATTTTTTGACTCATGTCAAACCTCCATTTTTTATATCAATTTATTACTTTTTTTTTGGTTTGACACACTTTTTTGAACGTTCCCTCAAAAAATATTTTTCATGATACAAAAAATTATTGTTGACTTTTATGCAATTAGAGAACTCTTCCGCATTTGTATTCGCTCCTGATTTTATCAATTCTCTAACCGTTTCTAGACGTTTCTCCGTTATCGCTAGGTGTAGTGCTGTATATCCTTCCACATCTGCTGCATTCACATCTACTCCTTTTTCGACTAGTAACCTCACTGTTTTTGCGTCTATTGCATAATGCAGAGCTGTTCTTTCCTTCTCGTCTCTTGCATAAATATTTTTATATGAGTTCTCTAATAATTCTTTTGCTGACTTATTAAATGCCTCTTTTCCTTTTTTACTCATAATCTACCCCACCTTTCTTTAAACCTAAGCCTTCTTTCTCACCACCTCATCTATCATTTCGTTCACTTTGCTCATTATCTTGCTTGCTAAATTTTTACATTCTTCCTTTATTACTGATTTGTCTCTCTTCCTTATTTCTCCTATCTCTATTATTTTTAACTCCGGCATATAGCTCCCATCCAACATGTCTGCTATTTCTCCCACTAGCCCTTCTATTCCATAGCACGTCAGTTTTCTACTTTTTGTTACTCCTCCTTTTTCTCTCAGAAATTTACTTGCTTTTTCATTCTCTCCACTATTCCATAAACAATACTTTTCACTTTCCCATATGTAATACATTGGTGTTGTTATTCAGTTGATTAACCTCAGCCCCTGCTTTTACTAGCTCTTTTATTATTTCAACTCCTGCTCCTCCTATTTTGCACGCAGAGTGCAGTGGTGTACATCCGCTGACATATTGAGTGGCATTTACTTCTGCTCCAGATCTTAGCAGCACTTTTACATTTTCTAAACTTTTTGCGAATACTGCAC
>NZ_QPIP01000161.1 GCF_003344345.1 Wolbachia endosymbiont of Cylisticus convexus | reverse complement strand
TAGCTCTTTTCATAATAGTCCGAAAAGCTTATAGAAAAGCGGAATCAACAGCATGACGAAAAGATGTGAATAGAGGGATGTTTTTCCTAGCTCTGTTTTTTATAGCAAACCAATGATGCTCAATTTTGTTAAAATCGGGAGAATAAGGCGGTAGATATAAAATTTCTGCGCCAACTCCTTTAGCAAATTCAGTAATCTTATTAGACTTATGAAAAGTAGCATTATCAAGGATAACAGTTTGTCCAGGTTTCAAAATCGGTGTCAGAAACTGCTCAAACCATTTATTAACATATTACAGTGGCCTTCAAATGTTAACGGAACAACTATTTTCCTGCCGTTTAAGGCTGCAATCATACTGATTCGTTGAATTTTTTTACCAGATTTTAGAGCATAAAACCTCTGTCCCTTCTGGCAATATCCATAAGGGTAGTCCTCGGTGTTATCAATGCCAGACTCATCTATATAAACTAAGTTTTGAGGTTCTTTTGTTGCTATAATTTTCAAAAATTCAGCGCGTTTTTCTTCGTCCCTTTCTTTGTATCCATATGTCTTTTTTTGCGTGTGAGTCCAATTTTTTTAAGAGCTCGATGAATCGTTGGGATACTAACATTGCTCCAAAGCTTAGCCATTTCCGATAGAGTTTTTCCACCATATTTTTTAGCAAATTCAGTAAATTTATTCCAGTCAGTAATTTTGTGATTATAACCTCCATTTCCAAGTTTTTTTGACTGAAAATCTCCTGTTTCTTTTTTCTTTGCTGCCACTCCCATAACGTAGTTCTTCCAATTTTAAATCTTGCTGCCACTGCTTCTCTGCTTTCTCCTTCTTCTAGTGATTCCATTGCTTTTTTTCTTAAATCATAACTATATGCTGCTGGCATACTTACCTTCACTACTATAAAATCTTATTTTACCTCGTTTGTACTATTATGAAAAGAGCTATAATTTGAAAGTCTGTTCCCCTAACAAGCAAAGAAAATGATCTCTCAGGTATTTGTGTGTCAAAAATATTGCGTACAATTTTTGCCGTTGTTAGCCTATCTTCTTTCAGGCAGGCTTGTGGCCACTCTTTTTCAAGTATCTTAATAGCTGAAGTTTCAAAATCACAAAAAGAAAGGTGACAGATGCTTTGTGTTGTAACTCCAATAAGTGCTTTTCCAAAAATAGTAGAGTGGTAACCATATAAAATATCGATAGATTCTTTATTTTCTCCAGGTGTTATAACCTGATATTTAGCCATACTTAAGAAATCAGTACTGATATAGTTTAAATTGATTTATATTAAAATTAAAGAGTTCAAACGCTACGCATGACCAATCCATCCCAAAACGAAAGATTCTCGTGCGATCCGAAAGTCGTAATGGTTGAATTCCATCGTGTGTCCAGAGAAGGTGAATATGTTCAGTAGGAGTTAAACCTACCAGGACAAAAGTCGGAATCCTGTAACTAGGGTAGCAGTATTGCGGGAAACCAAGATGCTGAAGCCTACCGACAACATTGTTGTAAGAATAATGGTGAATTACCAGGCTGTAGCGAAAGCGAACACATAGGTGACCTCGAAAGTAACGTGAATCAAAGGCCGAACCATCGGTGGAATGGTGAAGGCAACATAGACAGTTGAAACCCGAATGATACAACTGATCTACTTTGGCGGGGCGGTAGTGATAGCATGGTGATAAGGACATATTAAACAACTGGAGAAGCCCTCCTCATCCCAGGGAGAAATACCTTGGAGCGGTAGGTTCTATAACTGAACAGAGGAAATGAACCGAAGATGAAAGGGTGGCGGACGGGGTGTGCCGCATAAGTGTTGAAAGTGTCATAAGAAGAAGATAAAAGAGCTATTATTAAAGAAAAATGGAGGCAATAATGGATCAAATAGAAAGAATACTAAACTTAACTAAAAGACGAGGATTTGGAAAGACTAGGAAAATCAACAGAGGTAGATAAATGTAATACTAAGTTAGTTGGTAAAATAATATTTAAAGGCTTAATGAAGCTAATATTAATGGGTCAGAAAACAAGCTTAAGAGCACTAGAAATGGTAATAAATAGGTGTGTGATAGATAAAAATGATGATAAAAGTACAGTTACATACAGTGGCTTATCGAAAAGGTTAAAAGTTCTGATTATTTTAAAGGTGTATATATCGATTTAATAAACAAAGTGGAAAAATTATTGCCCAGAAAAACGTCACATAACTTACATAGATTCGATTCAACAATTATAAATTTATCAGGGTACCTTATAAAAGATGGGTTAAAAATAGGTGGTAAAAGCAATGACAGTCAAGTCAAAGTAAGCGTTGGATTAAAAGGCCAATTACCGACGAGTATAAGATTTTGTCAAGGGCAAGAAGAAAGTAGCGAAGATATAGCGCTGGTTAGAGCAATTAATGAAGCTAAAGTTAAAAAAGAGGATATTTTATTGTTTGATAGAAGGATTGCAAAAGTTGCAACTTTCACTGAGTTTGACAAAAAGGAATACAAATTTATCACAAGAACATACTTAAAAAGAAGGTACTGCGTTATAAGAGAGAATGAAATTACGCAAAAACAACAACCAGATGGATCGGAAATTTTGGAAGATAATATAGTGAATCTTTACAGCGGAAGCAGAGCAATAGCAAGTACGACTAATAAAAATTAAAAATAGAACAGAAGATGAAATATGGTTTTTGACCAACTTATTTGAAATACCGGCTTATG
>NZ_QPIP01000160.1 GCF_003344345.1 Wolbachia endosymbiont of Cylisticus convexus | reverse complement strand
CCTATGCTAAAGGAAGTAACGTCCTGATCACGTATTTCTACAGAAGCAATTTGCTGAGTTAATGCTCCATCTGCACCTAGAGAGTACGTAGTCTCAGGACGTTTTATTAGCACTTTTATTCTACGAATACCCTCCTTATTTCGATTACAATATATGGCTTCCACTCCTAGATGCTTAAAACAATCCTCCAATAATCGCTTAATATTCTCTTGCATATTTCTTTTTGATATACTAACCTTTACATGCTAAGAAGCGCATACCGGTAGAGTCGTTCTGTGCCTCACCAACTTGTAATTACTCTACCAGTATGTTATGCTATAGCGACTTTTACTAATACGCCAGGCCTATGGCACATTGGCAGAGGATTTGACTGCGTATGTAAATCAGTTCCTCTATCAAATCTTCTTGGCTCTTGTTTTGCATAGAGTGGCTGTCCAAGAGTATTTACTGTTTCATTAAAGTCTGCTGGTGCAAAATATGTTGTAAATGTGCTCGCTGTTCCTAGTGGAAAACAGTGCCCTGTATCTTTCTCAATAAATCTTCTAACCGTTCCTTCAGGATCAGTTGCTTGCCCTCTATATTCCTCAAACGTGATTCCACAAAACGTAAATCCTGATCTCATATCATTCCTTAGCGCTGCTCCTTCTTGCCATCTTTCATATGCTTCTTTCACTTTACTATGCGAAGTTAATGCATCAAAAAACTCAGGGCTTACCAAGGCATGAACTCCCATCATATATTCGCCACTTAAGTTGTCTTCAATATGTCGCAATACCTCCAGACACTTACGCTTGACATCTGTTGTTGCTGTTCCAAGGGCAAAATTTACTACTTTTGGTGTAATTTCAAATTCGTTGTACAGATTTAATAATTCTGACCCGTCAGCATCTAAAATTATTCCTTTCAGCGCTCCAATCCGCAAATGTTCTAATGTTATCGCATGTTTGTTTCTCATTAGCTGTAAATGGTCAGTTATTACATCTGCCAGCGCTTTCAGTTCACTCTCTGATCCAAATGCCCTTACTCCTTGTACTTCCTCTGGTAATACTACATCATCATGTGGAATGTGCGGAATTGTAAATGTTCTTACCTTTCTTTTTCCTCTTTTTCCTACTGTTGCTGTTGCCCCTGGAACTTGCGTTGGTAGTAAACTTAATACTCCGTTTTGCTCTTCTATTGTAATATGTCTAAATCTTACTGACCTACTTGGAAATAAATTTAAATTTTCAACTCGTCCATAATTTACCGGCAATATATTCATCGCATTTGTTAGTGCCGTCATGCTAAATGCTGTATTTGTAAATGGATTTTGCATTCTTTTTCTCCTTATTAATTTTAGTTAAACTCCCTTGCGGATAATGATCCCTCGTGCTTCAAGTTGCTTTATTGCTTCAGCTTTCTGTTCTTCAGTGATATTTGCTGGCCACACAACTGCATGATCTGCTAGTATTGCACCACGAGTAATAATTACTGCTTTGGCATTTTCTGTCGCATTTACATCACTTACTATTGCACCTATTGCTGTTTGTGTGCCGTCTGTTCCAGTGGGATTAAGTACTCTAATAAAACCATCTTCCGTCTTTTTGGCAACTACTGCACCAAGCTTAAGATTTTGACCTTTAGCTACTGTTATTTGGTCTCTTGAATATAGATTTGAAACTTCGTATTTCAGAAGATCCCCAAGGTTATTTTGTTCTGTTATAGTACTCATTTTGCTTTTCCCCTTTATTTTTTACTTTTGTTATACTACGAATATTCTAAATGCCAGATTGTGCACGACTTCTTGCTACCTGCATCATTAAATCTTCTGACGAATTCTTTGGTAATGTGCTTAAAATTTCAGTCTTCATTGTTCGTTCTGCAAGTATCGACATTAATATTTCTTGTGCTTGTTTGCTGCTAACATTCTGCTCTATAAATTCTCCTATTTTCTCTGGCATTCGTGATAAGTTGCATAAACGTATTAATTCAAGAACTTCAGCATGATAACTGTCATTTTTGATTTTATTAGTTAAATTATCAGTTTCTAGGTCAGTTGTAGTTTGTTCATTCATAGTAATACTCCTGTTTTTATTAATAGATGAAAGAATTGTCATTCCGTCTGCAAGGCCTATTT
>NZ_QPIP01000159.1 GCF_003344345.1 Wolbachia endosymbiont of Cylisticus convexus | reverse complement strand
ACTGGATACATATTTCAGAGAATTTCTTATTTGGTGTACTATACATAGCTGCACTTCTGCACTGGGAAATACACTGTTGATGGCTGCAGGAAAGCTTTTTAGCCCATCTACACATGCAATCAGAATATCTTCTACTCCTCTTTCTTTGAGGTTATTTAGCACTTCCAACCAAAAGTTAGCTCCTTCACTTTCAGCCAAATAAAAGCCCAGGACTTCTTTTCTGCCATTTTGGTCTATGCCCAATATATTGTACATACATTTACTTACGCAATGTCCATCCTCCTTGACCTTAAAGAACATCCCATCCATAAATACTATCGGGTATACTGATTGCAGTGGACGACTACGCCATTCATTGATTATAGGCAGTAATTTGTCGGTAATACTTGATATCTCTGCTACCGATATTTTGTGATCATAAATTTCCTCAACGTGTGACGCTATATCTCTATAGCTCATACCACTGGCAAATGTGCTCAAAATCTTCGTTTCAAGCTCTGGATGTAAGCTTGTTTGCCTTTTTTTGACTATTTGCGGCTCAAAACTTCCTTCTCTATCTCTTGGCGTTAACAGCTCAAATGAACCTGCACTTGTACGTAAAGTCTTTCCATTCCTCCCATTTCTGCGATTATTTTCTTCACTTTCAGCTAATAAATGGTTTTCTATTTCACCTTCTAGACTCGCCTCCAGCAGCTTTTTTATAAATGGTGTTAATGCTCCCTCCTTTCCTGTCAACGGTCTTCCTTCTCGTATAGACGACAGGATATTTGTTTCCAACTCTTTATAATCTACCAATCCGTTAGTTCTGTTTACTACTTTTTGACTCATTGTCAAACCTCCATTTTTAAATTGATATAAATTACTTTTTTTCGGTTTGACACACTTTTTTGAACATTCCCTTAAGGAAAAGTGGCATAAGAAAGATACTGTCTCTCATGTCAACTGATTATTTCACTAAATCACCATTAAATGGTTGATTATTTTTTAAAATACCAAAAACCACATGCATTAATTTTCTCATTAATGCGACAATTATTACCATTGGACATTTTCCTTTACTTGCTAAACGTTGGCAAAACTTTTGAAAGTGAGAATTATGATTCTTGACTACTATAGCTGGCATATAAAGAGTTTTGCGAATACGTTCCGACCCTATTTTACATATTCTACTTTTTTTACTGACAGATGAACCTGATTGGTAATATTCAGGATTTAGACCGGCAAAGGCTGTAAATTGTCTAGCATTATCAAAATTATCAACAGATGGCATTTCTGCAACGATAGCAACAGCAGTAAGATGTCCTATACCTTTTACAGTCTTGATGTTTTCTATCATATTTTTTAGGTGTGAATGGTTATTAACATGCTCACAAATCTCTTTTTCTATAGCAGAAATTTCTGTTTCTATTGTAGCAACTACTTCAAGTATGGCTTGCTTACAACGGGAATTCATATTTCAAGCGATTCATCTGTTGTAACTTGTCGTCTTTAAATGCTTGCAAACAACGATAGAGATCTCTTAAACGCTTGACTTCAGTAGGAGCAGGTTTCCAAAGATTAGGTTTATTAGCAATACAAAACCTAGCAATCATGGCAGCATCTGACTTATCTGTTTTGTTTCTGAGTAGCTCACTTTTGCCAAAAGCCTTGATTTGAGCAGGGTTTACCACACTTACATTATGTCCAAGGTCATACATAAAAATAACTATATCTTCACTGTAACAACCAGTCGCTTCTAGGCACAGATGAATAAGGACTGCTCCGTGATTATTACACCAAGCTTTTCAAAACCTTCCTTGTTATTGTGAAAAACTTTATGTCGTTCTTTGTTGTCTATCAATAAACAAGCATCAAGTTTCTTTTTAGAAATGTCTACACCTAAAATAGCATTGACTTGCATAAAATTTCCTCTAGGACTATAACGAATTGAGAGTTTAGACCAACCTTGTAATACGGGATATAATTCCAAAGATACTGTTCAGTCTTT
>NZ_QPIP01000158.1 GCF_003344345.1 Wolbachia endosymbiont of Cylisticus convexus | reverse complement strand
TTTAAAAAAATTACTTCTACTTTTGCTTTCTGTAATTCTTCAAGTAAAACCATCTGATATGCATATTTACGCGATAAACGATCAGGAGAATGAATATAGATTATGTCAATTTTACCTTCTGCTACTTTATTACGTAATTTTTCTAAGGCAGGACGAACTAAATTAGATCCACTATAGCCATTATCAACGAATTTATGTTCATCTAGCAATTCATGCCCATCTGCTTTAATTTTATTTTCTAAAGCTGAAAGTTGACTTGCAATCGTATTCTCTTGTACTTGTTTTTCTGAAGAAACTCTTGCATATAAGCTTACTGTTAACATTTGATCCTCCTTGAAGTTCTTTTTTATTTGCATTTACTGAATACTTTAGCACTGGCATTAATTTTGTGTAGGCGTCTAATAAATATACCTCTGCCAACCTATCAGGTTCATAACTAACTCGTATGGCAAATCTTTCTTTACTGTTCATAACATTCCATTTAAATAATATGCTCATTATTAATCCACTACATTAAAGCTGATAATTAGTTCGTCATTAGCGTCATAAATAAATGGAGCTCTTACTTTTGGACATAAAAGTTTTCTGGAAATACTTTTTTCAAGTTTTAAATTGTTGGCAACATTGTCGTAGGTGTATTAACCTTCCTTCTGGGTGGTTATGCGATATTATTATTGACGTCGCTTTTCTTATTAACGCCTTTCTTGTTACTTCTCTTATGTAAAAAGGTACCTTATCCACTGTACCAGTAAATACTTCTTCCCCCTTTAAACGGCACTTTTGATCAAAATATATTATTTTCATCTTTTCCTCCTCTGAGTAGCCAATACTCACCCTTAAATATTTTACGATGATTTCCAAGTTATCCATTACAGGTCCTTTCTTTAACTCTTCTCTTGGTACCCTCTTTGAAGCTTCCTTTAGGCATAAAATTACTGCTACTGTAGAGTCGGTTATCCCTTCTATAGTTTTCAAGTCATCTATTTCCTGGCCTAAAACTCCTCCTATTCCAAAACTATCAATTAGCTTTCTAGCAATACTGCGAGCTTCGTCCCTGTCATGCACTGCACTTAGAAACGTTTCTATTACTTCACGATCAAGTAGAGCTTTACCGTTGCTTTCTAATGCTCTGAATTCTATTTCTTCTCTACGATCTTTACTATCTTTCTTATTATTCATAAAAATTACCCTTCACTAACAACAAAATGTTTTTATATATTTACTGCTGTTTTTTATCAGCATTGGCATGAAGCCATAGCTTCCGAGTGAAGTCAAATCAATTTCTCAATCTTTTTTACTTATTTTTTTATGAATAGGTAAAGATATTAATATATACTGATTTTTTTATTTTAAACTTGTTGAATTTCGTCTAAAGAGAGGCCTACCGCTTGCAAAATAATATCAATAGAAATTCCTCCTTTTACTAAATCCTTTGCAATTTTCTGCTCTTTTCACTTTCTCTTCGCAAATCCGTATCTCTTCAAGCAGAGATTTTATTAGCGCATAGCGTAATTCTTGACTCTCAATTTTTTTGTATTCTTTTATCAAATCAGGTACTACTTTACTACCTTCACCTTCTTCTATTAGTAGATCTGTAATATTAATCGATAATGTTTCTGCTATTGCATACAATTTTTCCAGTGGAATAGCCACACGTCCTTGTTCATAGTTGCTTATTTCATCACCTCATTTTCTCTGCTAAATCCTTCTGAGTATATTCCCGTACTGCCCTCCATTCCTTTATCTTTTTCCCTATTTTGTAGTAGATAGAACCTGTTTTTTCTTCAACACATTCATCAGCAGAGAGACCAATTGTTTTTGCAACAATATCAACAGAAACTCCCGATTTAACCAAACCCTTTGCAATTTTTATTTTTTCCGATTTTCTACTACTTTTCTCACTAACTTTGACAAATTTGGTTAGTAAACAAAACATCCTACGTAACTCCTGATCGTTAATCTTTTTATATTCTCTTACTAGATTTAATATTTTCTCTCCCTCATCTTCAAAACAGATTTTTTCATTTGATACAGGAATTAGGTCTACAATACCAATCGACAATATCTCTGCTATAGCATACAACTTTTCAATCGAAATTTTACATGTTCCTTTTTCATATTGTAGTACTACTTGATATGTTACACCGATTTTTTTTGCTAAATCTTTTTGAGTATATCCTCGCTTTAACCTCCAATTTCTTACTTCCTGTCCTATTACTTTGTAGTCTAAAAAGTTAGAGCAATTATTCTCTTTTTTCACATTTTATACTCTATAATTAAAAGAGCTATCACGTATACTTAATTGGTAACCTTTTTGACAAATTGAACTCATTTCCTTTCAAATAATTTTTCTATATCACTTAGTTTCATTTCTATGTAAGTTGGTCTTCCGTGATCAGCATACGGTGTTTCTTCCATTTGTCTCATCAACTCATTCATCTCCTCCAACTTCATTTCCCTTCCAGCTCTATGGCACGCAATAGTAGCTAATATCTTGTTCACTTTTTCTTCTATAGGTAGCGTATCTCCTATCTCTATTAATCTATCAACTATACCATCTCTTTCACATTTATTGTTCCTAAAATTGCAGGAATTTCTTTTACCTTCACTTTATCTTCTGATTGTATTTCAATATCAAAACCCATTTCAAAAATTTATAAACCTCTATCATTTCCATTTCAGCTTGGTTTTTAATTTCAACTGTTTCCGGAAGAAGAAGTTTTTGTCTTTTTATGCTTGTTAAGCACTCGTATATCAACCTCTCATGAGCTGCGTGCTGATCTACTATAATTAATTTGCCTTTAGCCTCAGCAATAATGTAAGTATTGTAGACCTGACAGCGTGCATATCCTAGAGCTCTACCAAATCAATTTGCTCCCTTTCTAGAACCATAGTTCCCTTTTGGGGTGGAGATTCTCCATATTTAAACGTTTCTGGTAAGCTTTGCCTTCTTTCGTCTGGTGCATTGAATCCTTTCATTAGGCGATTTTCTAAAAGACTTGGTCTCTTCTCATAAAACTCTTTTTATTTTTTCCTCTTTACTATTAACCTGCTCTTGGCTATCAAACTCTTCAATACTTTGAGACTCAACATCACTTGCTGCGAACGTGCCTATTCTAGTCGATAATGCTTTTATTATTCCTCTTCTCACTATTTCATATACTAGCCTCTTGTTCTGAAACCTTACCTCTGATTTATTTGGATGCACATTTTGATCGTATGGTATCTCTAAGTGCAGCGCTGCAAAAGGATACCTCCCAACTGGTTGATATGCATATCGAATTGCATCTATAAGTAGATTGTCTTTTATTGGCCTTCCATTCACAAATGTATAGATCATATCAGACTTACCTCGATTGACCGTCGGTTTGCAGATATGTCCCGTAAGTTTGATGCCATCTTCTTCCTCGTTAACTCCCAGCGAGTTACTCTGAAATTCTTCTTCTATTTCACACAATCTGTTAAATAATGAAGTTTGTTTAGCATATTTTAAGAGCTTTTTATTACCCGAAGCGAGAGTAAACCCAATACTATATCGCTAAGTTATTTACAATATCAACTATAGCTTGTGTTTCTGCCCTTTCGGTTTTTAGAAATTTTAGTCTATTTGGTGTCGCAAAAAATAAGTCACGAACTTCAACCCTGTAGCAAAGAACAAGGTGTAATCTCTCTTATTTTTTCTCCTCCCTCATAACTTATAGACCATGCTTCCTTTTGCCTTAGACGATAATTTCATTCTACTTACTGCTGCAATTGAATTCTCCTCTAAACCCAAGATGCTTGATTTCTATTAACTCACTATCGCTTAATTTTGAAGTGGCATGCCTCATAAATGCTAGTTCTAGATCGTTCTTTTCTATTCCATTTCCATCATCTGTCACAGTTATAAGGTTACGCCCACCACTTTCTATCTCGATCTCTATCTCTATCTCTGAACTTCCAGCATCTATTGCATTTTCTCCTTTACTACACTCGCTGGCCTTTCTATTACCTCTCCCGCTGCTATACGGTTTATGGTTTTTGTGTCTAATTGCCATATTTTCAACTCTCAGTCTGATCAGTTGGATATCAATGCAAATCAAGTTCTCTATTAAATAAGCCCTTTCATGAAGATCATTCTTTGACTAACATGTTTGAATTTTAGTTGAATATTTCTTCAGAATTGTGTATAATTATTAATGCTTTCTAGGTTAATTCGTCATGGCTTTATCTAAATTTCTTGATGCACGCAATGATTATGCCTTTGTGTGACGTGAAAGTCGTCTATTAAACTGTTTAGCACTGACTAAACCGAGTGTTTTGCCACTCGTACCCTACTAAACTGTATAAGTACAGTAATGTCTTATGCAAAGCGTTTAGGACAATGAACCCGCCCGAAAAGGAGAAGTTCGGTCTGTGAAGAAGGAACGATGCTATAAGTGTCAAGTTGGCACGGGGGCTAGGGTGAACGGTATGGATAACAGAAGTGAATGATCGTAAGCATCGTTAAATCGAACAAGCCAAAGACACTGACAGGCTTGGACCAAAAGGTATGTGGTAGGTTATCAGCGTGAACGCATCTGATACGCAAACATAAACACCACCGGTGTATAGATCAATCCTAACCCGCTCGTTGTTTGATAGGTGGAACACGGAAACCCCATATATCTCTGGGTAATTTCTTTACTCAGTAAGGTTGATCATGAGAAAGACTGATGGATATGTGGGATTGGGAGTGTGGAAAAAGTGAATGCTCATCTGTAATGGATGAGATACAGGTTTAAACGTTATCTGGCTCGAAAGAGAACTGACGTCCACTACGGTCATCTTGAACAAGATTGTTTGTAAAACCTTTTAAGTGAGGAAAGCAGATGGTTACAGGTAAAATTGTAAGTGCACCTTTCGGTACAGCAGAACACTGGAATCAAATTAACTGGTTTCAGTGTAAAAAAAATACCAGAAGGCTACAAGCTCGTATTGTTCAGGCAACAAAAGCTAGGAGATGGAATAAAGTGAAAACTTTACAACGCCTCCTCACACGTAGTTTTAGTGCTAAAGCGTTGGCAGTAAAACGCGTAACTTCAAATAAAGGAAAATGTACAGCTGGTGTTGACAACCAGTTGTGGCAGAGCCCTTCAGCAAAATCTCAAGGAATTGCAAACCTGAGGCAACGAGGATATCGCTCTCAACCTTTGAGACGAGTCTATATCCCCAAACCTACAGGCAGCAAGCGACCTCTTAGTATTCCCACTATGAAAGATCGAGCGATGCAGGCCTTATATCTTATGGGACTTGATCCTGTTGCAGAAACAATAGGAGATAGACACTCATACGGATTTAGGAAACATCGCTCAGCTGCTGATGCGATAAGCCAGATCCACAAAACTTTGGCGGGACGCGACAGATCGCAATGGATCCTAGAGGCGGATATTAAGAAGTGTTTTGATGAAATAGACCATTGCTGGTTAGAAAGCTCAATTCCAATAGAAAAGAATATTCTCAGCAAATGGTTAAAATCTGGGTTCATAGAAAAACAAATGTTCCGCTTCACAATAGCAGGGACTCCACAAGGAGGAATTATCTCCCCTGTACTTGCTAACTTGACCCTTGATGGTTTCGAAAATGTTATCAGTAAACATTTCGGGAAGAAGGGAACAAGAAAACGCAAGAAATATGGTGTGCACGTGATTCGCTACGCGGATGACTTCATAGTAACACTGGAAAATCAAAAGAAATTCTTGAGACTAAAGTTAAAAGGCTAGTAGAGGATTTCCTCAGCGACAGAGGGTTAACTCTATCCACAGGAAAAACCAAGATCACACACGTAGAACAGGGATTTGATTTTCTAGGTCAGACAGTACGTAAGTACGAAAGGAAGATAATCATCAAACCTTCAGCAGAAAGTACAAACCGACTTCTGAAGCGCATCCGGTGCTTGATTCGTAAGAACTGCGCAGCAACCCAAGAAAAAGTAATAGAACTGCTCACACCTCAAATTCGAGGGTGGGTCTATTACCACAGGGGAATATGCGCAAGAAAAGCTTATGAGAAAGTGGATTCTGAGATTTTTAAAGCCTTATGGCAATGGTCAAAACGCAGACACCCTAATAAAGGCTTACGCTGGATTAAGGAGAAATACTTTAAAACAAAAGAAGCCAGAAGATGGTGCTTTGCAGCGCTGACTAAGAATAAAGGTACAGTTGAGTGGAAGGAACTCTTTCAAGCAACAAGCGTACCAATTCGTCGCCACAAGAAAATTCAAGCTGAGGCAAATCCCTACGATAAAGAATGGTATGCCTACTTTGAAAAACGTAGATCAAATAATCCTTCTCTTTATGAGGATGATAAGATATGATTAATGTTAATCCTAGTAAGGAATTTGAAATGCCAGAATATTTGAAGGAAGCTGTTGCCGGTTCTCGAGAAAAGGACTTAAGATGGCTCGAGCCGTATGAAGGGAAACTTTCAAGTACGGTTCCTAGAGGAGAGTTTAGTGGAAAATATCTCAGTCCACTAAACTCTTACTCGTTC
>NZ_QPIP01000157.1 GCF_003344345.1 Wolbachia endosymbiont of Cylisticus convexus | reverse complement strand
TATACCAGTTACTCGATATAATTCTTCATGCAAAGCAAAGTTTGGTTTACTTTTTCTATGCTTATTTTTCTCTTCACCTAACTTTTTACTCTCATCAGACTTTGTCTCAAATGTTTTATAATATTCTTCAATGCTCCTGTCACATTCTGCTACTTTTTCCTGATAAATATTATATAGCTCAAATTCTTGCTTTAATGTAAATAGGTGTTCTTTTCTATAGTTTCCTGCTAATGCTTTTGCAATAACAGATTTATCACTTTTTATTCATCCATCTCTTAGTTCAGCCAATTTTTCAGGATTACTCTCACCATCTATTATTGCTTTAATAATTTGCATTCCAGTTACACCAGTTGTATCGCTTATAACTCTATGTAGTTGAATATTCATTTGTGTTAGCGCTTTTTGCATACGCAAAGTATGTGTAGAAGCATTTTCAATTAAATTTTTACGTTGCCGAACATAACTACGCAATACACACATCTGGCCTAAATGACCCTTGGAGTAACCCGTAACTGTGTAGTTGTTGAATCCATTGACAATCTTGCACATCTGATTTTCTCCCAGGTACATTTTTAACATGTTTTGCGTTTACCAGTTTTACTTCAAATCCGTGTGATTCAAGTACTTGAAACAAAGGAATCCACTGTTGACTCCATGGCTACTGTATTCACTTTACATTTTTTCAACCATTTTGCTATGTTGTAGAGATCTTCCGTAAAGCAGCTAAATTTTTGTATACGTTGTTCATCGCTTCCTTCGGGTACACATACATAATGTACAGCCGAGCCAACATCGATTCCTGCTGCATTAGGATTCGTTATCTCTAATTTACTTTTGACCTTTGCCATTTTTAATCTCCATTATATAATAATCCATATTTGAGAAGTGCTTAAGCTTGGGACGGTTGAGTTATACATTCTTCTAATCGAGGTAGCCTAAAAGGCTCCATCAGTGGTTTGACCGTTCCTCCAAAGCCACGCTATCCCACGGGCACTTAAGGCACCATTGCATAGTTCGGCTATAACTGCAAAAAGCTCTTCTCTACAAAATTATATATAAAATTTGCCATACACTCAGCTAGGAAGTTTCTTTTTGGTTTGACAGGTTTTATCTGTCCGGCGCTATCTTCAGAAAACTCCATGAAAAGTGTTTTGTTATCTATCTCGAGATCTATTAAGGATCCTTCTTGAACAGCACTTTCGCCAGCTTTTTCTAGTTCTTCTAGTTTCTTCTCTATCTGTGGCTGAACTTCTGGCTGTAGCTCATTATAGATTTCACCTATCAGTTTATTCTGCAGTAGAGTATCATGAAACTCTGCACCACTTAGCATTAATTTACGTATTAGCTTTTTTCGATCACTTTTTTCTAATCTGTGAAAATGTGTACCCAATACTACATACTCTGCAATACTCCATTCTCCATCATTACATGCATTTATTCTTGCTCCAGAGGCTAGTACTTGGTCTATAGTTTTGTGCAATTCATTTACGTTTTTTGCCTCTAATATCGCACTCTTAAACCAGCTCAATTTTTCACTTTCACCTGTATTTGGCTTTATTTTTTTTAAAGCTGAAGTAAACGGATTTAAATCTTCTGCTTGATCATTTAAAGGTTTTGTACCATAAATATAGTCAAGGCTTTTCCCGTAGTTGATTTTGTTTTCGCGAATGTTTCTGCTAGGGGAAGCCTTCCGGTTTATCTCCTTCTGATTATTAATTTTGCTCACAAACTTAGACTGCTTTATATCAACACCTTCAAGAGCACCAAATATTTTCTTGTGATTAACATTAGTCTTTTTATTCCGATCTTTACTAGTCAGGAGAGTAGACCAGTGGAACTTCCCCACCAGTCTCTCGCAAAACTGTACGTAAACCTCTCAGCTTATACAGCTTCCATTATTCAGCCTTTTGATCTAACCCTAGTGTCCAGTGATAGAAAATATCCGGAGACCTCTTTCTCACCTTTCCTAGAAATTGTCTTGCTAGTCTTCCGTGACCCCTGAGTCTCTTATATTTCCTTTTGACCCACTTTTCTAGATGCCGCTCTACATTCTTTAGAGATTTGTAGACCTCAGTTCTGTAAAATTTGCCATAGTACTGATACCAGCCTCTGACTATTGGATTTACTTTCTCTGACATCCCCTCTAATGTTATATGCGTATTTCTTAGCATTTTCCATGATCTTATGGTTGTAGTAATCTTTTTCTTGGCCTTGTTGCTAATTGCTGGGAGAAATGAAACAAAATGCTTCCCTATTTTATTTCTTGCTAACCTGGGTCTGAATGTGTAACCCAGAAAATCAAAA
>NZ_QPIP01000156.1 GCF_003344345.1 Wolbachia endosymbiont of Cylisticus convexus | reverse complement strand
ACTGGATACATATTTCAGAGAATTTCTTATTTGGTGTACTATACATAGCTGCACTTCTGCACTGGGAAATACACTGTTGATGGCTGCAGGAAAGCTTTTTAGCCCATCTACACATGCAATCAGAATATCTTCTACTCCTCTTTCTTTGAGGTTATTTAGCACTTCCAACCAAAAGTTAGCTCCTTCACTTTCAGCCAAATAAAAGCCCAGGACTTCTTTTCTGCCATTTTGGTCTATGCCCAATATATTGTACATACATTTACTTACGCAATGTCCATCCTCCTTGACCTTAAAGAACATCCCATCCATAAATACTATCGGGTATACTGATTGCAGTGGACGACTACGCCATTCATTGATTATAGGCAGTAATTTGTCGGTAATACTTGATATCTCTGCTACCGATATTTTGTGATCATAAATTTCCTCAACGTGTGACGCTATATCTCTATAGCTCATACCACTGGCAAATGTGCTCAAAATCTTCGTTTCAAGCTCTGGATGTAAGCTTGTTTGCCTTTTTTTGACTATTTGCGGCTCAAAACTTCCTTCTCTATCTCTTGGCGTTAACAGCTCAAATGAACCTGCACTTGTACGTAAAGTCTTTCCATTCCTCCCATTTCTGCGATTATTTTCTTCACTTTCAGCTAATAAATGGTTTTCTATTTCACCTTCTAGACTCGCCTCCAGCAGCTTTTTTATAAATGGTGTTAATGCTCCCTCCTTTCCTGTCAACGGTCTTCCTTCTCGTATAGACGACAGGATATTTGTTTCCAACTCTTTATAATCTACCAATCCGTTAGTTCTGTTTACTACTTTTTGACTCATTGTCAAACCTCCATTTTTAAATTGATATAAATTACTTTTTTTCGGTTTGACACACTTTTTTGAACATTCCCCTCTTTCTGTTCAATTCAACTCTACTCTAGTATTGCTAAACTGGGAAATTGGCTCCAGAATTGATCAAGATATCCTAAAGCACAAACGTGCAGATTATGGGAAGCAAATCATCTCCCAACTTGCAAAAGAACTTCAGATTAAATATGGGCGTGGGTTTGATAGAGCGTCATTATTTCGTATGGTGCAATTTTCTAAGTTCTTTCCTGATCAAGAAATTGTCGCGACACTGTCACAACAATTGAGTTGGTCACATTTTGTAGAAATTATTGCAATTTCTGATGAGCTGAAGCGTAATTATTATATAGAAATGTGTCGTATTGAAAGGTGGAGTGTTAGAGCACTACGTAGTAAAATCGATACTATGTTGTATAGCGCTAACAAAAAAACCTGAAGAGTTTATAAGAAGGAGTATAAAAAATTTACGTGAAGAAAATATGTTAGCAACAGAATTCATTTTTCATGACCCATACTTCCTTAGCTTCATGGAATTGCCATCAAGTTATAGTGAGACTGATCTAGAAAATACAATCTTGGATGAATTGACAAAATTTTTACAAGAGTTTGGGAGTGATTTTTGTTTTGTAACACGTCAAAAAAGGATGAGTACTAAAACAACTGACAGGTATTTGGACCTGCTATTTTTTCACAGAGGATTAAAACGTCTTATAGCAATAGAACTAAAAATAGGTCGCTTTGAACCAGCTTATAAAGGACAGATGGAATGGTATTTAAATTGGTTAGATAAAAATGAACGAAAAGCAGGTGAAGAAAAACCGTTAGGGATTATTTTATGTGCTGATAAGGATCAAGAGGATATAGAATATCTTGAACTCGAAGGCTCTAATATTCATGTTGCACAGACAGCTTCCTTCTAAAGAAATTCTTGAAAAGAAGTTGAGAAAGGCTATTTCTATAGCACGTGAAAAACATGCAAGTATTAAGTCAGAGCCATGAAAAATATATGAGAGATACCGTCTTGCGAGTCAACAAAAAATTGCATCATAAAATCAAATGTTGATTTTAAAGTACTAAACCTTCAGTCAGCTTCCTAGTCCTATAGTTGTTGATATGATCTGGATCAAAAGCCTTTCTTGAACTTAAAACACCAAAAACTATATGGAGTAACTTACGCATTGCAGCTCCTACAATGGCCATATTATGCTTGCCTTTCTCTTTTAACCTTTCGCAAAAAGTCATAATAATAGGATTGTGATTCTTAGCTACTATAGCAGGAAAGTAAATTGCCTTACATAATGTTCGTGAACCGGTTTTGCTTAATCTGGGCTTGGCATGTACAGATGAGCCTGATGTTATATTTCGTGGTATAGTTCCAGCGTATGCTGCCAATTGCCTGGCATTTATAAAAGCTTTTATGTCAGGAATTTCAGCTAAAATAGCTATTGCTGATTCCTCTCCTATGCCTGGAATAGTCAATAAGAGTTGAAAATCTTCCAACAATTCTTTATGTTGTTTTAATAGTTCACGTATGGAGTTTCTTATTATTTTTATTTCTTGTTCTATGTTCATTGCAAGGTTTTCCCAAGCGTTTGCGACTTCTTTAGGCAGTCTCTCTTTCTTTTCTAAATGATTATTTACTAATACTAATTCATCTTTTAATGCAGCTAAACAACGATAAAGATGCTTTAATTTTTTCTTTTCAGAAGAAGGTGGTGTCCAACGGGAAGGTTCCTGTCTTTGGCAATAATCTGCAATAATCTCTGCATCAGTCTGGTCATTCTTTTGTCGTACAAGCTTACTCCTTGCATAGCATTTTATGCAATAAGGATTTACAACACTAACAAAATGTCCAGCATTGTGTAGAAATTCAGCAAGAGCTTCACCATAACAACCTGTAGATTCCATACAGGCTTTTACTTCTTCTACATTATGTTTTTGCAAAAAGCCCAGTAAACCTTGAAATCCTGAATCCTCGTTTTTAAAACTCCTTTTCCTAGTTTCACGTTTCCCTTTTTTACTGATGAATGAAAGAAAAACATCAAAGCGTTCTTTTGAAATATCTATACCCAGAAAGTTGTTGATCATATATAACCCCATACGTTACCATTTAAAACGAAAAGTAAGGCTAACCTTGTGAATACAGAATTAGAACCATTTAGGTCTTTCTACGATACCGTTCAGCCTCTACTTTTGAGGAGGGAACTCTTAACTCTCATACAGATTTTATATCTAGGAATGAACACAAAATTTTTCCCTTCTCCACCTAATGCTCAAGCTTAAAACATTAGATGCTTTTTTCAAGATACAAGGAATGG
>NZ_QPIP01000155.1 GCF_003344345.1 Wolbachia endosymbiont of Cylisticus convexus | reverse complement strand
TTGTATTTCATACACGGGCCATAAAAAAACAAGTGGGTTGGGAATTATCTCAAGAAAACGTAGTAAGGGTGTTATGCTGCATACAGCTTTTGCTGTTAGTACAGAAGGCTTGGCATTAGGAATACTAGATCAAAAAATTTACTCGAGACCACCTGTTTCTGAAGAAGCCAAAGAGCTAAAAGAGAGGAATCGTAAAAGAGCACATATTGAAGATAAAGAAAGTATAAAGTGGCTAGAAAGCCTAAAGAAAACAGATAGCATTATAGACTCAACTAAAACTGAAGCTATAACTGTATGTGATAGAGAGGCAGATATTTATGAATTTTTTGAACTTGCACGTAATCTTAACTCAGCAGTTTTAGTAAGAGCTTCCAAAGATCGAGATATAAATAGAAAATCCAGATTTTCCAACGATAAACAAAAATTATGGAAATTTGTTGAAGACTTCTCTAGCATTGGTACAATAGAAATTGAAATCCCTGCAAGAGATAATAAGCCAAAAAGAACAGCATGTTTAGAGGTTAAGTTTGGGAAGTTTATGATGGATCCGCCTAAAAGGCACATAAGGTATAAAGAGTTAGGAGAGTAGACCAGTGGAACTTCCCCACCAGTCTCTCGCAAAACTGTACGTAAACCTCTCAGCTTATACAGCTTCCATTATTCAGCCTTTTGATCTAACCCTAGTGTCCAGTGATAGAAAATATCCGGAGACCTCTTTCTCACCTTTCCTAGAAATTGTCTTGCTAGTCTTCCGTGACCCCTGAGTCTCTTATATTTCCTTTTGACCCACTTTTCTAGATGCCGCTCTACATTCTTTAGAGATTTGTAGACCTCAGTTCTGTAAAATTTGCCATAGTACTGATACCAGCCTCTGACTATTGGATTTACTTTCTCTGACATCCCCTCTAATGTTATATGCGTATTTCTTAGCATTTTCCATGATCTTATGGTTGTAGTAATCTTTTTCTTGGCCTTGTTGCTAATTGCTGGGAGAAATGAAACAAAATGCTTCCCTATTTTATTTCTTGCTAACCTGGGTCTGAATGTGTAACCCAGAAAATCAAAA
>NZ_QPIP01000154.1 GCF_003344345.1 Wolbachia endosymbiont of Cylisticus convexus | reverse complement strand
TGGGAAAACGTTGGTCAAAGGGAAGATTTGCGCCGTTAATAGAGAGTACGCCATGTTTAAAAAGTAAAGTAAAAGACCCAAGGTCAAGAGACTCAGGCAATACTGTGCAGAGTAAGGAATTTCAAGGTGGAATAGTAGTAATAACCGGAGCAAACAGCAGTGTAAGCCTCCGATCTATGCCAGTAAAATATCTCTTTCTTGATGAAATAGACGCCTATCCAGGAGACTCAGGTGGAGAAGGAGATCCAGTACTGCTCAGTATTGCTCGAACTAATACATTTGCACGGCGAAAGATTTTTTTAGTATCAACACCATGGAATAAGCAGAATTGAGAAAGAATTTGAAGCAACAGATAAGAGATATTTTTTTGTACCATGTCCGCATTGTAATTATTACCAAATATTAAAATGGTCACAAATAAAATGGGAAGATAAAAATCCAAATACAGCACACTATATATGTATAGAATGTGGTAAAAAGATAGAAAATCATCAAAAGACAGAGATGCTTGAGCGTGGAGAATGGAGGCCTACTAATAGAGTAAAAGGTGAGAAAAAAGGATTTCATCTTTCAAGTCTTTATAGTCCAGTTGGCTGGTATAGTTGGCAACAAGCAGTAGAGGATTTTCTCCATGCAAAGGAAAGTGAACAATTACTAAAAGTTTGGATAAATACCACTTTAGGAGAAACTTGGGTAGACAAAGGAGAAGTACCGATTGGAAGCAATTATTTAACAGGAGAGAATTTTTTCCCGTAGGCACAGTACCAAAAGGCGAAGTAGTTCTCACAGCAGGAGTAGATGTTCAAAAAGATCGTTTAGAAGTAGAAGTTGTAGCCTGGGGAAAAGGCAGAGAAAATTGGTCAATAGACTACCAAGTATTTGAAGGAGATACAGGAGGTAGGGAAGTATGGGGAAAGCTTTCAGAATTACTTAATCATCATTTTATCGGTGAAAATGGTCTTGAATATATGATAAGCATGATGGCAGTTGATGCAGGGTATGCAACGCAGGAAGTTTACAACTGGGTGAGAAGTCATCAAGGATCTGGAAGAGTAATGGCAGTGAAAGGTGTAAATAAAGCCCTAGTGCCACTTAGCAGCCCAAGTAGAGTTGATATAACAGTTGGAGGGCAAAAGCTGAAAAGAGGAATAAAGCTCTGGCCAGTAGGAGTATCGATATTAAAGTCAGAGCTTTTTCAATTGCTTAATATTTTAAAAGAAGGTGAAGAAGCTCCAGTAGGATACTGTCATTTTCCGGAGTATGCACCTGAATATTTCAAACAGCTAACGGCAGAGCAATTAGTCAGCAAGGTAGTAAAAGGCTACACCAAACAAGAGTGGCAAAAGGTAAGAGAAAGAAATGAGGTACTAGATTGCCGGATTTATGCCAGAGCTGCATCTATTGCACTTGGGATTGATCGATGGCCAGAGAGTAAATGGAATAGTTTGAGTGGAAAAATGGAAAGTAAAAAGCCTAAAAAAGTAAGACAGAGTAAGTGGTTGGAAAATGTATAACGAAGAGTATTTGTCTCAAGTTGAACAAGCAATAAAGAAGCTACAAAGTGGAGAAAGAGTAGTATCAATTGCATATGGTGACCATGTTGTCCGTTATGCAGAAGTAGATATAAATGATTTATTGAATTTAAGACAACGAATTAAGGCTGAGTTAAAAGTTGCAGGTATGAAGCCAAAGAGGAAAATTGTTTTTTCAACGAGTAAGGGGATCATATAATGATAAAAATCGTTGAAAGGAACCATATGACAAAAATTATAGCAAAAGAATATACAGAATTTTTAGAGCAGCTGAAAGAACAGATTGCTACTAGTCGTTATAAAGCAGCAAGAACAGTAAATAAAGAGCTACTACTACTTTATCATTATATTGGAACGCAGATTCTAGAAAAACAAAAGAGTCAAGGTTGGGGATCCAAAGTAATTGAGCAGTTAAGTAGAGACTTAAAGGGAATATTACTTTTTTTCGGTTTGACACACTTTTTTGAACTTATATCAATTTAAAAATGGAGGTTTGACAATGAGTCAAAAAGTAGTAAACAGAACTAACGGATTGGTAGATTATAAAGAGTTGGAAACAAATATCCTGTCGTCTATACGAGAAGGAAGACCGTTGACAGGAAAGGAGGGAGCATTAACACCATTTATAAAAAAGCTGCTGGAGGCGAGTCTAGAAGGTGAAATAGAAAACCATTTATTAGCTGAAAGTGAAGAAAATAATCGCAGAAATGGGAGGAATGGAAAGACTTTACGTACAAGTGCAGGTTCATTTGAGCTGTTAACGCCAAGAGATAGAGAAGGAAGTTTTGAGCCGCAAATAGTCAAAAAAAGGCAAACAAGCTTACATCCAGAGCTTGAAACGAAGATTTTGAGCACATTTGCCAGTGGTATGAGCTATAGAGATATAGCGTCACACGTTGAGGAAATTTATGATCACAAAATATCGGTAGCAGAGATATCAAGTATTACCGACAAATTACTGCCTATAATCAATGAATGGCGTAGTCGTCCACTGCAATCAGTATACCCGATAGTATTTATGGATGGGATGTTCTTTAAGGTCAAGGAGGATGGACATTGCGTAAGTAAATGTATGTACAATATATTGGGCATAGACCAAAATGGCAGAAAAGAAGTCCTGGGCTTTTATTTGGCTGAAAGTGAAGGAGCTAACTTTTGGTTGGAAGTGCTAAATAACCTCAAAGAAAGAGGAGTAGAAGATATTCTGATTGCATGTGTAGATGGGCTAAAAAGCTTTCCTGCAGCCATCAACAGTGTATTTCCCAGTGCAGAAGTGCAGCTATGTATAGTACACCAAATAAGAAATTCTCTGAAATATGTATCCAGT
>NZ_QPIP01000153.1 GCF_003344345.1 Wolbachia endosymbiont of Cylisticus convexus | reverse complement strand
TTGCCAGTGGTATGAGCTATAGAGATATAGCGTCACACGTTGAGGAAATTTATGATCACAAAATATCGGTAGCAGAGATATCAAGTATTACCGACAAATTACTGCCTATAATCAATGAATGGCGTAGTCGTCCACTGCAATCAGTATACCCGATAGTATTTATGGATGGGATGTTCTTTAAGGTCAAGGAGGATGGACATTGCGTAAGTAAATGTATGTACAATATATTGGGCATAGACCAAAATGGCAGAAAAGAAGTCCTGGGCTTTTATTTGGCTGAAAGTGAAGGAGCTAACTTTTGGTTGGAAGTGCTAAATAACCTCAAAGAAAGAGGAGTAGAAGATATTCTGATTGCATGTGTAGATGGGCTAAAAAGCTTTCCTGCAGCCATCAACAGTGTATTTCCCAGTGCAGAAGTGCAGCTATGTATAGTACACCAAATAAGAAATTCTCTGAAATATGTATCCAGTAAAGATGTGAAAGTTTTCATGAATGATCTGAAAAAAATATATCGTGCTTCAAGTAAAGAAATTGCTGAGAATTATCTGCTTGAGCTGGAAGGAAAATGGGGAGAAAAGTATCCTTTAGTTATAAAATCCTGGCAGAACAATTGGGAAAACTTATCCAGTTATTTTAAGTATTCTGGGCCAGTTAGGAAGCTGATTTACACCACTAATCCAATTGAGGGGTTGCATAGACAAATCAGGAAATTTACTAAAACTAAGGGTTCATTTACTAGTACAAATGCCTTGTACAAACAGGTATATTGTGCTATAAAAAAGGTAGAGCAAAAGTGGATTATGGCTCTCCCTAATTGGGCTTTAACTATGTCTCAACTTGATATTTTCTTTCCAGATAGGTTGAAAATTGAGTTGAACTAAAAATGCGGCTTGACACACTTTTTTGAACATTCCCGATATTAACATAAAATAGCGAAGATCTTGATACATATTAACAAATAGTTAAAAGCAGGAAAATCTTTCCAGTAAGGAATGACAAGTTACTTATGAGTTTAGTTCAAAATTTTAGTTAATAAATTAACTTATATTGACTTATATAAAAATATTAGTTACACTATTAGTAGTTTATTAATAAAAGAGGCTAACATCATGACATACTTTATAGATTTTTTCAATAATGATTCAGAATTTGTTAATGATAGCTCTTACTATGAAGTACACAAATATAATAAAGATGGTCAGCATATTAAAGATGATTTTTACTTATACTCGCTGGTGCTTCACCCGTGTGGAAAAGAAGATGAAAATTTAGCATTTTCTCATAAAGATCATGAGAGAACATCTCTTATATGGCTAGACAAAGAGTATTTGCAAATATCAGAGGGTAGCTGGAGAAGCGGAAGCTATTATAGTGATCTTTTGAATTCTGACTATGTGGTAAATGATGTAACTTTGGATAAAAACATAGTAGAATTTAATGTAACTCCAACTGTAGAGAGCCACTCAAAAGAGGTAAATAAAATTGTAATCTCAAAAACCGGCTTGAAGAAAGGTAATTTATAACCCTTGGCCTTGCCTAAAAATCTGTTATTTTAACCTGGAGCACTTATACTCCTCCTATTTCCACTTGACTTGCTATGCTGGACTGAGTGACTTGAGTGTTTGGTAGAAGTCATAGTTTTAAATCCTCCTGAATTAAGTTTTATCGCTATGACTCTCCCACCAAAACCGTGCATGCGTAGAGTAGGCAGCCAGCGAGTTACTGTATTCAGCACTTTTCCAACAGCCTCTCCCCGAACCTTACTATTACCCACAAGTATAGAATTCATGAGCAAGTCTCCATCCTTCTGCTAAATCAAAGAGACGTCTCCATCCCTTCCACAAAGCTATAGGGCCTGGTTCTAAGTCATTTTTGCGAGCTAAAAACCCTCCTAACTTGGCCACCCACCTCACAATTTCTCTTATAGGTGGTGGAGTCTCAGGATAGTTTTTTGTCTTAAGCATTTTGGTATATAAAACCTTCCATTCGTCGTCAGTCAGTATGAAAGTGCAAGAAAGATTTGGATTTGTTCTAGCTAATAGTGTGATAAAAAATATTCTCCATGCAATTATACTCATAATTGTAAGAAAGCGGATTAACCTATCTGCTGTTTGGAGCCTACATTCTTCAACTTTAAGACCGGATTTCAAAATTTTATGAAAAATCTCTATTCTCCATCTTAAGCAATACCATTGTATTTTTTCTACTGCTTCTTCAAAGTTATTAATATTTATATTTGTCAACAAAATCCAGTTCATAGGCTCTTCGCCAAACGGGGGGTATTTTTCTATAGCATAGACAGCATTTAAACTTAAATTAGGAAGTTTTTGGGTTTTACGTCTAGCGTTATTTTGTGATGCATTCATCACAAAATTGCTAAACTTTACTTCTAAAACTGTTGTTCTTTGAGGTTTATCATTGAGAGCAGACTTGTATTTCTCCTTGACAAGACATGCGATTCATCAAATCCCACAACCTTTCACCACCTTTTTCAGAATAAGTCGACTTCTTATTTACTGTTCTGTTTTGATTTCCTCTTACTACAAAAAGAGATTGATTAGTGGAAGCAACTTCAAATAAATCATACATATCTGCTTCTCTGTCACAGACGGTATAGCTCTTTTCATAATAGTACAAACGAGGTAAAATAAGATTTTATAGTAGTGAAGGTAAGTATGCCAGCAGCATATAGTTATGATTTAAGAAAAAAAGCAATGGAATCACTAGAAGAAGGAGAAAGCAGAGAAGCAGTGGCAGCAAGATTTAAAATTGGAAGAACTACGTTATGGGAGTGGCAGCAAAGAAAAAAGAAACAGGAGATTTTCAGTCAAAAAAACTTGGAAATGGAGGTTATAATCACAAAATTACTGACTGGAATAAATTTACTGAATTTGCTAAAAAATATGGTGGAAAAACTCTATCGGAAATGGCTAAGCTTTGGAGCAATGTTAGTATCCCAACGATTCATCGAGCTCTTAAAAAAATTGGACTCACACGCAAAAAAAGACATATGGATACAAAGAAAGGGACGAAGAAAAACGCGCTGAATTTTTGAAAATTATAGCAACAAAAGAACCTCAAAACTTAGTTTATATAGATGAGTCTGGCATTGATAACACCGAGGACTACCCTTATGGATATTGCCAGAAGGGACAGAGGTTTTATGCTCTAAAATCTGGTAAAAAAATTCAACGAATCAGTATGATTGCAGCCTTAAACGGCAGGAAAATAGTTGTTCCGTTAACATTTGAAGGCCACTGTAATATGTTAATAAATGGTTTGAGCAGTTTCTGACACCGATTTTGAAACCTGGACAAACTGTTATCCTTGATAATGCTACTTTTCATAAGTCTAATAAGATTACTGAATTTGCTAAAGGAGTTGGCGCAGAAATTTTATATCTACCGCCTTATTCTCCCGATTTTAACAAAATTGAGCATCATTGGTTTGCTATAAAAAACAGAGCTAGGAAAAACATCCCTCTATTCACATCTTTTCGTCATGCTGTTGATTCCGCTTTTCTATAAGCTTTTCGGACTATTATGAAAAGAGCTA
>NZ_QPIP01000152.1 GCF_003344345.1 Wolbachia endosymbiont of Cylisticus convexus | reverse complement strand
AAATAGGCCTTGCAGACGGAATGACAATTCTTTCATCTATTAATAAAAACAGGAGTATTACTATGAATGAACAAACTACAACTGACCTAGAAACTGATAATTTAACTAATAAAATCAAAAATGACAGTTATCATGCTGAAGTTCTTGAATTAATACGTTTATGCAACTTATCACGAATGCCAGAGAAAATAGGAGAATTTATAGAGCAGAATGTTAGCAGCAAACAAGCACAAGAAATATTAATGTCGATACTTGCAGAACGAACAATGAAGACTGAAATTTTAAGCACATTACCAAAGAATTCGTCAGAAGATTTAATGATGCAGGTAGCAAGAAGTCGTGCACAATCTGGCATTTAGAATATTCGTAGTATAACAAAAGTAAAAAATAAAGGGGAAAAGCAAAATGAGTACTATAACAGAACAAAATAACCTTGGGGATCTTCTGAAATACGAAGTTTCAAATCTATATTCAAGAGACCAAATAACAGTAGCTAAAGGTCAAAATCTTAAGCTTGGTGCAGTAGTTGCCAAAAAGACGGAAGATGGTTTTATTAGAGTACTTAATCCTGCTGGAACAGATGGCACACAAACAGCAATAGGTGCAATAGTAAGTGATGTAAATGCGACAGAAAATGCCAAAGCAGTAATTATTACTCGTGGTGCAATACTAGCAGATCATGCAGTGGTATGGCCAGCAAATATCACTGAAGAACAGAAAGCTGAAGCAATAAAGCAACTTGAAGCACGAGGGATCATTATCCGCAAGGGAGCTTAAAAAAACTATTAAAAATACAAAAGGGGGAAAATGCAAAATCCATTTACAAATACAGCATTTAGCATGACGGCACTAACAAATGCGATGAATATATTGCCGATAAATTATGGACGAGTTGAAAATTTAAATTTATTTCCAAATAGGTCAGTAAGATTTAGACATATTACCATAGAAGAACATAACGGAGTTTTAAGTTTACTACCAACGCAAATTCCAGGAGCAACAGCAACAGTAGGAAAAAGAGGAAAAAGAAAGGTAAGAACGTTTACGATTCCGCATATTCCACATGATGATGTAGTGTTACCAGAGGAAGTACAGGGAATAAGGGCATTTGGATCAGAAAGTGAACTGAAAGCGCTGGCGGATGTAATAACCGATCATTTACAGCTAATGAGAAACAAACATGCAATAACATTAGAGCATTTGCGAATGGGAGCGCTCAAAGGAATAATTTTAGATGCTGATGGGTCAGAATTATTAAATCTGTACAATGAATTTGAAATCACGCCAAAAGTAGTAAATTTTGCCCTTGGAACAGCAACAACAGATGTAAAACGTAAGTGTCTGGAAGTATTGCGGCATATTGAGGATAACTTAAGTGGTGAATATATGACTGGAATTCATGCTTTGGTAAGCCCTGAGTTTTTTGATGCATTAACTTCTCATGCTAAAGTAAAAGAAGCATATGAAAGATGGCAAGAAGGAGCAGCGCTTCGAAATGATATGAGGTCAGGATTTACGTTTTGTGGTATAACATTTGAGGAATATAGAGGGCAAGCAACTGACCCTGAAGGAACAGTAAGAAGATTTATAGAAAAAGATACAGGGCACTGTTTTCCACTAGGAACAGCAAGTACATTTACAACATATTTTGCACCAGCAGACTTTAATGAAACAGTAAATACTCTTGGACAGCCACTCTATGCAAAACAAGAGCCAAGAAGATTTGATAGAGGAACTGATTTACATACGCAGTCAAATCCTCTGCCAATGTGCCATAGGCCTGGCGTATTAGTAAAAGTCGCTATAGCATAACATACTGGTAGAGTAATTACAAGTTGGTGAGGCACAGAACGACTCTACCGGTATGCGCTTCTTAGCATGTAAAGGTTAGTATATCAAAAAGAAATATGCAAGAGAATATTAAGCGATTATTGGAGGATTGTTTTAAGCATCTAGGAGTGGAAGCCATATATTGTAATCGAAATAAGGAGGGTATTCGTAGAATAAAAGTGCTAATAAAACGTCCTGAGACTACGTACTCTCTAGGTGCAGATGGAGCATTAACTCAGCAAATTGCTTCTGTAGAAATACGTGATCAGGACGTTACTTCCTTTAGCATAGG
>NZ_QPIP01000151.1 GCF_003344345.1 Wolbachia endosymbiont of Cylisticus convexus | reverse complement strand
GTATCTTGTAAAAAGCATCTAATGTTTTAAGCTTAAGCATTAGGTGGAGGAGGGAAGAACTCTGTTTCTCCTCTTAGATATAAAATCTGTAAGAAAGATAAGAGTTCCCTCCTCAAAAGTATAGGCTGGACGGTATCGTAGAAAGACCTAAATGGCTCTAATTCTGTATCCACAAGGTTAGCCTTACTTTTCGTTTTAAATGGTAACGTATGGGGTTATATATGATCAACAACTTTCTTGGAATTGATGTATCAAAAGATCGCTTTGATGTTTTTCTTTCATTCATAAGTAAAAAAGAAAAGCGTGAAACTAGGAAAAGGAGCTTTAAGAACGATGATCTTGGGTTTCAAGGTCTGCTGAGTTTTCTACAAAAGCATAATGTGGAAGAAGTAAAGTCATGCATGTGGTTGTTATAGCGAAGCTTTGGCTGAATTTCTGCACAATGCTGGACATTTTGTTAGTGTTGTAAATCCTTATTGTATTAAATCTTATACAAGGAGTAAGCTCGTAAGACAAAAGAATGATCAGACTGATGCAGAAATTATTGCTGATTATTGCCAAAGACAGGAACCAACTCGTTGGACACCACCTTCTTCTGAAATGAAAAAATTAAAACATCTTTATCGTTGCTCAGTTGCGTTAAAAGAATTAGTAAATAACCACCTAGAAAAAAAAGAGAGACTGCCTAAAGAAGTTGCAAATGCTTGTTGCAACGAATATAGTTAAAAAAATAGAAATAATAAAAAACTCCATACGCAAACTATTAAAGCAGCACAAAGAATTGTTGGAAAATTTTCAGCTTCTATTGACTATTCCAGGAATAGGAGAGGAATCAGCAATGGCTATTTTAGCTGAAATCCCTGACATAAAAGCTTTTAGAGATGCCAGGCAATTGGCAGCATATACAGGAGTTATACCGAAAAATATAACATCAGGTTCATCTGTACATTCTAAACCAAGATTAAGTAAATCAGGTTCACAAACATTACGTAAGGCCCTTTTCTTTCCTGCCATAGTAGCCAAGAATCACAATCCTATCATTGTGAGTTTTTGCCAAAGACTAAAGAAGAAGGGTAAGCATAATATGGCAATTGTGGGAGCTGCAATGCGTAAGCTACTCCATATCATTTTCGGTATCCTGACATCCAAAAGTGCTTTTGATCCAAATCATATCAAGAATTACAGAACTAGGATGTTGACTGTAGTTTAAAATCAAAAAATGCTTCCAATCCATTCAACATATTCACTAACTGTAATCTGTGTACTGTTACACAATCAGAAGTATTTTTTGATTTTATGATACAGCTTGAGTAATTTTTTTGTTGACTAGCAAGACGGTATCTTTCTTCAAAAACAATATCTTATTTAATATGATTACTTCTATGCTTACTAAATTAGCTGCTTAACTCCTTTCAAGACAGGTTCTAGCTCCGCTAAGTATTTCTTAATGCGTACCACGGCGCACAATCTCGGTTTATACAGCTTCCATTATTTAGCCTTTTTGACCCTAAACCTAATGTCCAATGATAGAAAATATTTGGAGACCTCTTTCTCACTTTTCCTAGAAATTGTCTTGCTAGTCTTCCATGTTTCCGAAGTCTCTTATATTTTGTCCTGGCCCATTTTATTAGGTGTCTCTCTATATTCCTGAGAGATGGATACATCTCTGATTTATAAAACCTGCCATAGCCAGCCTCTGATTATTGGATCTATCTTCTTCGATATTTCCTCCAGTGTTGTATAAACCATAGGCGTCAAGTTAAGAAGAAGTGAGATAAAGTTGGTGTAAAGAAAAGAAAAAGAAGATATAAGTTCTCTTAAATTTAACAAAGAAAAGGGAGAACTTATACAATGAAAAGAATAGTTTGCATCTCAAAAAAGCTCAAAGAATTTTTTAATGAAAAAGCAGATAAAATCTCAGCTACAACAGGGTTCATAAAAAGAAAGAGAAAGCTAAAAGGCTCGTCGTTCGTAAAAGCCATCGTTTTGGGTAATATAGGGGTTGATAATTGTAGTATAGAGACAGTGTGTCAACTATTGAATGAAGACTCGATAAATATAACAAAACAAGGTCTGGACTTTAGATTTACTAAGGAAGCAGTGGAATTCATGAAAAGAATGTATAATGAATCTTTAACGTTACTTAAAAATACCTTACAAGTTGATTGCAGAATCTTGAAGCACTTTGGAGGTGTTAAGGTATTAGACAGCAGCTATATTAGCTTACCTAACAGTATGGAAGACATGTATAAAGGTTATAGCTACAGTGGTTATGAAAGCAATACTAAGTCTGGAATAAAGTTACAATTAGTTTTTGACTACCTAAACCAGACATTAGACCAGCTTAATATAACTGAAGGAATAAGGTCAGATCAGGGTTATAGAAGCCATTTAAGCAATATATCGAGCAACGATTTACTAATATCTGATTTGGGTTATTTTGTGCCAAGTTCTTTTAAACAAATCAATGAAATAGGAGCTTATTTCATAAGTCGTTATAAATCCGATACCAACATATATGATATAGAGACAGGTCAAAAAATAGATTTACTAGAACATTTGGAAGATCGATCTTTTCTAGAACAGGAGGTATTGTTAGAAAAAGAAACAAAGGTTAAAGTGAGAATTATATGTAAAAAACTAACTGAAGAACAAGCTATGGTTAGAAGAAGAAAGGCTAATAAGTTAGCAAGATCACATGGATACATATCTTCTCAAAGGAACCAAAAGTTACTAAATTGGTCGATATTTATAACTAATGTTCCAAAAAGTAAGATTAATGCTGAGCAAATACTAGTAGTTTACCGAATAAGATGGCAAATTGAATTATTGTTCAAATTATATAAGAGTAATATAAGGCTTGATAAGCTGAGAGGAAAGCCATACAGAGTATTATGTGAGCTATATGCCAAATTGTGTGCAATTCTTATATTTCATGGAATAGTGGGTTGCACAGAACTGAAAAAAAATACGGAGCTTAGCTTAACAAAGGCATTTATTGAGCTAAAAAGACGGGTTAGAGAGTTATTTTTAGCACTAAATAATAAAATTAAAGGCTTAAATATTTTTCTCAAAAAGCTTACCATAACTTGGTCGCAATTTTCATTAAAAGACAAGTACAGAAAAACTAGGGTATCCACCTTAACTT
>NZ_QPIP01000150.1 GCF_003344345.1 Wolbachia endosymbiont of Cylisticus convexus | reverse complement strand
AGATACCGTCTTGCGAGTCAACAAAAAATTGCATCATAAAATCAAATGTTGATTTTAAAGTACTAAACCTTCAGTCAGCTTCCTAGTCCTATAGTTGTTGATATGATCTGGATCAAAAGCCTTTCTTGAACTTAAAACACCAAAAACTATATGGAGTAACTTACGCATTGCAGCTCCTACAATGGCCATATTATGCTTGCCTTTCTCTTTTAACCTTTCGCAAAAAGTCATAATAATAGGATTGTGATTCTTAGCTACTATAGCAGGAAAGTAAATTGCCTTACATAATGTTCGTGAACCGGTTTTGCTTAATCTGGGCTTGGCATGTACAGATGAGCCTGATGTTATATTTCGTGGTATAGTTCCAGCGTATGCTGCCAATTGCCTGGCATTTATAAAAGCTTTTATGTCAGGAATTTCAGCTAAAATAGCTATTGCTGATTCCTCTCCTATGCCTGGAATAGTCAATAAGAGTTGAAAATCTTCCAACAATTCTTTATGTTGTTTTAATAGTTCACGTATGGAGTTTCTTATTATTTTTATTTCTTGTTCTATGTTCATTGCAAGGTTTTCCCAAGCGTTTGCGACTTCTTTAGGCAGTCTCTCTTTCTTTTCTAAATGATTATTTACTAATACTAATTCATCTTTTAATGCAGCTAAACAACGATAAAGATGCTTTAATTTTTTCTTTTCAGAAGAAGGTGGTGTCCAACGGGAAGGTTCCTGTCTTTGGCAATAATCTGCAATAATCTCTGCATCAGTCTGGTCATTCTTTTGTCGTACAAGCTTACTCCTTGCATAGCATTTTATGCAATAAGGATTTACAACACTAACAAAATGTCCAGCATTGTGTAGAAATTCAGCAAGAGCTTCACCATAACAACCTGTAGATTCCATACAGGCTTTTACTTCTTCTACATTATGTTTTTGCAAAAAGCCCAGTAAACCTTGAAATCCTGAATCCTCGTTTTTAAAACTCCTTTTCCTAGTTTCACGTTTCCCTTTTTTACTGATGAATGAAAGAAAAACATCAAAGCGTTCTTTTGAAATATCTATACCCAGAAAGTTGTTGATCATATATAACCCCATACGTTACCATTTAAAACGAAAAGTAAGGCTAACCTTGTGAATACAGAATTAGAACCATTTAGGTCTTTCTACGATACCGTTCAGCCTCTACTTTTGAGGAGGGAACTCTTAACTCTCATACAGATTTTATATCTAGGAATGAACACAAAATTTTTCCCTTCTCCACCTAATGCTCAAGCTTAAAACATTAGATGCTTTTTTCAAGATACAAGGAATGGAACATGGGTTTACCCCATTACACAATGCTGTTCATAAAGATCATAAAGAGATAGTAGAGTTTTTAATCCAAGCAGGAGCAAATGTTGATGTGCAACATTTATATGGAACTCCTTTACATTATGCTGTTTCTTATTGTCGCAAAGAGACAGTAGAGGTTTTACTCGAAAAAGGAGCAAATGTTAATGCAGTAAATACACATGGAATGACTCCTTTAGATTATGCTAAGGGTCAAAACGTAGAAGTTCTATTAAAGGCAGGAGGACGTTCTTTTGTGAAAGCATTTAATAGAGGGGTTGCTGCCGCTGTAGAAACTGCATTATTAGGTGCTGCTATAGCAGCGGTGCTTTTTGCAACTGGGACAATTGCGATACCTATAGCAGTGGTTGCAGTTATAGCTATAGCACTAGCAGTTGGTGGTGCTACATATATGATGTTAAAGCCTGATACTCAAGTTGATAAACCAATCTTAACAAATGGACAGCAAGAAGCTGCTAGTGCTAGTAGGGTTGCCTAGCGTGTATTCGACCTACCAGTGTCAAACACTGATCATAGGGAATGACATTTTACAGGGGCACTGGAATAACGTAGGAGAGAGCGCTGACAACTTTCGTTTAGGCAAGACTATACCTTGAAAAAATTAAGTTTTAGTGCTATTAAATAGCTGTAAATTTTGTCTCTGTGATAGCTTTATGAATGTTGAAAGTAAAAAAATACATGATGCTAAAATAAAATTACCAATATTTCTTGATTATCAATCTACTACTAAAGTAGATCATCGTGTTTTGGAGATGATGATACCTTATTTTGGTGAGTTTAGTAATGCACACTCTCGTAGCCATTCATTTGGTTGGACAGCTGAGGACGCAGTAGAAAGAGCAAGAAAGCACATTGCTGACTTGGTGAACGCAGATAGCAAAGAAATCGTCTTTACCTCAGGTGCAACTGAGTCAAATAACATGGCTATCAAGGGTGTTGCTCACTTTTATAAAAATAAAGGAGATCATATAATAACTGTCTGCACAGAGCATAAGTGCGTTTTAGATTCTTGTCGACATCTGGAAAATGAAGGCTTTAAAGTTACATATTTGTCCGTTAAGCAAAACGGAATTATAGATTTGTTGAAACTTGAGGAGGCAATCACCGATAAAACAATTCTGATTTCAGTGATGATGGCGAATAATGAAATCGGAGTAATGCAACCTGTCAAAGAAATTGGCGCAATATGTAGAAAGTATAATATATTTTTTCATACAGACGCTGCTCAAAGCTTTGGAAAAGTTCCAATAGACGTAAATGAAATGAACATTGATCTTATGAGCCTTTCTAGCCATAAAATTTATGGACCTATGGGAATAGGTGCATTATATGTTCGTAGAAAAAATCCTCGAGTTAGATTGACACCACTAATTAGTGGTGGTGGACAGGAGAGAGGCATGCGCTCTGGAACAGTTCCCACTCCCCTTGCAGTTGGTTTTGGTGAAGCGGCACGTATCGCTAAAGAAGAAATGGAAACAGAAGCAAGTAAATTAGAAGAACTGAGAGATATTTTGTACAACAAAATAAAAGAAGCATTTCCTGATGTTGTTTTAAATGGTGACTATGAAAATAGGATTCCTGGTAACCTCAACTTAAGTTTTCCTTATGTTGAGGGTGAGTCTCTTATCATGGCAATCAAGGATTTAGCAGTGAGCTCCGGTTCTGCATGCACATCTGCATCTCTTGAGCCTTCTTATGTCATAAGATCACTAAACAATGGCCACGATCTTGAGCATTCATCAATTAGATTTGGCCTTGGCCGATTCACAACTAAAGATGAAGTTCTATACGCAGCAGATCTTGTTACTAAAAATGTTGGACGGCTAAGAGAGATGAGCCCACTTTTGGAAATGGTACAAGAGGGAATAGATTTAAACACCGTAAAATGGGACTCTCATTGAGGAATAAGACGTTAACTATTAGCAAAATGATGGTTGTCTAAGCTCTTTCTATGGATGAAATCGGAAGCTTAGCTTTAAGTCCTTTGTAGATGATACGGAACTAAGTAGCAACCCTATACATATCAAGCTCGCAGCAGTTGTGCTTCCGCCATAGGATAGAAATGGCAGTGGGTCACCTATTATAGGTAATAGGCCTATTGTCATTCCAATGTTTATAAAGAAATGAGCACCAAAAAAGGCAAAAATCCCGATAGATATTAACTTAGAAAAATAATTTTTTGACCTGTAAGCGATAGAGAATATTATAGCGAGCAATGTGGTATAGAGTAAAATCAAAGTCATGCTGCCTAAAAAACCCCATTCTTCGCTCAGCACTGCAAAAGCAAAATCTGTACGCTTTTCCGGCAAAAATCCAAGTTGAGTTTGACTTCCGTTAACAAAGCCCTTACCAAACAAACCTCCTGAACCAATAGTTATTTGAGATTGCTGTGCATTATAACCTATTCCAAGTGGATCCACTGATGAATCCAAAAACGATAATATCCTTTGCTTATGATAAGGGCGCAAAAAAGGCCAAATAGCTGGTATTGCGAAAATGCCAAGTGTTCCAAAAATTATTAAATGAGATCTTTCCATTATTGCTGTGAATATAATTGATGCTCCTATAAAAAACATTATCACAGCTGTGCCTAAATTAGGTTGCTTCAATACCAGAAATACAGGTAAGAAAATAATTATAAGCGGCTTAAATAAGCTTTGAAATTTCATCATTTTATACACACTTTGTTTATTGAAATAACAAGCAAGTGCAAGTATTAAGCCTACTTTTGCAAATTCTGATGGTTGCAAGCTAATTGAACCAATTCTTATCCACCTCGTAGCACCCATTATGTGCAAACCAAAAAAATTTACTATTAATAACAAAATTACTGTTGCTATATAAAAAAAATAAGCGCGCTTCAAATAAAAATCTAGTTCTATAAATGACATAGCTATAGCAAGCAAAAAGAAGAAAGAGAATATGACCAATTGATGAATTGCAAATGGAGCCCACTTTCCTCCAGCAGAAGAATATTGAACAACAATGCCAACGCAAAACAGAGCTATTACGTTAATGACTAGTAATAAGTGAATCTTCTTTAGCTTATCCACAGCGAAAACTTTACAGACTTTGAGGTACAATAAAACATAAGAAAATCAAAAAGCAAATTTATCAATCACTAATCGAATTAGATTGCTATATATCCCAGTTATTACCGTTAAAGTTGCCATAAACAATGGGCAAAAGAGCATAAGGAATGGCACCTCGTTAAGTGTCACTCCAACGTTTGATTCTGTACTGTTTTCAAAATACATTTTCTCAACCATTTTCCACATGTATACTAGTGCAAAAAAAGAGCCAACAGCAAAAACCATCAGAGAGACCCATGCATGAGATTCGACAATTGCTTTCATCATATACCACTTACTTACAAAGCCATTTGTCAAAGGTACACCGATTAATGCCAAACTAAGTAGAGTAAATGCAAGCGTTGTATAAGGCATTGACTTTTTTAGTCCTGATAAATTTTCTATTTTTGTCATACCAAACTTATAAGAAATACACCCTGCAATCATGAATAAAGACGTTTTTATCATACTGTGGTTAACTATATGAAAAACTGCTGCAAATAAACCTGCTTTTGAATTTAAACCCAGCATTAAAATTATATAGCCAATCTGACTGATACTGGAATGAGCAAGTAGTCTTTTTATATCTTTTTCGATTATTGCAAATATTGACCCAAATACAATAGCACAAAGCGCAAGAATGATCATCACATTGCTTAGTGGTAAGAAAAAATTTTGCTGGAAAACAGTATAAAAGATTCTGATAAAAACATATATCATCACTTTGGTTACTGTACCTGAAAAGAATATGCTAATGAAGCTTGGTGCTTCACTATACGCATTAACTAGCCATCTACTGAGTGGAAACAGCGCCATCTTGATTGAGAGACTAACAAAAATGAACAATGTACCAAGCTTTATGATGTTATTATCGTATAATGGCACTATCCTTTCAGCCATGTCAGACATGTTGAGCGTTCCTGTCATAGAGTACAAAAGCCCGATGCCAAACAAGTAAAATGTTGCCCCCACAGTACCGCTAATTAGATATTCAAATGCTGCAGCTAAAGCTTTCTTATCTCTTCCCATTGAAACTAGAACATAAGAAGAAAGAGATGAAATTTCTAAAAAGACATAAAGGTTGAATATGTCATTTGTGACTAAAATCCCAAGTAATCCACTTAAGCACAGTAAAAATAGAGAATAAAAACCAGTGATTTTGTTTTTGCTAATCTCTTTTTCATTAATATGAAAGCTATAAAGCACACTAATCAGCGCTATAAAATTCACCAAAGTTAGAATCAAGGAGTTCAACATGTCGATTTTTAACTCTATTCCGTACGGAGGAGCCCAATCTCCAAGGTAATAAGTTATAATTTCACCATTGTATGTTTTTATGAGCAGCATCAATGAGATCAAAAAAGTAGCTGTTGTTGCGGTAAAAGAAATAAACCAAGATATCTTGTGCCTCTTGGCAAGAAAGCAAAACATTGACGCAATTATTGGTATAATCACTTGTAGAATTGGTAATTGCATTAAACTGTTGTTAATACATCGTTAAAGTATTAGTATATATAATACTTTTTGTTTTAATACCTTTATGTTATCTAAAATTTATAATGCAGTAACAAACCTATTACGAAGAAAAGGTAAACTTATAGGGAGAGACGAAAACGGAAATTCTTACTATGAATCAAGTAAAGGAAAAAGATGGGTGACATACGGAAATATTTCTGAGCCAACAACAGTTTCTCCAGAATGGCATATATGGCTGCATTATACCGATAATGCAGTACCAGTTAACAATAAAAAGAGAAAAATTCCTAATTTAACGGGTACAAAAGATGCATATTACCCAAACCAAAAGGTGAAAAACTACTATGAAAGCTGGAATCCTAATAACTGAAGATGCAAAGGTCAAATATACTTGAAATAACTGCTGGGTCATTTGTATTAATTTTCACTATTTTTCTTATCTTCTTTGCCATTGACAAGCTATCTTACATAAAGAAAAATTATAAGGATTGCTATAAAATACATGGCCTTTTTACTGATGCTAACGGTGTAGGAGTCGGCGATAGCGTTAAAATTTCCGGCGTAGGTGTTGGAAGCATAACTGGTGTATCACTTGACAAAGCTACCTACATAGCGCGAATCGATATGTGCATAAGCAGAGATATAAAATTGCCAGTTGATAGCTCAGCTCTAATCACTAGCAGTGGAGTTGTTGGCAGTAAGTTTGTTAATATATCACCTGGCGCAGATCCCAAATTAATTTCACACGGTGGTAGGATAGTGCACACTCAAGCTGAAGCAAATATGGGCGGAATAATGGATAAAATTATTGGTATGTTTACGAAGTGAAAATGGCAGAATTCCAAGTTTATCCGTTCAGTTGAAGCCTACTGTAGTTCTAAAGCATTCAAAGCGTCTGCCTGATTTCTTGCTTTTTTACCCCTTACTAACCTATAATTGGGGTTTATAGTATAGCTTAACGGTTGCAGTGCATGTCTATCAATGGTAAAATGAAGATTAATTTATTTTGATATTATGATTGGTTTACTGTTTGCCGTACTGTTGTTCTTTTGTGGTGGTGATGCACTTGCAAAACAGGAGCCACGCCCAATAGCCGGTGATAATCACATAAAGGTAATGAATTATAATCCACAAGCTGTACATAAGTATACGGGTTTTTATGGTTATCAATCCAGTATATTGTTTGAACCAGGGGAAGTAATACAAAATCTTTCAATGGGTGATGCAACTGGTTGGCAACTCGTTCCTCAAGGTAATAGATTATTTATTAAGCCTATAGACGATATTGCCGATACTAATGCAACTATAATTACCAATAAAAGAGTTTATTACTTTGAGTTTCATGCTGAGGAAGCAACTGGATTAGATGATCCAAAATTAGCATATGAAGTAAGGTTTCTTTATCCACTATTCAACAGTGATGAAATTTATTCAACGAGTAACGGTAATATTCTAGAGCAAGCTAGTCATACCATTATTCCTGATATAAATGATATTGAAGTTATAAAGAAGGGCTTAAATTTTAACTATTCAATCTCGCATGTTAAAGGCAGTCAGTCAACAATACCAATCAAGGTTTTTGATGACGGAAAATTTACATATCTACAATTTAATAAAATAAACTCTGATCTCCCGGCAGTTTTTATGGTTGATTCTGCAGGGTATGAGTCTTTGATCAATTTCCGTACAGTTGATGACTATCTGATAATCGAAAGAGTAAGTTCAGTATTTACCTTAAGGAATGGATCAAGTACAGTTTGCCTATTTAATGAAAGCATGCCTTTCAAAAAAGGTAAATGATTAAAATGCCCGAGATATGGGTGTAAAATTTTTTCTATGGTGTTTCGTAATTCCATAAAGACTAATAGCATTAAGGTGCTCTTTTGTTCCATATCCTTTATTTTTATACCAGTTATATTTGGGATATTTATTGTGTAACTCTTCCATAAGCCGATCTCTTGTAACTTTTGCAATGATTGAAGCAGCGGCAATTGATATACTCAAACTATCACCATTCACTATAGATTTTACTTGCCATTTCACTTCAGGTGGTTGATTACCATCAACTAGCACATAATCTAATTCTAGATCCAAATTCACCAGTGCACGTTTCATTGAAAGCTTTGTTGCTTGCAAGATATTGTATGAGTTTATTTCTTCTACGCTTGCCATTCCTATACCAAATTTTGCAACAGATGTTATTTTTTCATATAGGACTTGCCTACACTTAGGAGTCAATTTTTTCGAGTCGTTGATTCCATCAATAATTGTATTTCTATCAATAAACACTACAGCTGCAGATACCACTGGACCAGCAAGCGGACCTCTTCCAACTTCATCTACTCCTGCTATAATGCCTGATAATGTATTTTCTAATGTAAAATCTGGATATTTCATAATTCCTATAATAAGAAAGCTAAAGCAAAAATCGAACAAACAATAGAAATTATCCAAAATTTTATAATTATTGTATTTTCTGACCACCCTTTCTTTTCAAAGTGATGATGTATTGGTGTCATAAGGAAAACTCTTTTTCCTTCTCCATATTTAAACTTTGTATATTTAAAATATGATATCTGAATAATCACAGAGAGAGTCTCTATTACAAAGATTATTCCAATAATAGCAAAAAGCATTTCTTTTTTAATTAGGACACTAGTTAACCCTAAAGCTGCACCGATTGATAGGCTTCCAACATCACCCATAAATATTTTTGCTGGATGTGTGTTAAACCACAAGAAACTTAAAATGGCTCCTATAAATGCGATGCAGAATAAAGTAATATTTACATCTGCTTGAGTTATGTATGCAATTAGCCCCAAAAAAGCAAAGGAAGTGATGGCTTGAGTTGCAGCAAGGCCATCTAGGCCATCTGTGAGATTTACGGCATTAGAAGAGCCGACAATTACAAATGCAGCAAACGGAACATATAGATAGCCAAAGTCGATTATTACTTCTTTAAATAGGGAAGTTTTTGTAAAATCTTCAGCAGATTGTAGTTTAAGTATAGACATAACAACCAGAACGACGACAAACTGAATGAGTATTTTGGTTTTTGCACTTAAACCTCTGTGGTGATTCGTCTTCAATTTTAAATAGTCATCAATAAATCCAAGTAGAGCAAAAAATAGAGTTATAAATATCAGTAATAAAACTTCTGGTGTTAATTGATTCCAAAGCAGGATTGGTAATAAAGCAGAAGTGAGTATTATTATTCCACCCATAGGTGGTATATTCTTTTTTGTTATTAAATGGCTTTCTGGTCCACATGATCTGATTGGTTGCCCATCTTTACTTATCTTTTTTAGAAGTTTTATAAAACAAGGAAAAAGAATGAGCCCAAAAATAAATGAGGTAAAAAACGTCTTTGTAGCTAAGATCACCTGCCTATCCAAATTGACTAGATATTATACCAAAAGCTTTACCTAATCTCAATTTATACCTTTTTAGCAGCTCATTTTAATTTAGGGTAAATTAGTTATTGATTAATTATGACAAAGTCTGCATACTGATATTTAGTTAATGGTAAGAGGTGGTGTATATTAGATTTAGCTTATTTAAAAAGCTTTTGGGAACTATTTTAGTACCCTATAGTGAGAATAGAGTAAAAAGTCCTCATATGCATACAGTAAAAGAACCTTCTTTTGGTGATGCAGTTTCAAAGTTGAGTAAGGAAAAAAAGCAAGAAGAGTATCTTGTTCTTCTAAAGGGTAAAAGCAATAGCTCTGTTACAACTTTAACAGAAGGATCGTCTAGTACTCAGAGTGCGTCTAAATCAGCATCAGGCAAGAACGAGCGTGGATATATCAAATGAAGAATGGGATGAATTCTTTAAGTTACAGAATGATCCTTCCACTAATACTACAAACAAAGAACCTTTTTCTCCGAAGAAAGGAGAATCTCACTATCATGGTAAAGAGATTGTAGGCAAAATTGCTGACCAAATTAAGGCAGAGATATCTGAAGGTATGAAAAATCATACCATATGATCCATAATGATAAAAGAAGGCAAAAGGGAAGATAATATTGTTTACCCTACCGTGAGAGTTGTGCTACAGGCCAATAAAGAAGGAGTAGATATAGCTAAACTTCTAAGCGGTAGTATATGTGAAAAGTATGATGTAAGAACAATTACATTTTGTCATCCTAATCAAGAAAAAAAGAGAGGGGCATGTTGCTATATTAATGATGATGAGGAAAGAGTTTATGAAATAATTAGTGGGTTATATGAAATGACTTTAAAGTGGTATGTTGATGGGAAAGAATGCAAAATTAAAGTTAACATTGACGGTAAGAACGGGTAACTCTCCTTGAAGGCAACGGTGTTACTGCGGAGCAGTTGCGTGCAAATAAAGAAGTCAAAATAGGTAAGAAACGTGAGCCAAAATCTTTATATGAAGCGTTAGCATCGCAGCTGCAACAAAGAAGCTCTGAATCAGTCAAAGTTTTACAACAGGTATGGAAGATGGACAACAACACCAACTTCTACTTCTCAGAGATGTATTTTTGACTAAATAAATAAGAAAAAGCAAAAATAGTATAAGTTGCTTGCAAATGTAAGCAACTTATACTTCTATGATGAACAACATGATACTACCGAGAAATTTCTACGACCGGCCAACTTTAACCGTAGCTGGGGAGCTGCTAGGAAAAACGCTAAAATTCTTTAATTTTAGCGGAATAATAACTGAAGTTGAAGCGTATATAGGAATGAATGATCCAGCTTGTCACGCAGCAAGAGGCTATACTAATCGAACCTCAGTAATGTTTGGTACTCCGGGGTTTTCGTACGTATATTTTATATATGGAATGTATTATTGTCTAAATATTGTAACAGAAGCAGAAGGATTCCCAGCAGCAGTGTTAATACGAGGATTAAAGATCATTGAACCGCTTGAAGCAAACTTAGGCGGGCCAGGCATACTGTGCAAAAGATTAAACATTACAAAAGAACATAATAAACAAGACCTTACTATAAGCCACGAATTTTGTGTTCATGAATCTCACCTCAAACCAGATTATGTGTGCACTCCAAGAATCGGAATTAGTAAAGGCAAGGAGAAATTTTGGCGATTTAAAAGTTGCGCTTTAGCAGAAATGCCTAAAATCACACTCGACAATAAACATTAGATTTCTAATACCAACTCCTGTTACATAACCAACAAATAGATAGTATATATGAGGGGGTTATAGTAAAAATAGTTGAATATGGAAGTATAAAGTGGCATTAAGGTCAAAACTACTAGACAAAAAAGTTGTAAATCTGGTGAAAGAAATGTTAAAAAAGGTCAGAAACAACGCATATGTTTCAAAAAAGTTAAAGAGGTGATAGCAGGAAAAGAAAGTAGTATAAGCAAAGAAAAACAGCTCTTTTCCAAGATACTTGCCAATAACTTCATTGAGATTTTTTTTTGAATTCCTCTTGTTTTCTTTTATCTTGTACATTGTGTTGGTGTAATATATGAAAATTTCATATATTACGGTGCACTGTAGACTTACTGACATTCAGACCAAATTTTTTCTGAATCTTTATTCTCATTTCTTTAATAGTAATATTAGGATTTTCTTCTATCCATACTTCAACTTGCTCAAGTTGGCTATGATTCAATCTAGTTTTTTTACAGCATTGAGCAGGAGCAAATAGTTTTTCTTCTCTTCCAAATTTTAAGTCATGAAGTTACTGCGTTTCTTGAAATGCAGCATATCTTTGCTACAGCGGGAGAGTAGACCGGGGGAATGTTCAAAAAAGTGTGTCAAGCCGCATTTTTAGTTCAACTCAATTTTCAATCTATCAGGAAAGAAAAGATCAAGTTGAGAGATAGTTAATGCCCAATCAGATATAGGCATCATCCACTTTTCCTCTGCTTTCTTTATAGCACAATATACCTGTTTGTACAAGGCATTTATGCTGGTAAATGAGCCTTTGGTTTTGGTGAATTTTCTAATTTGCCTATGTAGTCCCTCTATGGGATTAGTGGTGTAGATCACCCTTTTAATTGGCCCAGAATACTTAAAATAACCAGATAAGTTTTCCCAGTTATTTTGCCAAGATTTTATAACCATAGGGTACTTTGTGCCCCACTTTTCATCCAATTCCAACAGATAATTCTCAGCAATTTCCTTGCTTGATATATCTTCTTTAAATCGCTCAAAAAACTCTTTGCGTCTTTACTAGCCACATACTTCAGTGAATTGCGTATTTGATGTACTATGCACATCTGTACTTCTGCATTAGGAAAGACACTATTTATAGCTGTAGGAAAGCTTTTCAGACCATCAACACAAGCTATCAGAATATCCTCTACTCCTCTTGTATCTTGTAAAAAGCATCTAATGTTTTAAGCTTAAGCATTAGGTGGAGGAGGGAAGAACTCTGTTTCTCCTCTTAGATATAAAATCTGTAAGAAAGATAAGAGTTCCCTCCTCAAAAGTATAGGCTGGACGGTATCGTAGAAAGACCTAAATGGCTCTAATTCTGTATCCACAAGGTTAGCCTTACTTTTCGTTTTAAATGGTAACGTATGGGGTTATATATGATCAACAACTTTCTTGGAATTGATGTATCAAAAGATCGCTTTGATGTTTTTCTTTCATTCATAAGTAAAAAAGAAAAGCGTGAAACTAGGAAAAGGAGCTTTAAGAACGATGATCTTGGGTTTCAAGGTCTGCTGAGTTTTCTACAAAAGCATAATGTGGAAGAAGTAAAGTCATGCATGTGGTTGTTATAGCGAAGCTTTGGCTGAATTTCTGCACAATGCTGGACATTTTGTTAGTGTTGTAAATCCTTATTGTATTAAATCTTATACAAGGAGTAAGCTCGTAAGACAAAAGAATGATCAGACTGATGCAGAAATTATTGCTGATTATTGCCAAAGACAGGAACCAACTCGTTGGACACCACCTTCTTCTGAAATGAAAAAATTAAAACATCTTTATCGTTGCTCAGTTGCGTTAAAAGAATTAGTAAATAACCACCTAGAAAAAAAAGAGAGACTGCCTAAAGAAGTTGCAAATGCTTGTTGCAACGAATATAGTTAAAAAAATAGAAATAATAAAAAACTCCATACGCAAACTATTAAAGCAGCACAAAGAATTGTTGGAAAATTTTCAGCTTCTATTGACTATTCCAGGAATAGGAGAGGAATCAGCAATGGCTATTTTAGCTGAAATCCCTGACATAAAAGCTTTTAGAGATGCCAGGCAATTGGCAGCATATACAGGAGTTATACCGAAAAATATAACATCAGGTTCATCTGTACATTCTAAACCAAGATTAAGTAAATCAGGTTCACAAACATTACGTAAGGCCCTTTTCTTTCCTGCCATAGTAGCCAAGAATCACAATCCTATCATTGTGAGTTTTTGCCAAAGACTAAAGAAGAAGGGTAAGCATAATATGGCAATTGTGGGAGCTGCAATGCGTAAGCTACTCCATATCATTTTCGGTATCCTGACATCCAAAAGTGCTTTTGATCCAAATCATATCAAGAATTACAGAACTAGGATGTTGACTGTAGTTTAAAATCAAAAAATGCTTCCAATCCATTCAACATATTCACTAACTGTAATCTGTGTACTGTTACACAATCAGAA